>NZ_JAUHIU010000010.1:0-305208 GCF_032381555.1 Bradyrhizobium sp. SZCCHNPS1003
CGCGGTCGTGTTGATCTGCGCCAGCACGTTGTTGTACTGCGAGACCAGGCTCGCGCGCTGCGTCTGCGCGGTCGCGTCCGCCACCGGAGCCGCCGCCGTCAGACCGTTGAAGGCTTGGCTGGCCGCAGCCGACGTACCACCGATCGCGCCGATCGTGGCCGAAGCCGCGTCGTTGGTCGTGGTGATCGAGATCTTGCCGGTGGACGAGTCGACCGTGGCCTGCAGGTTGTTGGCTGCGAGCTTGGCGTTGAGATCGTTCAGCGACTTGACCTGTCCTGTCCCTAGACCGAACGTGATGCTGGTCGCCGTGCCACCTCCTGTGGCGCCGACCGTCAAGGTCTGACCTGACAAGCCGTCGCCGACAGCAGTCAGCCCGAGCTTGCCCAAGGTGCCGGTGCTGCCCGAGAGCGTCAATCCCGCCGCCGGCGGCGTCAAGGTGATCGCACCCGCCGTGATCGACGCGGTGACGCCGGTCTGGGTCTGGATCGCCGACAGCAGGTTGCTGACGCTGTCGCCGATGCCGATGTTGGTGCCGGACGAGGACGTGCCGGTGACGAAGGTGAAGGTGGTGCCGTTGACGACCAGCGTCTCACCGGAGGTGATGCCGGTGGCGAGGTTGTTCGACGCGGTGCCCGCCGTGCCCGACAGCTTGGTCGAGCCGGTGATCGCCGCCGGGGTGGTGTTGTCGTTCTGCACGACCGAACCGGTCACAGCCGTCGAGCTGGAGCCGAGCAGGTCGGTGGCGCTCGCCCCGGTCAGAGCCGCGGAGGTGACATTCGACTTGGTGGAGTAGCCCACCGCGCTCTGCAGCACCTGGTTGGCGATCGACTTGGCGCTGTCGACGAGCTTCTGCAGCGAGGTGATGCCGGTGTTGGCGGCCTGCAGCACCTGCACGCCGTTGCCGATGCCGTCGAGCAGATTGGAGATGTCGGAAGCGCGGTTGTCGAGACCCTGGGCGGTGAAGAAGTTGGTCGGATTGTCGAGCGCCGAGTTGACCTTCTTGCCCGTGGAGAGATTGTTCTGGGTGGTGGCGAGGAGCTGAGCCGTCGACTGAAGCGACAGCAGATTCTGGCGCACCGACGCCGAGAGGACGATACCTGACATTTTCATACCCTTCTGGTGTGAAATAAACCCCGATCCCTTCGAGATCAGGGTGCAGCCCAGGTCGATTTGAACGACCCCGGACGACGGGCGTCACGGTGAATGGCAGTGGCTAACAAACGCTGAAGGGCTGTGGTGCGCAGCCGCCTCAATCAGCGGAACAGGCGCATCGGCGCGGCTCATTGCCGCGTCATCGCGCAAGAACGCCCTTTGAAAAGGCTCGTTGATTCAACAAACGCGCCCGTCGTTCACAACGCGTCAACCACCTTTGGAAAGGTTTCGACACGCGCGGCGACATTCTGCCGGCGGTCGTCATCGACCAGCGGACGACGCCGAGATGCGGTTTGCGCTCAGAGCGCCAGCGGCGGCGCATCGACCTCGATCAACGGCGTGAGACCGGCCGCGCGCTGGCGGCCGAACATGAGGACCGCCGCAATCAGCCGGTCGATGTCGCTCGTCCCGGTACGATGATTGACGATCGCGGCACGGATCGCCAGCCGTCCGTCGAGCATCGTGGTCGACGGCGCGGCGAGGCCGGATTCGTGGATGTCGGCGACGATCTCGCCGTTGAGCGCATCGGCATCGTCGACACGATAGCGGAAGCAGACGATGTTGAGATTGACCGGCGCCAACAGCTCGAGCTCGGGCTCGGCGCGCACCCGCGCCTCCAGATGGCGCGCGAGCTCGCAGCTTCGCGCGATCACGGCGCCGAGCGCGTCCGTGCCGAACGTCCTCAGCGTGAACCAGGTCTTCAGCGCCCGGAAGCCGCGCGACAGATCAGGACCGAGATCGCAGGGCCACTCGGTGCCCGCCGCGAGACCACGGGTTTCGCGGCGCAGATAGGCGGCCGGCGAGGCGAAGGCGTCGCGATGCTTGGTGCCATCGCGCACCAGCAGGAAGCCCGCATCGTAGGGCACCTGCCCCCATTTGTGAAAATCCAGCGCAATCGAATCCGCCTGCTCGATGCCGGCGAGCTTCGGTGCGAGCTCCGCTGACAGCATCGCGAGCGCACCGAAGGCGCCGTCGACGTGAAACCAGAGCCCCTCGGCACGACAGAGCTCGGCAATATCAGCGAGGTCGTCGATGGCGCCGATATCGACGGTGCCCGCCGAGGCGACGACGAGAAACGGATGCAGTCCCGCGGCGCGATCGCGCGCGATCGCGGTCCGCAGCTCGCCGACGTCGACGCGATGTGCGGCATCCACCGCGATGCAGCCGAGCGCGTCGCTGCCCAGTCCGCAAATGTCCATCGCCTTGGCGATGCAGCCATGCGCGGCCCTCGAGGTGTAGGCGCGCAAGCGCCGGCCGTCGTCACCGAGGCCGGCATTGCGAACCGACGCGCCGAGCGTGGAGCGGCGCGCCACCAGCACGGCCATCAGGTTCGCCATCGACGTACCAGTGACGAAGATGCCGCTCGCGCTTGCCGGAAAGCCGAACAACTGGCGCATCCAGTCGACGACCTGCCGCTCGATCTCGATCGGCGCGTGATCGCGGCCGCCGAGATTGGCGTTCAATCCGGCAGCGAGCATCTCGGCGAGCATTCCGACCACGGTGCCGCCGCCATGGACCCAGCCCATGAAGCCGGGATGAACGTTGCCGGTCGCATGGGGAACGACGAGCTCGCTGAAGTCGCGATAGACATCGGCGAGATCGGTCGGCGCATGCGGCAGCTCGCTGCGAAAGCACCGCCGCGTCGCCTGCGACATCGGCTGCCATACCGGCCGGTCGCGGATATCAGCGACATAGTCGATCATGTCATCGAGCATGCGATGACCGAGCGCGCGCATCTCGTCCCAATGTTGCGGATCGAGCGTCTCCGCCGTCCGCGATGCTGGATCGATGCGCAGCCCGGCGGTCACGCCGCCTGCTCCGCCCGCGACGCGGCGCGCTTGTCGATCATGGCCGCGAAGGCCGCAAAGATCTTCTGCATCTGCGGCGGCTTGTAGGGGAAGACCTCCGGCGAATCCATGTTGTGGACGACGGCCGTGTTGTCGGCCTCGAACACCAGCAGCGCGCCGTCCCTGGTCTCGGCGCAGTCGATGATGAAATAATCGAGGCCGACGCGCGCGGCGATCGCATCGAGCACGCTGCGGTGACGGCGGCCGAAGCCGATATCGAAGGTCTGCATGAAGGTCGCCTCTTCGAGGCGCTTGCTCTCGCTGCCGGCCATGTTGGCGTTGAGGTACCAGATGTCCCAGCGCCGCGCGATCGCCATGTGGCAGGCGTAGGCCGTGCCGTCGACGAACACGATGCGGTACTTGCGGAACTGGCCGTCCTCGCTGGCATAGTCGACGAAGCGCGAGACGAAGAATTCCTGCTCGTCGCGCTCGTCGAGATAGAGCGACAGCTCGAGCGGCTCGTCGATCTTCTCGAGGCCGACGCCGGCATGCGAGCCGCGCGGCCGGACAATGACCGGGAAGGCGAGCGAGTGGTCGACGTCCGTGATCCATTCGCGCTCGTCGGCGATCTCGATAAGACGCTCGCGGTCGACGGGGATGGTCGCCGGAATGGTGAGCCCGTCGATGCCGGCCAGCAGCGCATGCAGCTTGTCGCGATCGAGATGCCAGATCCGCTCCGGCGGATTCAGCAGCGGACGCGGCCAGCGCGCCGCGACGGCATCGATCTCGCGCAGCGCGTGCTGACAATCCTCGGAATCGGAGGCGATGACGATGGCGACGTCATGAGCGGGCAAAGGCGCCAGCAGGTCCGCGCCCGGAACGACATAGAGCAGCAGCAGCTCGATGTCGCTGTCCTCGAGCAGGAACTCGATCGGCGTGTTGCTGCCCATGTCGGTGGCCGCAGCGAGCGCGAGCACGCGCAGCCGCGGCGTCGCACTGTTGCTGGCAACGCGGTAGAGCTGCTGCGACTGCAGAACGTCGTACTGGATCGCGAGCCCGGACGATTTCTCGCCGATGAGCTGCGCGACCAGCGCGAGATCGAGCCCCTCGCCCGGCTGCGCGCGGCCGTCGAGCAGCTTGGCGAGCAAGGCGGCCCACATCGGTTTCAGGTCCTGGCCGTCGAAGGCGGCCTTGGCGAGCTTGGCCATGCCGATCCGGTCGGCATATCCTGCGCCGCTGGCCTCGGCCAGCGCGAGCAAATCAGTCGGCATTGCAGATGTCCCTGAGATCCTGGCTGCTCAGATCCGATACGAGCAGCTCTGTTTTGGCGACGATGTCGGCGACGCGGTCGATGTCGGAATCGAGATTGACCCGGGCGACGGTGACGTCAGCGCACCACGCGTCCGTCACCTGGCGCGCGCCGATGCACAGCCGCAGCGCGGCCGTCGGCGCCTCGCCCGCGCGCTCGATCCGCACCGGCTGGCCGATCAGGCACTGGCGCGCGGCAACCTCGGCCGCGCGTCCAGTGAAGCGGCTGCCGAGGTCGCGCTGCAGCGCGCGATACACCGCCTGCGTCTCACCGAGGCCGAGCGGACCGCCATCGCGCTGGAGCGCGAACGGGAAGATGGTGGGAAAGCCGAATTCGCCATCGCTCCCATCCTGCGCGGGGACGCGGGTGGTGATCGGACGCAGCACCGGCGACAGCATCAGTAGGCTTTCGATAGACTCGCCGAGCTGCCGGATCGCCATCCGACGGAACGTCTCAGGCACGGCGTGATACGCCGCGATCTCCGCCAGCGCGGCTTCCCAGCGCAGCCATTGGCCGATATTGGCGCGCGGCGCGGTGCGCGCGCGCAGATCCGTCCAGGCGAGCGGCCAATCGCTGCGATTGACGTAGTCGAACAGGCCGGGCGCGATCGGATGCCCGCTGCGCAGCGCAGCCGCTGCGGCCGCGGGCACCAGCAGCGCGCCGCTGAAGGCGGGGCCGCCGAAGAACTTCGAGCCCGTGACGAGCACCAGATGGCCGTGCTCGAGATGATCGCGCAGCCGCGCCGCGCCGAGCCGCATCTGGCAGGCATCGACGACGACCTGGACGCGCCCCGGCCAGCGCCGCGCCACCTCGTCCAGGCAGGCCATGTCCGGCGCGCGCCAGCCGAGCTTGGAGGAATCCATGACCTGCAGCAAGACGCTACGACCGTTCCGCACCAGCGCCTCGACGCTGTCGAGCACCTCGGCGTCGATATCAGCGCGCGGCTGCATCGATGCGCCGTCGAGCAGCGGCAGCGACACTGCGTCGCCCGAAAGCCCGTCGATCGGAGTGTTCATTCGCACCGCCAGACCGTTGGCCGTCCGCGTGCTGAAATGGTGTCCCCGGGCGCTCGTGGCGGTGCCGCTGCCGGTCTGGTCGCCGCCGACGACGATGCTCGTGACGGCCTCACCCAGCACCGCCCGCACCAGCGCCAGCGCATGCAGTTGCGAGTCGGTGCCGGACGGCGAGAACACGATGTCGACCTCGTCGGCAAGGCCGAGATATCCACGCAATTCGCAGCGCATCTCCTCGGTGCGCCGGTCGAGCGCCGCGTCGAGGCCGAGCGAGATCGCCGCATGCATCAGTTGCTCGCGCGCCAGCTCGACACGCGCATAGGCGCGTTCCGAAATCGGCGAGGCCGTGCTCGATGCGAAGCACAGCACATCGGGTTCGGGCGACGGCCCGCAGCCATAGACGTTGCGGCCCCAGGGGCGATCGAGCGCCAGGCGCGTGTCGCCGCCGTCGATCAGGAGATCGCCGAGCAAGGCAAACAGATCACGCAGTCCGGTCGCGGCGCCCTGCTCGCGCCGGTCGATCGGGGATGGCTGAGAGATGTGCGACTGGGTTGCCGCCGGGGTCATCACGCGGATCATCAGGCTGCGTCGGCCGCGGCAGCGGTAGGAACCGCCACCGCCGACGCGAATTGCGAGGCGACATTGCCGTGGAACACGGACGGACCAACATGATCGAGCCGGCTGTCGAGATCGGCCCAGATCTCACCGCCGAGATCGGTCCATCGCCTGCAGAACGCAAAATCCTCGCTGAGATAGGTGCCCGTCTCAGGATCGATCATGCATTCGAACAGCGCGAAGCGGTTCGGGCAGCCGGCCAGCGCGTCCTGCGAATGCTCGCGGAAGAACTGCAGCGGCGCGTAGGCCGGGTGCGCGATCATTGCCTCGACGACGCGGCGGCGGATCATCAGGAAGCCGGTGCCGGCATAGCGCACGCGGGTGAAGCCGTTGACCACCGCGACGTGGTCCGGATTGTCGATCTCCAGCACGTAATCGAGCGACGCCGCCGGCACGTCCATCCGGTTGTCGTTGATGGCGCGGCGTGCCTTGTTCCAATTGACCTTCTTGACCGGATAGACACCGGCGACCATGTCGCCGCCGGACTCGATCAGCCGGAACACCTGCCTTGGCGTGAAGCCGATATCCGCATCGACGAACAACAGATGCGTGGCCGAGGGATCATTGAGGAACAGGGTGACCAGATTCGCCCTCGCCCGGGTGATCAGCGCATCACCGTCGCGCATGTGGACGGTCAGGTCGACGTTCGAGGTGGCGCGCAACTCGCGCTGCAGGGCGAAGATCGAGCTCGCATAGATGCTCGACACCTGGCCGCCGAAGCATGGTGTCGCGATCACCAAGTGAATGCGCTCGTCGGTTCCGTCACTCACGTCCGCCTCCAGACAAAGAGGCTCTCGCCCCAGATCTGAACAAAAGCTAAAGAGACGTGGTTAACGAAAACCTAACCGCCGCCTCCGGGGCGCTACAGATATTTCACGAGCGTGAGCTGGGCCAGCATCGCCGTCGTCTGGTAGGACGCCTGGAGGTTGGTCTGCAGCTGCAGGATCTGGCTCGCCACCTCCTGCTGCGAGATGCCCTCGGTCTGGTCGACCATGCTCTGCATCGCGGCCTTGGCCTGGGTCTGACGCGCCGTGGCGTCTTTCATCGTGGTCTGGGCGTTGGCGAAATCGGTCTGGATGTCCGAGATCGACTGCTGACCGAGCTGCGGCGTCAGGTTGGCGGCGATGCGCTGGCTGAGCGCGCCGATCTGCTGCGGCGCATTCGCTCCCGCCGGCGGCGTGTTGACGGCGGCATAGACCGCGGTCTGCTGCACGAGGTTGCGGATCGCGAACTCGTTGCCCTGGGCGCCGAACTGAATGCTCTGCGCGGTGTCGATCCGGATGGTCGCGCTCGACCGCGCCGAGCCGGGACCGCTGTCGCCGGTGTACCAGGCGACGGTGTTGGCCGACCCGTTGACGAGGCTGGTCGCCGACCCCAGCGGCGAGCCGGAGACACGCAACGGCGGCGTCGCCGCCGTCACCGTGCCGGAGAAGCCCAGCGCCGCGAACGCACCCGCGTTCGAGCTCGACACCGAGAAGCTGGCGGCGTCGTCGGTGCGCAAGGTGATCACGCCGCCGCTGATCGTCGACGGCTTCGACGTGCCACTGAGCGTGTCGATCTTAGACAGCAGCGTCTGCACGCTGTCGCCGACGTTGATCTGGTTGTTGCCGTTGGCGCCGGAGGCGACGAAGGTCAGCGTCTGCCCGTTCACGGCGATGGTATCGCCGGCGGTGAAATTGGTCGTGAGCGAGTCGCTATTTGCCGGGCCCGACAGCAGCGTCGCCCCGGTGATCGGCGCGGGCGTCGTAGCCTTGTTGTTGACGGCCGTTCCCGACACGGAGCTCGCCGTGTTGAAGAAGTTGTCGCCGGCGACGATTGCCGAGGCGGCGGTCAGCGAGGTGTTGGCCAGCGTCGACAGCGCCGTGTTGAGCGCCGCGTTGAGATTGGCGGAGGTGGCCGCCGGCGTCGCACCGATGGCGAACGTATTGGTCGGCGCCGGCGTCGTGGTCGACGCCGTCAGCTTGATCGATTCCGAGGTGCCGTCGGGCAGCTTGAAGGTGAAGCTGATCTGGTCGCCCGCATTCGGATTGCCCGCCGTGAGGTCGACCGAAATGCCCGCAGGCGAGCCGGACGGCCCGGTCACCGTGGCGTTGGTGAGCGACGAAGTCACGCCGCTCAGCTTGAAACCGAACGGCGAGCCGGCGACGTCCTCCGCCAGCGTGATCGGCATCGTGGCCGACGCCGAAAGGTTGAGACGCCCGAGACCGTTGAGCCCGAGATCGGCCTGCTGCCGCTCGGCGATGACCTGCTTCAGGCCTGCCTGCGTCGTGGTGCCGTTCAGGATGTCGTCGGCCGACGCGATCGCCGGCCGGTCGGTGGCGCTGCCGGAGAAGATGTAGCGATCGCCGACCTGGGTGTTGAGGATGCCGGTGATGGCCGACAGGTTGGACAGCGCCGTCAACTGTCCGGTGGTCTGGCCGGTGCTGGTCAGGTTCTGCGGCGTCGCCGAGGCGCCGCTCTGGACCTGGTCATGAATCTTGGACAGCGACTGCAGCGAGGTATTGACCGCGCCGATCACGGTATTGACGTGGGTCATCGTCAGCGTGAAGGCCGAGATATTCGAGAGCTGCGCCCGCGCCGCGATCGCGAACCCCTCGTCGGGCCCCATGCCGGCGTAGTTGTTCGCCTTGACGCCGCTCGAGAGCTGCGTGGAAAGGTCCGCGAGCTGGTTCGAGATGTTCCGCACGGACAGGCCGAGCAGGGAATTTCCGTAATTGACACTGCTGATCGACATCTTACACGCGCCTCACTAAAATGCCTGGAGCAGGCTCTGCATCATGCTTTGCACGACCGACATGATATGGGCGTTGGCCGCATAGGTGTTCTGGACCTGGATCAGGTTGGACATCTCGCTGTCCATGTTGACCCCCGCCGTGCTCTGGAACTTCTCCTTCAGCGTGCTGACCACGACGCTCTGACCCTGGCTGAGCTGGGTCGCCAGCGTCGAGGCACTGCCCTGCTGGCTGACGAACTGCTGCAGATAGCCGGACACCGTGCCCTGGAACGGCTGCGCCGCCGAGCCAAGGCCGGTGGTTGGCGAGTAGCTGAAGGTCGCCGAGGTGAGCTGCGCGAACAGGAAGTCCGGCCGCGTCGAGTCGCCGGCCGCGGTCTGCGGCGAGGTCGAATAGGTCGACAGCTTGGTCGGATCGTTGAGCAGCGCCGGATTGATGTTGAGCCGCCCGGCGAGCCCCGTCATCTGCGAGCCGGTCGATGTGATCGCGCCGGTGTACAGCGCGCCGCCATCGGTGAAGACCGGCAGTTGCGCGTTGCCGCTGGCGAGCGTCTGCACTGTGGTGGTGGCCGAGGCCGCCTTGACCGTCGCCTGGCTTGTGCCGTCATCGGTGATGCGCAGCGTGGTGCCGGATGGATTGGCAAACTGCAGATGCGCGCCACCGAGCGCGCTGTTGAGCTGCGACACCACCGAGGCCATGCCGAGCGAGAAGTCGACGCCGACATAGGACGGGTTGGCACCGGTAGCATTCCGCAGCGGCAGCGCCGCTGGATCGTTGACGTTGACGATCTTGACCTGGCGCTGGACGTTGCTCGAATCCGTGTAGGTCAGATTGATGGTATTGCCCGCCAGCAGCCCGGTGGTCGAGACGTCGAAGCCGGCCGGCGGACCGGTCACCGCGGTGCCCGCCGTGGTCTTGTCGGACAGCGCCGAGGCCATCGTCGCCGCGAGCTGGTCGACCTGGGTCTGCGCCTGCACCAGGGTCTGGTCGCGCAGCTTGAGATCGGCCGCGATCTGCCCCGAGTTCAGGAGATTGTTCGACACGACGTCGAGCGATACGCCATTCGACAGCTTGATGTTGAGCTGCCCGACGCCGGTCTTGGTCGGATCGCTGCTGTAGAGCGAGGTGGCGTCGAGCGTCCCCGGCGACGAGAAGGTGAACTCCGAGCTGAGGCCCGCGCCGACCAGCTGGATGCCGGAATTGGTGAACACGCTCGTGCCGTTGGTCGCATCCGAGACGACACGGATGTCGACGTATTTGGACAGCGTGTCGATGGCGTTGTCACGCTGGTCCTGCAACGTCGCCGACAGCGGGTCGGAGGGGCTGAGCCCCTGCAACTGCATGTTCAGCGTCGCGATCTGCTTGATCGCGGCATTCGCCTGCGTGACCGAATTGCCGATGTCCTGCTCCACATTGGTGCGCAGGGTCTGGATGCCCTTGGTCGTCGCGTTGAGCTGCAGCGCCACGCCCTGCGCCGCCGACAGCGCCACCGACTGCGCCGACTGGTTGCTCGGATTGTTCGACAGCGACTGCAGCGCCGTCGTGAAATTGTTCAGCGCCGTCTCGAGCGTGCCGCTGCCGCCGGGCGTACCGTACACGGTTTGCAGCTGACCCAGGATGTTGGCCATCTGATTGGCATAGGTCCCGCCCGAGGTCTCGGTGCGGAGCTGGTTCTGGACGAACAAATCGAGCTGACGGTTGACGCCCGTCGTCGTCACCGTCGAGCCGAAGCCGCCGCTGGCGACCTCGATCTGGTTCGGGTTCTGCGCGACATAGCCGGGCGTGTTCGCGTTGGCGACGTTCGAGGAGATGATCGAGAGCGCGGCCTGCGTCGAACGCAGGCCGGACATCGCGGTAGCGAGGGCAGAACTCAAACCCATGTTCGGTAGCCTTGTGTCAATTCAACTGCCACGTCTCAGCGCGATCAGCGCAGCACGTTCAGAAGATCCTGCACCATCGAATTGGCCGTCGTGATCACCTTGGTGTTGGCCGAATAGGCCTGCTGGGTCACGATCAGCTTGGTGAACTCGTCGGCGATGTCGGTGTTGGAGCCTTCCAGCGAGCCGCCCGAGATCTTGCCGGTCGCGCCGATGATGGCCTGGCCGGACTGGTCGGTCGCCTCATAGGCGCCGCCGTCGAGCGCCTTCAGGTAGTTGGTGCCGTTGAAGTGCGACAGCGTGACCTGCGCCAGGTTGATGGTCTGGCCGTTGGAGAAGGTGCCGGTGACGACGCCGCTGTTGTTGACGGCGACCGACTGCAGCTGGCCGGCGGCGAAGCCGTTCTGATTGATCTGGTTGATGGTCGCCGAGCCGATCGTGCTCGCATATTGCGTCAGCGCGCCCGAGGAGATGTTGAGGCTGACGGTGCCGAGCGTGGTGCCGTCGACCACGACGTTGGGAATGGAGATGTTGGAGGTCGTCGGCGACACCAGCGAGCCGTCGGAGGCGAACACGAAATTGGTGCCGACGTTCTGCCACGCCACCGTCGAGCCGGTCGCGTTCGAGTCGGTCTGGTAGAACAGGTTCCAGGTGTCCTTGTGGCCCGTGCCGAGCGTCGAGCTGTCGACCTTGCCCCAGCGCAGCTGCACGTTCACCGGCGTGCCCGACGAGTTGTAGGCCGTGACCGCGCCGCCCGAGATCGTCTCGTTGTTGAAGTTGGTGAGATCGTTGCCGATCACGATGCCGGTGCCGGGACTCGCCGTGCGCGTCAGCGCCACAGGTGACGTGAGGCCGAGCGCGGTGAAACCCGGGGAGGCACTGCTCAAGTTCCAGTCCTCGCCGCTGCCGGAATGCAGCGTGATCTTGCCGGCGGTGATGGTCGGCTGCACGCCGGTGACGGTCGCGATCTTCGCCAACAGCGTGCCGACGGAGTCGCCGACATTGATCTGGGTACCCGAGGCGCCGGAGGCGACGAAGGTGAAGGTGACGACGTCGCCGGCGCTGCCGGTCAGGGTGATGGTGTCGCCGGCGGTGAAGTTGCTCGAGATCGAGTCGCCGCTGGCTCCGCTCAACAATGTCGAGGTCGTGATCTGCGCCGGGACCTTGTTCATGGCGGTGGCGCCGGTCACGGTGGAGTCGGCATAGAAGTTGGTGCCGACCGGCAGCGGCACGTTGGAGAGATCGGCCGAGTTGAGGCCGCCGGCCGCGACCAGCGTGCCGGTCGCAGCGTTGCCGCTCGCGGCGGTCTTCGGCTGCGTCGGCAGGTTGGCGGCGTACTGGATCGCGGTGGTCGCCTGCGCCGGCACGAAGTTGTTGGCGAACTGCAGCACGGTCGGCACGTTGCCGGTGGCGTTGCCGGTCTTCGGATCGACCGCGACGCCCATCAGGTAATAGCCGGCGCCGTTGATCAGGTTGCCGTTGGCGTTGAGCTGGAAGTCGCCGCGGCGGGTGTAGTTGGTGACGCCGGTGAAGACCGGCACGTTGTCGACGACCGAGGAGGCCTTCTGCACGTTGAAGAAGCCATCGCCGTTGATCGCCATGTTGGTGGCGACGGAGGACGTCGAGACGGTGCCCTGGGTGGTGATGGTGGCCTTGGCGAAGGCGGTGACGCCGCCGGCATTCTGGCGCGTGGGGTTGGTGGCGTTCGGGATGAGGTCTTCGAAGCTGGTGCCGATGCCCTTGTAGCCGACGGTCGACGCGTTCGCGATGTTACCGGAAATGTTCTGCAGCGCGAATGATTGAGCGGACAGACCGCTCACCGAAGTGTTCATCGCGTCGAAGATACCCATACCAATCTCTCCACTGTGATGCCGGCGGCGGGGTCGGCCCGCACCGCGTTTCGTGGAGAGCTGTCGCAATCGCTGTGCCAGATGTGAAAATGCTGCGAAATCAGCAGGTTGGAAAATAGCAACGTAAAAAGAGCGGCGTCAAAACTGGTGAACAATTGCCGAGCCGGCAGTTCTTGCCGGGCCGGACGCGCCAAATCGCGCTCCGGCTCGACCGCTCGTCGCGGCTGCCGGCGCGTCCTGAAGACCCCCATCTGAGCCTTGAACGGACGGGCCGGACAATCCGGGCGCAAATTCCTGTCAGGTCGACGACGGATTTGCCGGGTGGAACGTGAGCGACAGCCCGTCCATGCAGTAGCGCAGGCCGGTCGGCTTGGGGCCGTCGTCGAACACATGGCCGAGATGGCCGCCGCAGCGGCGGCAATGCACCTCGGTGCGGACCATGCCGTAGGTCTTGTCCTGGCGCGTCACCACGGCATTGTCGAGCGGCTTGAAGAAGCTCGGCCAGCCGGTGCCGCTGTCGAACTTGGTCTCGGAGGAGAACAGCGGCAGGTCGCAGCCGGCGCAGGCGAAGGTGCCCTTGCGGTGCTCCTTCAGCAGCGGGCTGGTCCAGGGCCGCTCGGTGCCCTCCTCGCGCAGGATCTCGTATTGCTGCGGCGTCAATTGCGCGCGCCACTCGGCCTCGGTCTTCTCGATCTCGAACTTCTCGGCGGCGCGGGCCGGCGCGGAGCCGCCGAGCCAGCGCAGGGCAGCGAAGCCGAACAGGCCGGCGGCGGTGGTGAACATCAGACGGCGGTCGATCATGGACGTCTCCGTGCGGCGATGGGTTACCGGATCTACGGATGGGATCCCGCGAAGTTACGTCAGGCGCCGGCGCGACGGCTCACTTTCTTGCGAGGGGTCAGCCCTCCCCGGCGTCGGGACGGCGGTTCAGATCGGATGGCTGCGGCCGCAACGGCAGCCGCGAGCCGGGACGCTCGGCTGCCCGGCGCCGCGCTTCGGCCGCCCTGATCTCGCGCACACGCTCCTGCGCGCGCACGCGCTCGCGGTGCCGCGCCAGCGTCCCGGCCGCGGCGGCACGGCCGCGGATCCAGAGATTGACCACGTGGCCGGCGACCCGGCCGCTGACGCCGCCGGCCCAAACCAGCTCGAACGGCGAGAACAGCTTCCAGCGGTCGTCGCCGGCGAGGATCGCTTGCGCGATCAGCTGCCCGGCCATCGCCGAGGTGTTGAGCCCCTGCCGGCCGAAGCCGCTCGCGACCCACAGCCCTTTGCGAAGCTGGCCGATCTGCGGCATGCCATGCACGGTCTGGCCGGTCACGCCGCCGAAGGTCTCGGCGATCTCGACGCGGCCGAGCTGCGGGAACACCGTCCGGATCCGGCGCTGCAACGCCGCGGCAAATCCGCTGGGCCGGGCGTCCCAGGTCGTTTCCGGGCTCGCCCACATCAGCCGGTCACCGTCGACGATGCGAAAATGATCGATGCCGTCGGTATCGCTGACTGATCCCTGGAAGGCGACCGCCTCGGCGAGCCGCTCGCCGAGCGGCGCGGTGACGCCACCATAGCGCCACACCGGCAACAGCGTATCGGACAGTTTCTGCAGCGGCGCGCCGAGATGGATGTTGCCGGCCAGCACGATGTGCGAGGCCCGCATCCGCGCCGACGGCGTCACGATGCGCTTGCGCACGCCTGACGCATCGATGCTGACCACCGGCGTATCCTCGAAGATCCGCGCCCCGGCCCTGTGCGCAAGCCGCGCCAGGGCATGAACATACTTCCGGCCATCGAGCTGGAACGCCCGGGGGTAATGGACGCCATGGAAGTAGCGGTCGGTCTTGAGCTTGGTCCTGACGCGCTCGACCTGCCAGCCCTCGACCTCGGTGTCGAAATCCTCGTGCAGCATCTGCAGGCGGCGGATCAAGGCGTCGCCGGCATCGACATTGGAGACTTCGAGCGCGCCTTCGCTGAGCCCGATGCCCGGCATCGCAGCCTCGGTGGCCTGGGCGCGGATGAACTCGGCGCCGGACCAGGACAACGCCCACAGCGCCCGCGCATGCGCGAGCCCGACGCGCTCGATCAGATCCGGCAGCGGCAGGTCGAACCCGGGCATGACCGTGCCGATCATGTGACCGGATGCGTTCCATCCGACTTGGCGACCTTCCAGCACCGCGACGCTCGCCCCCTGCCGGGCCGCGCACAACGCCACCGTCAAGCCGGCCAATCCCGCCCCGACCACGCAGACGTCGACGTCGAGGTCGAAATTCAACCTGGTGCGGCCGTGTGCACCTGCGGCATCCGCGTCATCGTTCATGCTTGTGGAAGTCTCGCTCATGGCGTTTTCTTAGCGAACCCTGCGCCGGACGTCATGACGCTTTTAATGGCGATAAAGAGACGTGGTAGAGGCTGACCCAGCCTGAACGATTCGAGACGGAATTCCATGCGCCGATTGATGCTGCTGCGCCACGCCAAGACCGAGACTGACGCGCCGACCGGCCGCGACCAGGACCGCCGTCTCGACGAGCGCGGGCACCAGGATGCCGCCATGATCGGCGATTTCATCGCCAGCCACCCGCCGGTGCCGGAGCTGGTGCTGGTCTCGACCGCGGTTCGGGCGCAGCAGACCTGGGACCTCGCGCTTGCGGCGATGAAGGACCGTGTCCCAGCCCCGCAGGTCGAGTCCGTCCCCGAGCTCTACGGCGCCGAGCCGATGCAGATCCTGTATCACATCCGCCTTGCGGCAGCGCATGATCCGAAGCAGCTCCTGCTCGTCGGGCACAATCCCGGCATGCACGAGCTGGCGCTGGCGCTGACCGGCGAGGGCGATTCCGAGGCCCGCCACGAGCTGATGCGCAACATGCCGACCGCGGGACTCGCGGTGCTCGATTTCGACACCGACGATTGGGGCGATGTGAGCTTCGCCCGCGGCAACCTGCTGAGGTTCATCACGCCGAAACTGCTCAAGCACGGCTCGGTCGATTGACAGACAGGTCGGGGCCGGCGCGTAATGCCGGCGGAGAGAGAGGAGGACCTTCGATGTTCAACTCGATTCTGGTGCCGATCGATCTGGCCGACACCGACCTCGCCAAGCCGGCCATCGCCACCGCGGCCACGCTGGCGCAGACCTGGAGCGGCACGGTGCATCTGCTCAACGTGATGCCGATGACGCCGGTGATGCTCGCCGAATACGTCCCGGCCGATTTCGATGCGCAGCAGCGCGAGACCGCCGAGGAAGCGCTGTCGATCGTGGCGCGCGAATCCGGCATCCCGGCCGAGCGCATCAGCTACACGGTACGCCAGGGCGGCATCTATCACGAGATCCTCGAGGAGGCGGCCAAGGTCAACGCCGACCTGATCGTGATGACCTCGCACCGCCCGGCGATGCGCACCTACTTCCTCGGCAGCAACGCGGGGCACGTGGTGCGCTATGCCAAGTGCTCGGTGCTGGTGGTGAGGCCGTGAGGCGGCAGATCACCGCATCTTCGCATGTCGGACCGCTTTGACCGAGCCGTGAGTCAGACGGTCGGACCAGCCTCAGCCGCGCGAGCAAGCCAGAAGCTACGCTCGCCGTTCGCTGGCTCGCCAACCGAATGTGCGATCCATTCGAAACCATTGTCGCGAAGCAGCGCCGCGTACTCGGATGGATCGAGAGACGCATGATAAAGCGGATCGCCGCGATAGCACCCGATGGCTTCACCATGTGCGGGGCCTGCGTTGAACATCAGAATGCCGCCCGAAGCCGTGCAGGCCGCGAAGATTGGAAACATTCGTCGCTGGTCATCGTGCCCAAGATGGAAGAAGCTGTCCCAGGCCAGCACGCCGTCAAACCGCCGACCTAAGGTCAACGACCGCATGTCGGCGACGATCCATTCCTGATCCAGCATCCTCGTTCGGCAAAGTGCGATCATCGTCGGCGAGCTGTCCACGCCGGTGACGGAAAACCCCTGTCCGGAAATGTGCGCTGCGATCGGCACACCGCCCCCGCAGCCGAGATCGAGCACGGTTGCGCCCGGTCGGAGACACGCAAGGAAGCGTTCGATGGGAGGCTTGTCAGTCCAGGCAGCCGCGCGGCGGTCGGCGTCCCACGACAGCGCATGGTGCTCGTAGTGGGCGACAATACGGCCTGCACCTTGGTTCATGGAAACTCCGTCGCAGGGGCCAGATGCCCCATCTGGAATGACCACCAAAGTCTGCCATGAGACCCGATGGACGCTGTTGTCATCGAAGTGCGAGCAGGCGCCGAGTCGATCACGGCCACTCCGCGATGAAGCCCTTCGCCTTATAAGGTTCGATCTTGTCCCATTCGCTCAGCACGCGGCGGCGAAACTCCGGATGGGTGTGCCACGACTGCCGCGGTACGCCGAAGCTATCGACCGTCAGCAGCATCTTCTCGACTTCGGGCCAGTGCCGCTGCAGGGTCATCGCGTAGCGCCGCGCGGTCCAGCTGTTGCCGAGGCAGATCACGCTGCCGACATTGGCGAGGCCGAGCGCGGCGTCGATCACCGGCAGCGCGAGCGCGACGTTCTCGCCGGTATTCGTGGCGTGGTGCTCTTCGAGGATGCGCTCGGCCGGAATGCCGCGCCTCACCATGGCGGCCTTGATCAGCGTACACTCCGAAAGATCAGCGCCCGGCGTGATCCCGCCGCTGACGATGGCGTGGCGGAAGTAGCCCTGCTGCCACAGCTTCACCGCCGTCTCGGCACGCAGCTCCTCGTCGACGCGGGTCCCGAACACGAACAGGAGATCGGCCGGCCGCAGCGGCGTATCGGCGAAATGCCGCGCGTTGACCGCGGCGATCTCGGCGTCATCCGGTCTGCGCAGCGCGCGATCCTGCATCGTTCTTCTCCCAACGTCGGCTCATCCTGGCATGACGCGGCGCTGTCGCGCGCTCACATTCGATGACCGGCGATGACGCCGCGTGATCACGGCAGCAGCGAGCCGGGAATATCCGTGAACGTGTAGCTGCGCGGCCTGTTGCGGGTGATGAAGCCGCCGACATACCAGGCGAACAGCGCGGCGAAGCCGATCAGGAACAACGCTCCCGACCATTCGGCGATGACGAGCGCACGCACCAGAAGCCCGGTCATCGCCACCGCGAACAGCGCAATCGCGGCGAGCGCGGCGCCATATGTGAAGCGGCCGAGGCCGGCCGTGAGCCGCGCGTTGCTGCCGCTGGAGGCGAGCCGCGCATGCAGGCCGAGGATGAAAGCACGATAGGCCTCGCTCTGCGGCGCCATCAGCGCCGCCGTCTGCCAGGAAGTCGAGATGATGCTCAGCCTGCGGCCATCGCGATGGGTGATGTCGGCACGAAAACGCTTCGCCTGCATCGACACCGGCCGGTAGGACAGCCGGATCGCGGCGATGTCGGCGTACGGCCACAGGCCGGTCCGGCCGGCGAACCGCCACGACAGGCCCTGCCCCGTGAGCTCGAACTGCTGCGCGGCGCCGATCAACGACGCCTTGTAGGCGTAGCGGATCACGTCATGGCCTTCTGTGGTGATGTCCTGGGAAATGGATCGGTCCTGTTGCGCGTGGCGCGCGCCTTATCCTACAAACGGAGCATGAGCGAAACGATCTATTTTCCGCGCCACCTGATCCTGGCCGGAGCGATGGCCGCCGGCGTGCTGCTGGCGCTGGCCGTGCACATGCTCGGCGCCCGCTACGGGCTCGATCTCGGCGGCCTGTGGCAGACCGAGAGCGGCGCCTTCATGCCGGCGGGATCGGCGATCGCCTGGTGGCTGATCGCCACGGTCGGCTTCTCCTCGGGCTATTTCATCGCCAACATCATGCACAGCGCGGTGTCGGGCGAGATCCCGCAGCGGATGCGCAACTTCCTGGTCGTGGTCGGCGTACTGATGCTGGCCGGCATCGGCCAGGCGATCTCCGGCCCGAGCCCGGTGCCGTCGGCCTCAGGTGTGCTGGCCGGCCTCGCCGCGCTCTGCCTCGGTGCCCTGATGGCGTTCTGCGGCGCCAATTTCGCGTTGCGTAAGAGCTGACGCGCGGCATCCGGATGCGACGACGCCGCGCGGGATGTCCGCGCGGCGTTTTGTCTCATCGACTGGTGACGCGATCAGCTTGCGGCGCGCAGGTTGACGCCGCTCTCGGCGAGCTTGGTCAGCTTCATGTCGGTCGCCTTCTCCTCGTCGAGCGTCTTCTGCAGCACGGCGGCGCAGTCGCTGCGGCCGAGCTGCTTGGCCCAGGCGATCAGGCTGCCGTAGCGCGTGATCTCGTAGTGCTCGGCCGCCTGGGCGGCGTTGATCAGCGCTGCGTCCAGCACGGCCTTGTCGGCGACCTCGCCGGCGACCTCCTCGGCCTCCTCGATGATGCCGTCGATCGCCGGACAGTCGACCGCCTTGGCCGCGATGCCGTGCATCTTGAACACCTGCTCGAGACGCGTCACATGCGTCTTCGTCTCATCGAGATGGGTCAGAAAGCCCTGCTTGAGCTTCCGATCCGTCGCCTTGTCCGCCATCTTTGGCAGCGCTTTGACGAGCTGGTTCTCGGCGTAATAGATGTCCTGCAGCTGATGAACGAACAGATCGTTCATCGTCTTGATGTCCTTGGTGAACAGTCCCATTTGCCTCATGTCCTCTTGGTTCGGGAACATGGCAGGTCCCTCCCCGACCGATCGTCGCCATGTTCGCTGTGCCCGCGGGGCGCTAACCGGCGGCCACGGCGGTTGTTCCGGCGCAACCGGCCCTGCCGGCCGGAACCGGTCGCAGAGGGCCAGGTTTGCTCGTGAACCGCGCGCGTAACCAATTGGACCGAACTGAGGCGGCCGCCAGCCGTGTGACTGAAGTGTGACAGACCCGCGCCGCATGGGTCGGAGCTGAGCTGTGTCAAGGACTGCACAAGGCGCGCATTTTAGCATAAGGAACAGGCTGTCACGAATTGCCCGCCTCCATCGACCAATGGTTTCGCCTCTTTTCCAAGAACTGGTACCGCCCCGCCGGGAGGATGAATGCAGCGCCTGCTGACCACGCTCTCGCGTGGCTTCAAGAAATGGATCGGCTGGAAGCGGCTGGGGATTGCAGCGAGCCTTGCGATCATCGCCTTCGCGATCACGACGCTCGTGCGCACGCTCAAGGGCGTCGATGCCGGCGTCATCCTGACGGCGCTCACCGAAATCCCGCTCGGTCACATCGCGCTCGCGGCCTTGTGTGTGATCGGCGCGTTCTGCACGCTGACCTTCTATGACTATTTTGCACTGCGAACGATTGGCAAGAAACACGTCCCCTATCGCATCGCAGCGATGAGCGCCTTCACCAGCTATTCGATCGGCCACAACATCGGCGCCACCGTCTTCACCGGGGGCGCGATCCGGTTCCGGATCTATTCGGACTACGGCCTGTCCGCGATCGACGTCGCCAAGATCTGCTTCCTGTCGGGCCTGACCTTCTGGCTCGGCAACCTGTTCGTGCTCGGCATCGGCATGACCCTGCATCCGGCGGCCGCCACCGCGATGGACCAGTTGCCCCCGGCGATGAACCAGTTGATCGCGATCGGCATCCTCGGGGCGATCTTCGCCTATCTCGGCTGGCTGACCGCCGGCAAGAACCGCCGCCAGCTCGGCCAGAACGGCTGGAAGGTGGTGCTGCCTTCCGCGCAGCTCACGCTGGTGCAGATCCTGATCGGCGTCGTCGACCTCGGCTTCTGTGCGCTGGCGATGTACCTGCTCGTCCCCGCCGATCCTCCGATCGACTTCCTGTCGCTGTCGGTGGTTTTCATCCTCGCCACCCTGCTCGGCTTTGCCAGCCATGCGCCTGGCAGCATCGGCGTGTTCGATGCCGCGATGCTGGTGGCGCTGCCGCAGTTCGGCCGCGAGCAGCTCTTGGCCACCCTGCTCGTCTTCCGCGTGCTCTATTTCGTGATCCCCTTCGCCATCGCGATCTCGATCATGGGCATCAGGGAGCTCTGGATGAACGTCGTCAAGCCGTGGCAGGAGCGGCGCCGGCTGAACGCCGCCTGCGAGGACGAGGTCGCGGCCAAGCGCGCCGCCGCCACGGCCCCTGCCGCGGTTCCCCAGCGCATCAAGCGCCACTCCCAGCGCTGAGCAGCAATTCTCTCGCGGACGATGCGACGGTTCGATCCTCGACCGGTTGAACTCGCGTGCGGTCCTCTTATTTCCGCCCCATCGCTGACGTGAATCCTTGCGCATGACCCGAATGCCCCCTCGTCCGCTGCTCGCCGCCTGCGTCCTGGTCGGCCTGCTCGCCCCTCTCGCCGCCACCGAGGCGGCCGCGCAGTTCGGCGCAGCGCCGCTGCAGATCAGCTGGGAGGTGCGCAACCGCTTCCGTCTCTTCCGCGAGGAGCGCGACTTCCTGCTGCATACCGAGAGCACGCGCGACCGCTCCATCCTCGCCGCCGAGCAGGCGCTGGGGGTGCAGAGCGACGGCCGCGGCTGGGCGCGCAACGTCGTCAACCGGCTCTGCATCGACCTCGCCGGCCGCGTCAACGAGCCGTGCACGCGCGACAACGTCAAGGAAAGCTATCTCACCCCCATCGACCATCCGGTCACCGTGCGCCTGACCGGCCCGGTGCCGGTCGGCGCCACCTGCGCCTGGTCGTTCGACGACGGCGACGGGCCGCAGACCTCGACCTTCGACTGCGCCGAGCCGGTCAATTTGCGCGTCCGCTACGGCCGCCAGACCGTGGCATCCGTCGATGTCGCCAGTCCCGAAGGCACGCGGCAGGTCTCGACCGGAATCCAGGTCCGTGACGTCCTAATCGCCGGCCTCGGCGACAGCATCGCCTCCGGCGAGGGCAATCCGGACCGCCCGATCGCGCTCGCCGACGACGGCTTCTGCTTCCGCTCCTATCTCGGCGGCCCGACCGCGCAATATTATCGGCCGAGCCGGGCCGGCTTCAAAGGCGGCCGCGCCTGTGAGGCGCCGGACACGTTGCAGAACTGGCAGAAGCACAGCGCGGTCTGGCTCAACGCTGCCTGCCACCGCTCGCTCTACAGCTACCAGACCCGCACGGCGCTGGCGCTTGCGGTGCGCTATCCGCACGTCGCGGTCACCTACCTGCCGCTCGCCTGCACCGGCGCCACCATTGCCGACGGCCTGTTCGGCAGCCAGCGCGCGCGCGAATGCACGCCCGGCCGCTCGGTCGCGACCTGCGCCGGCGGCGTCAACGGCCAGCTCGGCGAACTCCGCGAGGCGCTGACCGCGGCCAAGCGCCGCCAGCCGGACCGCAAGCTCGACCTGATTCTGCTGTCGATCGGCGCCAACGACATCAACTTCTCCGGCCTCGTCGCCGACGTCATCGTCGACACGCCGACCGAGCGCACCCTGTTCAAGCGCTCCGGCGTGATCGGCTCGGTGGAGGAATCGCGCAGCGAGCTGGCGAGCGACCTGCCGCAGGGCTTTGCCAAGCTGCGCGAGGCGCTGAAGCCGCTGGTCGGCGACCTCTCGCACGTCATCTACACCTCCTACGGCAATCCGGCGCTGAGCCGTGCCGGCACGCCCTGCCCGGGCGGCCCGGCCGGCTTCGAGGTCCATCCGTCGTTCAATGCCAATCCGCAGCGGCTCGCCAAGGTCGCGGGCTTCGTCGAGAACGAGTTCCTGCCGTCGCTGCGCGGGCTGGCGCAATGCACCGCGGGAGTTCTGTGCCGCGATCCGCAGGCCGACCGCATGACCTTCGTCGATGCTCATCAGGCCGCGTTTGCCGATCACGGCTTCTGCGCCCGCTCGACGCAGGATCCGCCGTTCGACCGCGAATGCTTTTCGGCCGACGGCACCAGCTTCGATCCGAACATCGTCAGCGCCGCCAACGAGCCGCTGCTGTGCGGCCGCGGCGCCAGCGAATATCGCCCCTATTTGCCGCGCGCGCGCTGGATCCGCGACGCCAATGACAGCTACTTCTCGGCGATGACCTATCCGCAAGGGCTGCCCGCGGCGATGCAGCCTTCCGACATCCACGATGCGAGCTGGGGCGTGCTCTCGGCCGTCTACGGCGGCGCCGTGCATCCGACCGCCGAGGGCCACGCCGCCATGGCCGATGCCGCGTTTCCGGCCGCAGCAGAGGTGCTGAACCTCGATGCGGCCGAGCCCAACGTCACGAGCCAGCCGCTGCCGCCAGCGGGAGTCGTGCGGCAGTAGCGCGCGGCCAACGATCGGCTCACCGCCGATGCACCGAGTCGCCCGTCGGCTCGACGTTGCGTCTCGGTCGCGAGCGGAGTCCGTCGATTGCGCCGAAACGGCCTGCCGCAAAAGGACGAAATTCGCCCGCCATTCCAGGTCGATGACTGCGTCCGGCCGCCTCGTGACAAAATTTCCTGTTTCTTTTTTCCAGAAATCATGCTCTGATGAGCGCATCCCGTGCTCATGAGAGGGGCGGTTCGCGGTCGTCACGAACGTGGAGTGCGGGACGCGGTGGGCGCCACCGGTCGCAGCGTGATCCGATCATGCCGACGAACGAGCGGCGGCGCACGGTGAAGTCGTAGGGTCCTGGCATCCCGATGCTGATGCCAAGCGAGCGGTGGTGATGATCCGCTCGTGACGGGGGCAAGACAGCCGGTCCCCGGGGAGAGGACGTATAAGCCGTCAAACATCGCGCAGGGAATGCCGGTTGATCGGCTTTACCTGTGGTTCCTGCCGCCTGCATTTTTTAGCAGGCGGGCCATGGGTGAGGCCCTCACCCGGCATTCCCTGCGCCCTCTCGCTCGAGAGGGTCGCGTTCAGCTTGAAAACTCGGACGCCATGCGCCGCGAGATCACGACGGTGTGTCGCTTAACAACGACCACCATGCTGCAGTTCGGCGGCGAACTACTTAGTCGGCGCCGGCTTCTTCATCATCGGCGGCGGCGCCTGCTTGGTCGCGGGGCCGGTTGCCGTGGTCGCCTGGGCCGGCAGATATTTGGCGAGGATCGCGGGGTCGATCTGGGCCATGTTGGTATCTGGAAGACGGGTCCAGGTCTCGTCCTTGCCAAACAGCGAGATGCCGAGATAGCCGTGCAGGATCAGCGTCTGCCCGTCCGGACTGACCCGCATATTGGCCTTCCAGATGTTGCCGTCGCGCGGATTGAGCACGTTGCCGCCTTCGTATTTCAGGCCCTCGCGCTTCATGTCGCGCACGAAGGAGATACCGAGCACCGGCGCATTCTTGCGGTCATCGCTGCACTTCGAACAGACCTCGTTCGGATTGTCGCCGGGGCGCGGAAACGTCTTGGCGATCACGCCCTCGAACACGCCGTCGTGGTCGATGAAGAGGAACCAGCCGACGGGCCTGCCATCCTCGACCTTCTGCCACAGACCGGCCGCGGTCGGCTCAGCCGCGAGCGCAGGCCGCGTCAGCAGAGCACCGGCAACGACGAGCGCGCCGATCGCGAGCTTCGTCACACCAGGCGCCAGCCGAAGTCGGGGAAACGCATTGCGCATCATCATCTCACCTTGACCAAGTCACAAAATGAATGGCCGCACAGTACGGCCGTTTCGTGCATCGTTCCAGCCCATAACAGGTCTGGCGCGCCGGTGAAACCGGCACGCGCAGGAAACATTTCTTCACATTTGAGTTGGTCCGGCGGCGCCGGGTTCCACGCTTCCGAGCAATTAGTTGACGCCGAGCTTCTTCTGCAGGCTCGACGACGACGTCGTGTACTGGAACACCAGCCGCTTCTCCGGATACACGTAGCGGTGCGCCTTCTGCGCCATCAGCGCGCCCTCGTGGAAGCCGCACAGGATCAGCTTGATCTTGCCGGGATAGGTATTGATGTCGCCGATCGCGAAGATGCCGGGCACCGAGGTCTCGAACGCCGAGGTCTCGACCGGAATGAGATTGTGCTCGAGCGCGATGCCCCACTCGGCAACGGGGCCGAGCTTCATCGTCAGGCCGAAGAACGGCAGCATCATCTCGCACGGCACGGTCTCGACCGCATTGTCGTTGCCCTTGATGGTGGCCGCGGAAAGCTGACCGTTCGCACCTTCGAGCGCCGTCACCTGACCGATGCGCAGATCCATCTTGCCGCTCGCCACGAGCGCGCGCATCTGCTCGACGCTGTGCGGCGCCGCGCGGAAATCGTCGCGCCGATGCACCAGCGTGATGCGCTTGGCGAGGGGATGCAGATTGAGGGTCCAGTCGAGCGCGGAATCGCCGCCGCCGACGATGACGACATTCTTGTCGCGGAACTGCTCCATCTTGCGCACGGCATAAAACACCGAGGTGCCTTCGTATGCCTCGACGCCCGGCACCGGCGGACGCTTGGGCTGGAACGAGCCGCCGCCGGCCGCGATCACCACGACCTTGCACTCGAACACCTTGCCGGCATCGGTGGTGACGCGAAAACCGGGATCGCCGATCTTTTCGACCTTCTCGACCATCTCGCCGAGATGGAAGGTCGGACTGAACGGCTTGATCTGCTCCATCAGCTGCTCGGTGAGGCCCTGCCCCGTCACCATCGGCACGCCGGGAATGTCGTAGATCGGCTTCTCCGGATACAGCTCGGCGCATTGGCCACCGACCTTGTCGAGGATGTCGATCAGGTGCGCCTTGATGTCGAGCAGCCCCAATTCAAACACGGCAAACAGTCCGCAGGGGCCCGCGCCAATGATCAGCACATCGGTCTTGATCGCTTCGCTCATGTCGCTCTTCTCGTTGGAGGCGCCGCTCGACGGACGGCGGCAGATGGCGGTTCCGAATTTGTAGCCAACGGGGTGGTCGCAGGGAAGGCACAAAAGCCGCCCCTCGCTTGCGCGCGGCTTGCAGCGGCGGGCTTAGCCGGGTTTGAAGGGGACATGAATGATGGAGATCAATCGGTGACAGAGACGGCCCGCCGCGACCACGCGCCACGCCTGGAGGACTTTCCCTATCGGCTGACGGACAATGTCCGCTTCGGCGACCTCGATCCCAACCAGCACGTCAACAACGCGGTCTATGCGACCTATTTCGAGACCGGCCGGGTGACCTTGATGAAGGACCCGCGCCATGGCCTCGGACAAGAGGGGCTGGCCTGGATCATGGTGCGGCTCGACATGCATTTCCGGGCCGAGCTGCGCTGGCCGGGCATGATCGAGCTGGGACTGGGGGTCGTGAGGCTGGGGCGCACGTCGGTGACCTGCGAGCAGGTCGTGTTCTCGGACGGGCGCTGCGTGGCGTCGGCCACCGCGGTCATGGTTCTGATCGACGAGGCGACGCGCAAGCCGGCGCCGCTGACGCCGAAGCTCATTGCTGCGCTACAGCCCTGGGTCCGCCGCGGCGTGACGATCGCGCTGCCGGCATAGGTCTGGCGGCGATCACCGGGGGCGCGGCGATGAGGACGCGAGGCGAACGGTCAGGCCTGACGCTCGGGGGTGGAGACGACGAGGCCGTCGAGCT
Source organism: Bradyrhizobium sp. SZCCHNPS1003 (assembly GCF_032381555.1). Classification (NCBI taxonomy): domain Bacteria; kingdom Pseudomonadati; phylum Pseudomonadota; class Alphaproteobacteria; order Hyphomicrobiales; family Nitrobacteraceae; genus Bradyrhizobium; species Bradyrhizobium sp. SZCCHNPS1003. The sequence goes on from NZ_JAUHIU010000010.1 coordinate 25,644, forward strand.
CGTCGGAGACCTTGATCTGGCAGGAGAGACGGGAATTCGGCCGGACATCGTAGCCGAAATCGAGCATGTCCTCTTCCATCGGGGTCGGCGGGCCGACCTTCTCGCGCCAGGCTTCGTCGACATAGACATGGCAGGTCGCGCAGGCACAGGCGCCGCCACATTCGGCCTCGATGCCGGGAATGGCGTTGCGGATCGCCGCTTCCATCACGGTCGCGCCGTTCTCGATCTCAACGGTTCTGGATTCGCCGGTATGGTCGACAAAGGTGATCTTGGCCATGTGTGCTCGTGCTGCGCAGGGAATGAGGTCGGGCTGTCCTATAACGGACCGCTCCGCTCCGCGCTAGTGCTGCTGCCGGCCGCTCAGGCCGCGCCGAGCATCTCCGAAATCGCCGCGCGGGCCTGCGCGATCGCCGTGCCCAGCCAGGCCAGCGCATCGGCCGGGTCGCCCGCCCGCAGCGCCGCTTCGAGCCCTTCCGCCGCGTCGGCGACGTCGAGCGCGCCGATGGCCCGGGCCGAGCCCTTCAGCGTGTGGGCGACGGTGGCCGCATCCTCGGGCATCACCTGCAACCGCTCCAGCAGGCGGACAGCCTGGTCCGCAAACATGGCGAGCACCTCGCGCTCGAGCGCGCTGTCGCCGAGGGTCATCCGTCGCAGCAGGTCCAGGCTGATCGGCCCGTCGTCGGGAACCAGCGGGGGCGAGGGCATCCATTCGATCCGTGAAAGGTCGGGAATCATGGCGGCAATCCGGTCCGGCGGGCGCGCCGCGCGCGCCTGTGGTAAGCCAAGCACGACAATGGTTAATGCATTGTTACCGGCCCAATTGCCGCGGGTTTGCCGCGATTTGGGCCCGGCTCTGCCCCAATCGCGGCAGAAACGGGAATTCGCAGAACTTCTAAAGTGTTAACGGCGGGTGCTGTTAACGATGATTAAGAATCTCTTAACCACGGCCATTTCTTTCAACAGGCACTGCCAATAGGATGATGCCCGGATGGAGTGGGTCACCTGGCGGAATTTGCCACCCCTGGTGCCTGCGAGGGATGACGTCCGGTTCGAGCGTTGCGAGAGGGCACTCGTACGCGGCTCGCCGGATCGAAATTAAGACGAGGGCTCGGACTCAACATGGCGAACACTCCGAAAAAGGTCAAAGACCCGACTGAAGTTGCGCTGTCCGCCATTCAGGAGGCTTTGAACATCAGCGATTCGTCCGCGCCCACGGACTCGCAGAGCTCGGTCCACACCGAGGGGGCCCCGCCCGTCATGCCGAACGGCGTGTCCAGTCTGGATTCGTTCGACTCGCGTCCGGGCATCGACCGCAGCAGCCTTGACGAGATCGAGCCGCCGCCGCTCGCCGCGCGCCGCCCGGCCAATGACGACCGCGAGACCATCGGCCAGTTGCTGCAGGCGATCCAGAAGGGCCGCCCGTCACGCGGCGTCTACACGCTGGCAACCGCCTTTGCAGGCATCTGGATCGTCGGCTGCGTCCTGCTGACCATCGGTTTCCTGCCCGCTTTGCAGGCCCTGATCGGCCAGAGCGGCGGCGTGCTGGTGCTCGCCGGTCTCGCCGCGGTGTTCTTCGCACCGGTTCTGCTGTTCTACTTCCTGGCCAGTCTCGCCTGGCGCGGCCAGGAGCTGCGCATGATCGCGCAGTCGATGGCGCAGGTCGCGATCCGCTTCTCCGAGCCGGAAGGCGCCGTCAGCGATTCCATCGTGACCGTCGGCCAGGCCATCCGCCGCGAGGTCGCGGCGATGGGCGACGGAGTCGAGCGCGCGATCGCGCGCGCAGGCGAGCTCGAGATGCTGGTCGCCAACGAGGTTGCAGCCCTTGAGCGCGCCTACAGCGACAACGAGGTCCGCATCCGCGCCCTGCTCCAGGACATCGCCCATCAGCGCGACAACCTCGTCGGCCAGGCCGAGCAGGTCCGCAGCGCCATCTCCGGCGTGCAGATCGACCTTCGCCACGACATCGCGCTGATCTCGGACGCGATCGCCTCGCGCGTCGACGAGGTCGCCAAGAGCATCACCGGCGCGCTGGAAGAGCGCGGCGCCCACATCACGGCCGCGCTCGGCAACGCCGGCGACAACATGATCCTCGCGCTCGGCGAGCGCGGCGGCGATCTGCTCGACCGGCTCGAAGAGGCCAGCGCCGAGACCACCCGCGCCGTGCTCGACGCCTCGGAGCGGCTCACCACCAGCCTCAATTTCAAGACCGGCCACGTCCACGACGAGTTCGCCGACCTGTCGGACCGAGTCCACGAGATGCTGAACGAGCGCATCGACCGCATCACCAGCGAGTTCGAGCAGCGCACGGCCGCCATCGTCGACGGCATCTCGGTGCGAACCGAGCAGGTTCACGACCAGCTCAAGGCGTCCGGCGAGTCCCTCCTGCTGGAGCTCGAGCTGCGCAGCGGCGATCTCGTGACCAAGATCGACGAGGCGAGCCAGCGCATGTCCGGCCACATCGTCACGTCAGGCGAGAAGGCGAGCGAGTCGCTCGATGCGACCGTCAATTCGCTGGTCGCCAAGGTCGTCAGCCAGACCGAGAGCACCCACGACACGCTGTCGATCCAGATCAGTGCCTTCGACGAGCTGGTGAAGAACCAGGGCACCGAGCTCGCCGAGCGCTTCGCACGCGACAGCTCGACGCTGGGCGCGCTGATCACCCGGCACATCACCGAGTTCGACCGCACGGTGAAGACCTATGGCGGCGAGATCGTCGAGCGCATGGGCCAGCGGACCCAGGAAATCTCCGACAATCTCAAGTCCTATGTCGATACGTTCGATACGCGGCTGTCGTCCAACAGCGGTGAGATCACGGCGACGCTGGATCAGCGGCTGAACCAGTTCGAGACCAATCTGCAGGCCCGCATCACCACCCTCGACACCTCGCTCGATGCGAAGATCAAGACCTTCGACGACAGCGTCGAGGGCCGCCTCAAGTCGCTCGAGGAGAACTTCGACAACCGCGCGACCTCGGTCACTTCGACGATCGAAGGCCGCCTCGGCACTCTGTCCAACTCGCTGACCGACGGCGCTGCCCAGGTGCTGCACGCGATCGACTCGCGGCTGACCGTGCTGACCTCCTCGCTGACCGATGGCTCGGCCCAGGCGATCCAGTCGATCGATTCCCGCCTCAACATTCTGACCTCCTCGCTGACCGACGGCACCGACAAGGCGCTCGAAGCGATCGATCAGCGCATCCACAGCCTGTCGAACATCATCGACGGCCGCAGCTACGAGCTGACCGAAGCCGTCACCGCGCGCTTCCAGGACATCCATCAGGGCATCGAGACCCGCGTCGGCTCGATCGCCAAGGACATCGACCAGCGCGTCTCGCAGTTCGAAGACCTGCTCGGCTCGCGCGTCGAGGCCGTGGCCGGCCGCATCGAGAGCAGCGGCCGCCAGGCGAGCGACGAGCTGATGACCCGCGCCGAGCTGCTGTCCGCCAGCATCAAGTCGCACGTGGAAGACGCGGAGCGGGCGCTGACCAATCTCGTGGTCAACACCAGCGAGACCATCCAGACCGGGGCCCGCTCGGCACAGCAGGCGCTGCTCAACGTCTCGACCGACGTCGGCTCGCAGTTGAAGAACACGTCCGCCGAGGTCGAGCGCGCCCTGTCGAACGCGGGCAGCGGCGCGGCCGAGGCCGTCCTGACCAGTGCGCGCGAGGCCCAGGCCACGCTGGTCGCGGCCTCCGGCGAGACCGCCGACCAGATCAAGTCGCTGTCGGCCGACGTCGAGCGCACGCTCACGGCGGCAGGCTCGACCACCGCAGCCTCGATCCTCGCCGGTGCGCGCGAGGCCCAGAACACGCTGGTGTCCGCCTCCTCCGATGCCGCCACCCACGTCAAGTCGCTCGCCGTCGACGTCGAGCAGGCGCTGACGGCCGCCGGCTCGGCCACGGCAGCCTCGATCCTCGCCGGTGCGCGCGAGGTTCAGAACACGCTGGTGTCCGCCTCCTCCAACGCGGCCGAGCACGTGAAGTCGCTCGCAGCCGATGTGCAGCGCTCGCTGACCAGTGCCGGGACGGGAACCGCCGAAGCCATCACGGCGAGCGCTCGTGATGCCCAGCATGCCCTGCTCGCGGCATCGAGCGAAGCGGCCGAACAGGTCAAGGCGCTGACCGTCGACGTCCAGCGCTCGCTGTCGATCGCAGGAACCACGACCGCGGAAGCGATCACCGGCGGCGCTCGGGAAGCGCAGACCACGCTGATCAGCGCCTCGTCCGAAGCGGCCAATCACGTCAAGTCGCTGGCGGCCGACGTCGAGCGCACGCTCGCCGCGGTCGGAACCAGCACGGCCGCAGCGATCGTCGACAGCGCCCGCGACGTCCAGTCGAAGCTCGTCACCGCCTCGATGGAAGCAACCGAGCACGTCAAGTCGCTGGCCGTCGACGTCGAGCGGACGCTGTCGTCCGTCGGCGCCGATACCGCGACCTCGATCCTCAACAGCGCGCGCCAGGCGCAGATGTCGCTGACCGCCACCTCGGCCGACACCGCGGCAACCCTGGTCGGCAGCGCACGCGAAGCCCAGGCGGTGCTGACGACGACCACGACCGAGACGGTCGCGGTGATCGTCGGCGGCGCGCGCGAGGCACAGAACCTGCTGACGGCCACCTCCACCGACACCGCGGGCCAGCTCAAGGCGATGTCGTCGGAGATCGAGCGCGTCATCAATTCCGTCGCGGCGAACACCACCGATGCGATACAGAGCAGCGCGCTCAATGCGCAGAGCGCGCTCGTCGCCGCCTCCAACGAGGTCTCCACGCGGGTCAAATCGACCTCGACCGAGATCGAGCGCTCGGTGCTTGCCGCCGGCAACTCGTTCGGCTCGGCCATGACCGGCAAGACCGACGAGATCGTCACCTATGTGCAGCAGCAGAGCGAACGACTGTCGCAGATGCTCGACGGCAAGCGCGGCACGCTGGTCGAGACGCTGAACTCGAAGACCAACCAGCTCACGATCGAGATCGATCGCGTCACCACCGATGCGCTGAAGGCGATCGAGGTCCGCGGCCAGAACTTCGCCCAGAGCGTCAATGGCAACGGCTCCGAGGTCGCCCGCACCATCACCTCAGCGGGCGAGCTCGCGACCACCGCGATCACCAAGTCGCTCAAGGAGCTGGAGCAGGCCTCGCGCGCGGCGATCGAGCAATCGCGCCAGGTCTCGGTGGCTGCGGTCACCGAGATGCAGGAGACGAGCAAGATCCTGCGCACCGACACGGTCGCCCTGTTTGAACGTCTGCGCGAGGGCAACATCCTGCTGCAGGAGGTCCTGACCGGCGCCCACGACAACCTCAACTCGCTGGAGCGGGCGCTGGTCACCCGGGTGGCCGACTTCGTCACCGCGATGAACGACGTCACCGCACGCAACGGCACCGCGACGCAGACGCTCGAGGACCAGCTCAACGTGTTCAACTCCAAGACGTCGCGGGCGCTGGAGGATCTCAACTCGCTGTCCGGCCAGTTCGACGCGCATGGCAAGGCGCTGATCGAGGCGGCGGCCATTGTCGAGCAGAGCAACCGCGATGCGACCGTCTCGATCTCGGATCGCAAGACGACGCTGGAATCGCTGGTCACCACCATCGATCTGCGCACCGCCGATCTCGACCAGCGTCTGACGCGCTTCACCACCCTGCTCGACGAGTCCTTGGCGGCCGCCGAGGAGCGCGCCCGCGACATCGCCCGGGTCGTGGCGGAAACGGCGGGTGCCGGCTCCACCGCGCTCAGCCGGCAGTTCGAGGCCATCCGCGCCAACGCCGAGGAGGAACGCCGCCTCACCACGTCGCAGATGCAGGAGATCTACCAGCAGAGCACGCAGGAAGCCGATGCGATGTTCAAGCAGTCGGCGGAGAAGTTCGCCACGCTGGTGTCGAGCATGAAGCAGATGACCGCCGAGATGCATCGCGAGCTCGAAGCGACGCGCAACGAGCTGCGCCGCGGCGTGCTGGAGATGCCGCAGGAGGCCGCCGAGAGCACGGCGCAGATGCGCAAGGTCATCGTCGACCAGATCGAGGCGCTGGCCGAGCTCAACCGGATCGTCGCGCATCACGGCCGCGGTCTCGACGTGGTCAGCGCGTCGCGTCCCGCCGCGGTCGCCGCGCCCGCAGCCGTGATCCGTCAGGAAGAGCCGATCGTCGCCGCAGCCGTCGGCGGCCGGCCGGACATGCGCCTGCGCGAGCCGGCTGCGACCAGCGTCGCCAACCTGCCGCCGCCGGATCTCGGCATGCAGCCGCCGGCCCCGCCGCCGCAGCCACGCCGGGTCGAGGCGCCGCCGATGGGTCCGGTCGCCGATCAGCGCAGCGACAACTGGCTGTCCGACCTGCTCAACCGGGCCGACAACAGCACCGCCGGCCAGACTGCGCCGCGCGGCCGCGGACCGGCCCAGCAGCAGCCGGGCAATCCGCTGGAGTCGCTGTCGCTCGACATTGCACGGCTGATGGACCGCAATCTCGCGGCCGAGATGTGGGACCGTTACCAGCGCGGCGAGACCAAGGCGTTCTCCAAGCGTCTCTACACCCCGGCCGGCCAGAAGGCGTTCGACGAGGTCGCCCGCAAGTACCGCGCCGACCGCACCTTCAAGCAGACGGTGGACCGCTACATCACCGAGTTCGAACGGCTGCTCGACGAGGTCGCCCGCGACGACCGCAACCCGCAGGCGCTGCGCGCCCAGCTCACCTCGGAGACCGGGCTGGTCTACACCCTGCTCGCCCACGCCGCCGGCCGGCTGGCGTGATGGGAGCGAATGGGCGAGTAGCGAGTAGCGAGTAGCGAGTAGCGAGTAGCGAGTAGCGAAGGGTTCAGTAGAACCAGCGCTGCGACAAGAAGAACAAGCGGAGGCCACGAGGCCTTCGCTTCGCGTTTGGAGATGCAATGAAGGCGCTTTCGGCTTTGGCCGTTCGGGCCCCGCATCGCCGGCACCACGGTGTGCGACGTGCTCCGTAGCCAGCCAGCAGCGGTGGATAGCGACAGCGATGGAGCGCAGTCCGAGCGCAGTCCGCTGCCGCGCGCCCCTATTCGCTACTCCCTATTCGCAACTCGCTCGCGTCACCGCCGTCCCGTCGCCGCCGGCGGTGCGGGCGCGGGCTGCGAGGCCTGGGCGTTGCTCGGGCTGGCGTTGCTGGCCCCGAACAGGACCCGGGTCGGATTGCGATCGAAATTGTTCACGGCGCGGCTGATGTCGGACAGCGTGCGCCGTCCATCGGCCATCAGCGCGCCGGAGCGCTTGTCCAGATCCTCGGCGAGCTCGCGGATCGATTTCACCGTCAGGAACAGCTCGCCGCCATCCTTGCCGCCGGCCAGCGTGTTGAGACCGAGCATCAGGGTATCGGCCTTGCCCATGATGCCGTCGACACGGCTCATGACGCCATCGATGCGCTCGGAATTGCGGGCCAGCGACTGGGTGAAGACCTCGAGGTTCTTGATCGAGTTCTTCACGGCGTCCTGGTTGTCGGCGACCACCTTGTTGATGTTCTGCAGGGTGGCGCGGATCGCTTCGGTCACGTCCTGCAGCCGGGTCGGATCGGCACGCAGCACCGGCACGCCATCCTCGTCGAGCGGCGGCGGCGGCGCAGCCTCCTCGCCGCCCTTGAGCGAGATCGCGGCGACGCCGGTCAGTCCCTGGAACTCGAGCCCGACCAGGGTGTCCTTGCGGATCGGCGCGTTGTTCTCGACCATCGCCAGCGCCACGACGCGGCGCGGATTGTCGAGCTTGACCGAGATGACCTCACCGACCCGGATACCATTGAAGTTGACGCTGCCGCCGTTGCGCAGACCCGCGGCCGGCCCCTCGAACACGACCCGCAGCGGGCTGCGCTGCTTGGTCGTGTGCAGGCTCTGAAACCAGAGGACAAACCCGACCGCCGCGGCAATCACTGCCAGCGTGAACGATCCGATCAGGACGTAATTCGCCCGCGTTTCCATTACCAACTCCGGTACCGGCACGTCGCAGCGGAGATCCCAGCCGCCGCTCCCATGCGCTCTCGGTTGGCGCCGGACTGCGGCACCCACCCCATCAGCTATGTCGCAGGAGTCCCCACTCCCGCTCACAAAAATAATCGCCCCGAGGGGCGCTACGCACTAACCCATCACGGCCCGTGCACGCTTGCCGTGGAAATACTGCCGGAGCCACGGATGTTCCGAGGCCTGCATGTCGGCCATCGATCCCGCAGCGATAATCTTGCCGTTGCCCAGCACGGCGATGCGGTCGCACGCCGTATACAGGCTGTCGAGATCATGGGTTACCATGAAAACGGTCAGTCCCAAAGTGCGCTGCAGGGTACGGACAAGCTCGTCGAAATCGCCGGCGCCGATCGGGTCGAGCCCCGAGGTCGGCTCATCGAGGAACACCAGCTCCGGATCGAGCGCGAGCGCGCGGGCCAGCGCGACGCGCTTGATCATGCCCCCCGACAGCTCGCTCGGGAAACGATCAGCAACATCGGGCCGCAATCCGACCATCACCAGCTTGGCGACCATGATCTCGTCGAGCAGACGCTGCGAGACCTTGAGATATTCCCGGACCGGGAACTGGATGTTCTGCCGCACCGTGAGCGAGGAGAACAAGGCGCCCTGCTGGAACAGCACGCCCCAGCGCCGCTCGACGGCGCGGCGGCCGGCACGATCGGCGGCGTCGAGATCGACGCCGAACACCTCGATGTTGCCCGACAGCTTGGGCACCAGGCCGATGATGGTGCGCGTCAGCACCGACTTGCCCGCACCGGAGGGACCGACGAAGCCCAGGATCTCGCCGCGCTTGACGTCGAGGTCGAGCCCGTCGAGCACGCGCGTCTTGCCGAACTGCACGGTGACGTCACGCACGCGGATGATCGGATCGGACATCTCCTGCGTCATGTCACATCCCGACCGCGGCGAAGAAGATCGCGAACACGCCGTCCATCACGATGACGAAGAAGATACCCTTCACCACCGATGAGGTGGTGTGGCGCCCCAGCGACTCGGCGCTGCCCTGCACGGCCAGTCCTTCGACGCAGGCGACGATCCCGATCACCGCCGCCATCACCGGCGCCTTGAGCAGCCCGACCGTGAAATGATCGATCGAGATCGCATCGCGCAGGCGCAGCAGGAAGGCCTCGGGATCGACGCCGCCATAGAACCACGCCACCAGCCCGCCGCCATAGAGCGCGGCGATGTCGCCGAGGAAGGCCAGGATCGGCAGCGCGATCACCAGTGCGAGCATGCGCGGCAGGATCAGGACCTCGATCGGATCGAACCCCATGGTGCGCAGCGCATCGATCTCCTCGCGCATCTTCATCGAGCCGAGCTCGGCCGTGTAGGCGCTGCCCGAGCGTCCGGCGATCATGATCGCCACAAGCAGCACGCCGATCTCGCGCAGCACCAGCACGCCGAGCATGTCGACCACGAAGATGTCGGCGCCGAACCTGCGGAAATGGAAGATGCCCTGCTGGGCGATGATGCAGCCGATCAGGAAGGTGATCAGCACGATGATCGGCACCGCGCGCCAGCACACCTGCTCGAGATGATGGATGGTCGAGGTCAGCCGGAAGCTGCGGGGATGGACGAGCACCCGGCCGCTGGCGACGATCACGGCGCCGAGCATGTCGATCAGCGCGGCGACCGTGCCGAAGATGCCGGCGACACTGAGGCCGATCTGGCCGAGCATGCCGGTGATGGTCACCATCGTCGCGTCGCCATTGGGCGCGGTGCTGACGCGGCGAACCTCGTCGACCAGGCTGGCGTAGTTCGCAGAGAGCCCATCGATCCGGACCTCGACGGTTCCGGTCGTGAAGCTGCGGCGCAGCCGCTCGATCAGCCAGGCGCCGAACGTGTCGAGCTTGGACACCTGGGAGACGTCGATCGAGACATCGATCTTCTTGCCGGCGAGCTTTTCGGCATCGGCGACAAGCCGTTCGAGCGACGGCGCAAAGGGCGCAGTCCAAGCGCCGGTCGCGCGCAGCGACAGCGCGTTGCCATCGCCACTGCGCTGCAAATCAGGGCCGCCCTTCACGACGGCCATCCTCGGAGCCTCGGACGTCCGCTCCTTGACGAGAAAAATCCCACCGCGTCGCTACCACCTTGCCGGAGACCACTATCAACAGCCATAGTCGGTCAGATCGCGCAAGCCCCAAGCGCCTCATTCCGGTTCACAAATCGCCAGACTTTCAAATGACTTCCAACGGTTTTCCAATACTGGACGCCCGGATCGGCCACTGGCCGATCGCCGGCAGCTTCACGATCAGCCGCGGCGCCAAGACCGAAGCGGTCACGGTGATCGCGGAAGTGCGACACGGCACGATCGTCGGCCGCGGCGAATGCGTGCCCTATGCGCGCTATGGCGAGACCCCCGAGGCATCGTTGAGCGCGCTGCTCGCGATGCGCGATGCGATCGCCTCTGGTCTCGACCGCAACGCCCTGCAGACGGCGATGCCACCGGGGGCGGCGCGCAATGCGCTCGACTGCGCGCTGCTCGACCTTGAAGCCAAGCGGAGCGGCCGGCGCATCTGGGACCTGCTCGGACGCCGCGCGCCGGGGCCATGCGTGACCGCCTACACGATTTCGCTCGGGACCCCCGACGTGATGACCAAAGCTGCGGCCAAGGCCGCGCACCGCCCGCTGCTCAAGATCAAGCTCGGCGGCGACGGCGATCCGGCGCGGATTGCAGCCGTGCGCGAGGCAGCTCCGCAGTCACAACTGATCGTCGATGCCAACGAGGCCTGGACCGAGGCGAATTTGGAGTCCAATCTCGCGGCCTGCGCCGCCGCCGGCGTCACGCTGGTCGAGCAGCCGCTTCCCGCAGGAAACGACGAAGCGCTCGCCAACATTGCGCGCCCGCTCGCGGTGTGCGCCGACGAGAGCGTGCACGACCGCAACTCGCTCGAAGCGCTGCGCGGACGCTACGACGCCGTCAACATCAAGCTCGACAAGGCCGGAGGGCTCACCGAGGCGCTTGCCATGGCCGATGCCGCGCGCGCGCTCGGCTTCGACATCATGGTCGGCTGCATGGTGGCGACATCGCTCTCGATGGCACCGGCCATGCTGCTGACGCCGCTCGCCCGTTTCGTCGATCTGGACGGACCGCTGCTGCTCGCCGAGGATTGCGAGCACGGCCTGCACTACGAGGACAGCCTGGTCTATCCGCCCGATCAGGCGTTGTGGGGCTGAAGCGACAGGCTTCGGTGCGCGATCCACATCAGGGCGCCACCCGCTCCGGCCATCGCGGCCATCACGTAGTAGACACCGGGTCCATAGGCCGCATAGACCGGCCCCGAGAGGGCCGATGCCGCCGAGCCGACCACACCGCTCGCAGCCGCATAATAGCCCTGCCCGCGCGCCGTCAATTGCGCCGGCACATGGCGGACCAGCAGCCCCATGGTTCCGACCAGGGTCAGTCCGAAGGTGAAGCCGTGACTGATCTGGACCGCGGCGAGCCCGGCCGCATGCGGCTCCTGAGCCGTGAGGCTCCAGCGCAGCACGGCAGCCACTGCACCGATCATGACCAAGCTGGCGGGCGCCAACGTGAAGCGTGGTGACAGGGCGAACACGACGATCTCGGCCAGCACGCCCATGGTCCAGAGCCAAGCGATGGTCAGCCCGCTGAAGCCCTGCGCCTTCCACGCGATGGCGGAGAACGTGTAGTAGGCCGCATGGCTGGCCTGGATCAGCGCCGAAGCCGCGATGATGATGAGGAAGCTCGGATGGCCCAGCAGACTGCGCCCGTCCCGGGCCAGGCCGGCGCCATGCGGCAGGGGCGGCAGCGCCTGCAGCAGCAGGCTGCTTGCCGCACCGCACAGCGCGACCAAGAGGATGATCCAGATCAGCTCGGACGACGGCGCGAGGTCGGCCACCCCGCCGCACAGCAGCGTTCCGGCGATGAATGCGGCCGATCCCCACAGCCGCAGGCGACCGTAGTTCAGGCCATAGCTCATCACGCCACGGAGCGCATAAGCGTCCGTCAGCGGGACAACGGGTGTCCATAGACAGCAGGTTGCCACGTAGACCAGGAATACCAGCCAGGGTTCGCGCTGGAAGGCGAGAACCACAAAGCCCGATGCCGTTGCGAAGGTGGTCAGCCGCATCGCGGCGCGCAGGGCCTGCCGGCGCTCGGCAACCGCGGTGATCAGCGGCAGGACGGTGAAGCGGGTCACGGCGGGAACCGCGATGATCACGCCGATCCACGAGGCGTCCAGCCCGATCGCCCGTAGCCACACGGGGAAAAACGGCAGATGCGTCCCCGACAGCATGAACACCGCGCCATAGAACAGCCCCAACCTGTCCGCGAATCGGCGCGACAATACCGGCGATGTGGTGGAGATTTGTCGGGACAGTGGCATCAATTCAATTGCGATTCGATCAATATCATGGTGATCGTTATGCCAACGCGCAGCAATGTGCGCGATAGGTTTGCCATGGTCGATGAAGTCTTCGCCCTCTCGCCGATATCCGCCCGCGCGGCTCAGCCGAACGAGGCCGATTACGAGGCGATCCGCGACGCCTTCATGGAGACGTCCCGAGGCCGCTGGTTCCTCGGCGAATACGCCAAACGCAACCGCAATGCCGACACCAGCATGGTGCTCGACGCCGTGGCCCGCATCGAGCATGCGCTGGCCTCGCAGCGTCAGCAGCAGCAGGAGTTCGAGCAGGCCGACAGCAAGGCGCTGCCCGAAGCGCTGGCCGCGATCCGCGCCTCGGTCGAAGACGCTGCACTCGCCGCAGCCTCTGCGGTCGACAGCATGGCCCTTGAGCAGAACCTGGCGCCGGTGCGCAAGGGCATCCGAATCATCAAGGAAATTTCCTGGCGCTGGCGCGAGATCGGCGCCGATTCCCGGATCTGCGACCTGATCGATTCACAGGTCACATCGATCGAGGCCGCGTGCGACCAGCTTGCGAGTGCCGACCCCAAGGTCGCACTGCTTGCGGCCTTCGAGATCATCAAGACGCAGCTGAAGGAGCTCGACGCGGCGGAAGCAAGCGTTCCGGCCGCGGCTGACGAGATCAAGCCGGCGACCGAGTCCGCCACCCCGCCAGTACCTGATGTCGCATCGGGTCCGGCTGCGGAGGCGACGGTCTCGGCTGAGCCGCAGGTGGCTTCGGGGCCGTTGCCCGTGCCGGAACAGACGGAGGCGGCCCAAGCCGGGCCCGAAATGACCATTCCGCTCGTTGCAGCGGTGGCCGCGATCGAATCGGTCGAGACATCCTCCGGCGCTGACACCGCGATCATGGCGGCCGCAGCGGTTGAAGCCAGGATGGTTGACACCGACGCTGCGGCGGTGGTGCAGCCCCCCGAAATTGCGACCGAGCCATCGGTGGACGAAGCCCTTCTCGAAATCGAGCAGCACGCCGCGGCAGCCCTGGATGACGCCGTCGCCGCAGAAGCCCACGACGACGCCATCCTGGAATTGGTCGCGGCGGAGATGGGTGCCCCCGATCCGATCGACGATGAGGAGTTCAGCCGGGCCAGGACGCTCGGCTTCGACATTGAGGAGCCAACGTCGGTCGACGACGACATCGTCGCGAGCTTCAGCGAGCCAGCGCCGTCGGAGCCGGATCTCGCGCTGACCACGGCAGAAGCCCCGGTTACCACGGCGGCGCCGGCTCCCGCTGCGCCGACGATATCTGTCCCGCCAATGTATGCCCCACCGATGCCGGCCCCGCCCGCGGCGGCCCCGCGCATGGCCTCGCCTCCAGCCCCGGCGCCAGTCCCCAGCGTGCCCGTATCGGCACCGCTTCCGGAGGCGATCACCATCGAGACCCTGGCCGCCGTGGCGGCTGCGGTCGCAGCTCAATCTCCCGCAGCGCCGCAGGCCGACGTTGCGCCGAGCCAGCAGGTCCGCCCGACCGCCGCCGCGGCTCACAGCACCAGTGCATCCGCGATGCCCAGGCCTGCCTACGAGCCGTCGCTGGGATCGACGCTCCTGTCGAACGGCCTTCTGCAGCGGCCACAGGCGCCCGCCAATGACTTGCTGGCGCCGATCCGTCGCATGACCCAGCCTGAGAAGATCGCATTCTTCTCGTAGGGCGAGAGCGTCTCGGCCACCTCCTATCGAACCTCGATCACTGAGCACCGATAGGTGACGCGGATCACGTACGCTGCTGCGTGATCTGCGTAGCCTGATCCTCAAGCCATTCGCTTGGCGCATGCTCGAGGAGAACGCCGTGTCCGTTCCGAAATTTCGCGCTGTAACATCCGCCTGGAAATCCCTGCTCATGTCCGCGCTGCTGGGCCTGATGGCCTGGATCGGCCCGAACTCGGCGTTCGCTGCCGGCAGTGAGATCGACGACCTTCACACGCCACCGCGCGCGCTGGCAGCTCCCTCACCTGCAAAGGAGAGCAACACCCCCGCAGCGATCCCTCAAGAAGCCGAGCCACGCGTCGCACTCGTGATCGGCAATGCGAGCTATCAGAACGCGCCACCGCTGGAGAACCCGGACAACGACGCCCATGCTGTTGCCAAGCTGTTGAACTCGGCCGGCTTCGAGGTGATCACGGCGACCGACCTGACGCAGAACGAGATGCTCAAGGTCGTCCAGGATTTTTCGAGCCGGGTGGCAGCAAACGGCCCGAACACAGTGGCAATGGTCTACTACGCCGGCCACGGGGTTCAGCTCGCGGGCGAGAACTATCTGATCCCGATCGATGCCCGTATCTCAGCGCCCTCCGACCTGACGACGGGGACGATCCGTCTGGTGGACCTGATGGCAACGCTCGACGCCATCCCGAGCCGCATGCGGATCGTCGTGCTGGACGCCTGCCGCAACAATCCCTTCCCTGCCATCAACGATGCCGGACGCGGACTTGCCATCGTCGACGCACCGAACGGCTCCATCCTCGGATATTCGACCTCGCCTGGCGAGGAGGCGCTCGACGGGCGTGGCGAGCACAGCCCGTACGCGCAGGCGTTCCTGAACCTGGCGCGGCAGCCGAACCTGCCGATCGAGCAATTGTTCAAGCGCATTCGCCTGCAGGTGAACCAGAGCACCGATGGTCGACAGACGCCGTGGGAGAGCTCTTCGTTGACCAGTGATTTCACCTTCTTCGGCGAATCCCTGGTTGCCGCAGCGCGCGCGCCGGAGAACGCGCCCGTGGTGCAGATGGCCGCCGACCTGCCGAGCCGTTCCGTGCGGCAGGCCTATGACTACGTGCTGTCGGAGAACCGTCCGCAATATTATCGCGAGTTCATCGCGATGTACCCGCGCGATCCGCTCGCCGACCGCATCCGCGCACTGCTCGCCGGCCTCGTGCAGGCTGCGGCGTGGCACCAGGCCGTGCTGGCGAATTCGCCGGCCGCCTATCAGAGCTTCCGAGAATCCTATGCCGACAGCCCATATGCGCCGATCGCGCTGCGGCTGCAGGGACAGCCTCGGCCCATCCCCCTGCTGCAACCAAGCCGTCTCATCATGCCACCGCAACTGGCACCGATCGCTCGGCCGTTCAATCCCGGCGCCCAGATCCAGAGCCATCCAGGCCCGCAACCGAAGCTGCCGGCCACCAGCGTGCCGCCGCGCGGACCGATGCCGCCAACGGTGATCACGAAAGGCAATGCCATCAACAACGCGGGTCCCAACAAGGTCGTCGATCCCAGGCCAATCGCTCAGACCAGGTTGCGCGACAGGATCATGCGGCCGGCAAATCCGCCTGTCGCCGCGAAGATCCAGCGCGATCCACTGAAGCGCAGTCCTGGGCGGCCATTCGACACCCGCGAGGTCCGGCGTCCCTTCCCCGGCAATTCCGGTCCGTTCAAGCCGAACATCAACGCGTCGCGTCCGTCGATGGCGCGTGGCCAAGGAGGGATGCAGGGCGGCCCGACGCGGGGCACGCCGCACGTCGCGCAGTCCGGACTGCGGATCGGCGGTGGGGGATCTGCAAAAGGCGGCCTCAGCTTTCACTGAGGCTAGATCGTCACGCAATCAGCCTGGCGTAGAGCTCAGCATCGACATTGCCGCCGGACAAAACGATCACCACCGTCTTGCCCGCCACATCCAGCCGGCCGGCCAGCAATGCCGCAAGCCCGACTGAACCACCGGGCTCGACGACGAGCTTCAGCTCCCGGAAGGCAAAGCCGACCGCGCGCCCCACCTCCTCATCCGAGGCCTCGACCGCAGCCGATAGCAGTTGGCTGTTGATCGCGAAGGTGATCTCGCCCGGAATCGCCGCCATCAGCGCGTCGCAGATGGTGCGTCCCTTCGCATCATGGGCCTCGCGGCGGCCGGCCCGCAGCGAGCGCGCATGGTCGTCAAAGCCCTTGGGCTCAGCCACGACCATCCGGGTGCTCGGAAAATGCGCCTTCACCGCGGTCGAGACGCCGGCAAGCAGACCACCGCCCGAAGCCGGGACGATCACCAGATCCGGCGACAGGCCGAGCGCCGCAAGGTCCTCGGCGATTTCACGACCGACGGTGCCCTGCCCTGCGATGACGTGGGGATCGTCATAGGGCGGCACCACCGTCGAGCCGCGCTTTGCTGCGATGTCGCGCGCGATCGCTTCGCGGTCCTCGCGATCGCGATCATAGAGCACGACCTCGGCACCGAACGCCTTGGTGCGCTCGCGCTTGGCCGCCGGCGCATCCGAGGGCATCACGATCGTGGCGTCCATGCCCAGCAATGTGGCGGCATGGGCGACGCCCTGCGCATGATTGCCGGAGGAGAATGCGACGACGCCGTTGCCGCGCGCTGCCTGCGGGATCGACGCCAGTTTGTTGTAGGCGCCGCGGAACTTGAACGAGCCGGTCCGCTGCAGCACCTCCGGCTTCACGAAGACGTTCGCCTTGAACTGCTCGCTCAGCACGGGAGCCGGCAGCAGCGGAGTCCGCACGGCCACGGGCGCGAGGACGCGTGCCGCCTCATCGATGTCGGCGGCGGTCACGGGCAGGATCGGGGAATGAGCTGTCATGCCCCTATTTTACCGCGCCCGATTGCCGAGAGGCAAGGGAGCCGGTGTCAGGCGGCGCGAGCGGCCAGTTGGGGAACCGGCGCGCGCTGCCGCAGCGGATCGGTCCAGGTGAGGATCTCGAAGCGGCCGTCCTCGTGCTCGACCAGCGCCGTGCAGCTCTCGACCCAGTCGCCGCAATTCATGTAGCGAATGTCGTCCTGATCGCGGATGACAGCGCAATGGATGTGGCCGCAGATCACGCCGTCAGCGCCATGCCTTCGCGCCTCGGAGGCCAGCGCCGTCTCGAACGCGCCGATGTAGTTCACCGCGTTCTTGACCTTCTGCTTGGCCCATTGCGACAGCGACCAATAGGGAACGCCGAACATGCGACGGAAGAAGTTGACCAGACGGTTCATCTGGATCGCGAAGTCATAGGCCTTGTCGCCGAGATGGGCGAGCCAGCGCGCGTTCTGCACGACCAGATCAAAGATATCGCCGTGGATCACCAGATAGCGTTTGCCGTCAGCGCCGGTGTGGACGATGTTCTCGACGACATCGATGCCGCCGAAATGCGTGCCGTAATAACCGCGCAGGAACTCGTCGTGATTGCCGGGGACATAGACGATCTTGGCGCCCTTGCGCGCCTTGCGCAGCATCTTCTGCACCAGGTCGTTATGCGACTGCGGCCAATGCCAGCTCGATTTGAGCGCCCAGCCGTCGATGATGTCGCCGACCAGATAGATCGTATCTGCATCATGGTGGCGCAGGAAATCGACGAGGAGATTGGCCTGCGAGCCGCGGGCTCCGAGATGAACGTCCGAGATGAACAACGTCCGAAAGCGCCGAGCCGGGCTTTCTTCACCAGCAGTCTCAAGTCCCATGCGCGCCCACCTAACAGTCCCTGATGACACCGCGATGACGAAACGCCGCACCAGCAGAACCCATCCTGCCGGACCGCGACCGGACACCGCTCGTTCGACGACTCGCGACGTCCTTCGTCACTGCCCCGCGATACCAGCGGGGTGCGACAATCAGGCGACAGGCGGGCGGCGCGAACAGGGAAAATCAGCCTCCTATCTCGGCACGGTGACGACGCGCAGATTGTTGGTGGTGCCGGCTCGCGCGAACGGGATGCCGGCGACGACGACGAGCAGGTCGCCGGCTTCAGCGAACTCCTCCTGCACAGCGAAGAAGGTCGCGCGCTCGACCATCTCCTCGTAGCTCTGCACGTCCTGCGACAGCACGCTGTGCGCGCCCCACAGCAGGCACATGCGCCGCGAGGTGTCCTCGTTCGGCGTGATCGCCAGAATCGGCAGGCTCGGCCGCTTGCGCGCAACGCGCGAGGCCGAGGTTCCGCTCGACGTATAGGCCACGATCGCCCTGGCGTGGATCGCCGAGGCGAGATCGGCCGCCGCGGTTGCCACCGCATGCGGCGGCGTCTGCTCCTCGCCCGGCTGCGTCGCCTCGACGATCGAGCGATACATCTTGTGGCCTTCGGTGGCCTTGATGATGCTGTCCATCATCGCCACCGCCTCGCGCGGGTATTGGCCGCTGGCAGACTCCGCCGACAGCATCACCGCGTCGGCGCCGTCATAGATCGCGGTGGCGACGTCCGAGACCTCGGCGCGCGTCGGCGTCGGCGTCGCCACCATCGAATCCAGCATCTGCGTCGCGACGATCACCGGCTTCACCGCGAGCCGGCAGGCGCGCACCAGCTCCTTCTGCTTGCCCGGCACGTCCTCGTTGGGAATCTCGACGCCGAGATCGCCGCGCGCGACCATGATCGCGTCCGACAACTGGATGATGTCGTCGATCCGCTCCAGCGCCGCCGGCTTCTCGATCTTGGACATGATGCCGGCGCGGCCGTTGATGAGGCCCCTCGCCTCAAGCACGTCCGACGGCTTCTGCACGAACGACAGCGCCACCCAGTCGACGCCGAGCTCGAGCCCGAAGGCGAGATCGGAGCGGTCCTTGGCCGTCAGCGGCGACAGCTCCAGAATGGTGCCCGGCAGATTGACGCCCTTGTGATTGGAAATCGCGCCGCTGACGATCACCTTGGCCTCGATCCAGTCGTCGCCGAGGCCGGTGACGCGAACGCGGACGCGGCCGTCATCGATCAGAAGATCGTGACCGGGCGAGACCGCCGCAAAGATTTCCGGATGCGGCAACGGAATCGATGTCTTGTCGCCCTCGGTGCCGTTGAGGACAAATCGAATCGTCTCGCCGACTTCGACCTGGATCTTCTTGTCGCGCAGAGTGCCGACGCGAATCTTAGGACCCTGCAGATCCATCAAGATGCCGATCGGTCGCTGCACTTCCTTCTCGAGCGCGCGGATCGCGGCATGGACCTTGGCGTGATCGGCCTGGGTGCCGTGGCTGAAGTTGAGACGAAAGGTGTCCACACCGGCGAGGAACAGCGCTTTCAGCATCTCCGGAGAATTGCTCGCGGGACCGACAGTCGCAACGATCTTGGCTCGACGGTGACGACGCATGATGGGTCCTTTCTCCTTAAGCCGTGTCTCGCGTCTCTATGACACGCATGTGATTGGCATGCGCGGACGCAGCGGAAGCGCTGATATACGCCCCGCAGCGTCCATTGCAAGCGCGACACGGAACACGCCAAAATTGTGCAAGAGAACAGCACGCCTCAGACGTTGGAGCCGTGGATCGCGTCGATGACGGCGTCGGTCACCTCCCTGGTCGTCGCCTTGCCGCCCACATCGGGCGTGAGGATGCCGGCCGCACATACTTTCTCGACCGCCGCCATCAGCCGCGCGGCCGCGTCCCGCTCACCGAGATGCTCGAGCATCTGCGCGCCGGTCCAGAATGTTGCGACCGGATTGGCGATGCCCTTGCCGGTGATGTCGAACGCCGAGCCGTGGATCGGCTCGAACATCGAGGGGAAGCGGCGCTCCGGATCGATGTTGCCGGTCGGCGCCACGCCGAGGCTGCCGGCCAGCGCGCCGGCGAGATCGGACAGGATGTCGGCATGCAAATTGGTCGCTACGATGGTGTCGAGGCTCTTCGGCTGCAAGGTCATGCGCACGGTCATCGCGTCGACCAGCATCTTGTCCCAGGTCACGTCGGGGAATTCGCGCGCCACTTCGGCGGCGATCTCGTCCCACATCACCATGCCGTGGCGCTGCGCATTCGACTTGGTGACGACGGTGAGCAACTTGCGCGGCCGCGACTGCGCGAGCTTGAACGCGTAGCGCATGATGCGGGTGACGCCGACGCGGGTGAAGACCGCGACCTCGGTGCCGACCTCCTCCGGCAGGCCGCGATGCGCACGCCCGCCCATGCCGGCATATTCGCCCTCGGAATTCTCGCGCACGATCACCCAGTCGAGATCGCCGACGCCGACATTGCGCAAGGGCGAGGCCACGCCAGGCAGGATCTTGGTCGGCCGCACATTGGCGTACTGATCAAATCCCTGGCAGATCGGCAGCCGCAGGCCCCACAACGTGATGTGGTCGGGCACGTCGGGAGCGCCGACCGCGCCGAAATAGATCGCGTCGAACTTCTTCAACTCGGCGAGGCCGTCGGCCGGCATCATCACGCCGTGCTTCTTGTAGTAGTCCGAGCCCCAGTCGAAGGTCTTGACGTTGAAGCTGATGTCGCCTGAGCGCTTGGCCAGCGCCTCAAGCACACGGACACCTTCGGAGATGACCTCGGGGCCGATGCCGTCGGCGGGAATCGCGGCGATGGAATGGGTGCGCATGAAAGGGCTCCGTGTGATGGGTCAGGATTGCGTGGCCGCAGCGGCCTTCGCACGTTGAGAACGTGACAGCAACAGGGTCAGCACCGCCGATACCACCAGCAGCCCGGCGACGAAATAGAGCCCGCCGTTGAAGCTGCCGGTCTGGTCCTTGATCCAGCCGATCATCGCTGGACCGACGAAGCCGCCGAGATTGCCGATCGAGTTGATGGTCGCGATGCCCGCCGCGGCGGCCGAGCCGGACAGGAACATGGTGGGCATGCTCCACAGCGGCGGCTTCGAGGAGGAGATGCCGACATTGACGAGCGTGAGCGCGGCGAGCACGGCGGCGACACTGGTCGACAGCCCGGCCAGCCAGAGCCCGACGGCGGCGACGACGCAGGCCAGCACGACGTGCCAGGTGCGCTCGGTGGTGCGGTCGGAATGGCGCGCCCACAGGATCATGACGACCACGGCCACGGTCGGTGGCACCGCGTTGAGGAAGCCGACGGCGAACGACGACAGGCCGAACTGCTTGATGATCTGCGGCGCCCAGACGCCGAGCGTGTAGAGGCCGGCCGAGGTGCCGAAATAGACCAGCGCGAGCGCGAGCACGCGGATGTCGGCCAACCCGCGCCAGATGCTGTGGCTGGCGGTGGCGGCCTTGCTCGCCAGCTCGGCATTCATCGTGCGCACCAGCCAGTCGCGCTCGTCGTCGGCGAGCCAGCGCGCCTGCTCCGGACGATCGGTCATGTAGGCGAGCACGACGAAGCCGAGTAGCACCGCCGGCAGCGCCTCGATCAGGAACAGCCACTGCCAGCCCTTGAAGCCGAGAATGCCGTCCATCTCCAGCAGCGCGCCGGAAACCGGCGATCCGAGCACGGTCGACAGGGGCGCTGCCGCCATGAACAGCGCGGTGACTGCGGCGCGCTGCCGTGCCGGGAACCAGTAAGACAGATAGAGGATGATGCCGGGAAAGAAGCCGGCCTCCGCCGCGCCGAGCAGGAAGCGCAGCACGTAGAAGCTCGTCGGCCCCTGCACGAACGCCATCGCGGCCGACACCAAGCCCCAAGTGATCATGACCCGGGCGATCCAGATCCTTGCGCCGAATCTGTCGAGGGCGAGGTTGGACGGCACTTCGAACAGGAAATAGCCCCAGAAGAAGATGCCGGCACCGAAGCCATAGGCCGAGGCTGAAAGCCCGATATCCTTGTTCATGGTCAGCGCAGCGAAGCCGACGTTGACGCGGTCGATGAAGGCTACGAAGTAGAGCAGCATGATGAAGGGCACGATGCGCAACGTGATCCTGCGCAGCACGCGCATCTCCAGCTCTCCGGCCATCGTCACCTCCCTGTCCCGTCTTGTCGTTGATCTGACAAGCGTAGGCGGCGGACCGGGCCGGCTTCAATGCTCGCATCATTATACAAAAAAATGATATAATCCGGCCCATCGCCTCATCAGGACCCCGCCATGGAATTGCACCAGCTCCGCTGCTTCGTGGCCGCCGCCGAGGAGCTGCATTTCGGCAAGGCGGCGCAGCGGCTGCAGATGCTGCCCTCGGCGCTCGGACGCCAGATCAAGCTGCTGGAGGAGGATCTCGCGACGCCGCTGTTCGCTCGCACCACGCGCGCGGTGTCGCTGACCGAGCACGGCACGACCTTGCTGCGCGACGCCCGGGCGATCCTGGCCCGCGTCGAGGCGGTCGAAACCGGCTTCCGCCGCCGCGCGCGCGGCACGAAGGCGCAGCGGCTGCGCGTCGGCGCCATCGACAGCGCGGCCGCCGGGCTGCTGCCGCAATTGCTGCACGATTTTCGCGCGCAGCATCCCGACATCGCGGTGCAGCTCATGGAGGAGAAGACGATCCGGCTGCTGCCCAAGATCCTGTCCGGCGCGCTCGACCTCGCCTTTGTCAGGCCGCCCGAGCGCACCGATATCAGGCTCGAATTCCGCGCGCTGCTCAGCGAGAGCGCCGTGGTGGCGCTGCCGCAGCGGCACCGGCTGGCCTCGCGTGCCGCGCTCTCGCTCGCCGACATCGCCGACCAGCCGCTGATCGTCCCGGACCGCCGGTCGCGGCCGCACAGCCACGACCTCACCATGAAGCTGTTCGCACAGGCCGGGCTGTCGCCGGATATCGCGCAGTTCGCCGATGAGAAGCAGACCATCGTGCATCTCGTCGCCGCGCGACTCGGCATTGCCATCGTGCCGCGCTGGACCTCGCGGCTCGCGGTCTCCGGCGTCCGCTTCGTGCCGCTGCGGATGACACGCGGCAGCACCGCCGGACGGCTTCCGCTCGCGGCCGTCTGGCTGCGCGGCTCGCGCGATCCGGCGCGCGAGGCCATGCTCGGCGTACTCGACGCGCGGCTTGCGAAATACGCCCGCGGTGCCTGACCGCAAAATCCGCCGAACATCCTACCCCAGCGGCGCCTCCGCGACGTCGAGCAACGCGCCGAGGCCATGGCGCAGGCTGCGCATCGGCTGCTGCTCCGAGGACAGGCCGAGTGCCAGCAGCGAGCGGCCGGTCACCGCGTAGACATGGCCGAAGGGCAGCGACTGCGGCTGTGCATCCGGCTGGTTGGTGTCGAGCAGCGCCAGCCAATTATGGCCTTCGGGCACGGACGGAAGCGTGAAGTTCACGACGTCGAAATGCGCGTTGTAGACCAGCAGGAGCGTCGCATCCGAGCCACGCCGCTTGACGCCGGTCTCCTGGGCGCGGCCGTCGAGCAGCATGCCGAAACAACGCGCGTGATCGTCAGTCCACTGCTCCGTCGTCATCTCCTCGCCCGACGGGTCGAGCCAGGTCACGTCGTTGACGCCGAGGTCCTCATTGTGCGAGCCGATCAGGAAGCGGCTGCGATAGAGGATCGGAAACGCCTTGCGCATGGCGATCAGCTTGCGCGTGAATTCGCGCAACGCCCGCCCCTGCGGCGTGATGCCCATCCAGTCGAGCCAGGTGGTCTCATTGTCCTGCGCATAGGCGTTGTTGGTGCCGTTCTGGGTATGGCCGAACTCGTCGCCGGCCAGCAGCATCGGCGTGCCATGCGACAGCAGCATCGTGGCCAGCAGATTGCGCTTCTGGCGCTCGCGCAACGCGGTGATCTCGGGATCGTCGGTCGGTCCCTCGACGCCGCAATTCCAGGAGTGGTTGTTGCTGTGGCCGTCGCGATTGTCCTCGCCATTGGCCTCGTTGTGCTTGTCGTTGTAGGAGACGAGGTCGTTGAGGTTGAAGCCGTCATGCGCGGTGATGAAGTTCACGCTCGCCCAGGGGCGGCGGCCGCGCTTGTTGAACAGATCGCCCGAGCCGGAGATGCGCTTGGCGAAATCGGCGAGCGTGCCGCCATCGCCCTTCCAGAACGCACGCGCGGTGTCGCGGAACTTGTCGTTCCATTCCGCCCAGCCCGGTGGAAACTGGCCGACCTGATAGCCGCCCGGACCGATGTCCCAGGGCTCGGCGATCAGCTTGACGCTCGACAGCACAGGGTCCTGACGACAGGCATCCAGGAAGCTGCCGCCCTCGTCGAAGCCATAGGGCTCGCGCGCCAGGATGGTGGCGAGATCGAAGCGGAAGCCGTCGACCCGCATCTCGGTCGCCCAATAGCGCAGGGAGTCCGCGACGAGCTGCAGCACGCGCTGGTGCGACAGGTTCACCGTATTGCCGGTGCCGGTGTCGTTGATGTAGTAGCGTTTCTGGTCCGGCATCAGCCGGTAGTAGCTGGCATTGTCGATGCCCTTGAACGACAAGGTCGGCCCGAGCTCGTTGCCTTCGGCGGTGTGGTTGTAGACCACGTCGAGGATCACCTCGATGCCGTTGGCGTGGAACTGGTTGACCATGGTCTTGAATTCGGTCGCGAACGGCGTCTTCAGATAGCGCGGCTCCGGCGCGAAGAAGCCGATCGAATTGTAGCCCCAGTAGTTGCGCAGCCCCTTCTCGACCAGATAGCTGTCGTCGATGAAGGCGTGGATCGGCAACAGCTCGGCCGAGGTGATGCCCAGGGAGCGCAGATAGGCCGGAATGTCCTGATGCGCGAGACCGGCGAAGGTGCCGCGGTCGGCCTCGGGCACCAGCGGATGCAGCTTGGTGAAGCCCTTGACGTGCATCTCGTAGAAGATCGTCCGCTCCCACGGAATTTCCGGCTTGCGTGAGGTGCCCCAGGTGAAGGCGGGATCGATGACCCGGCACTTCAGCATCAAGGGCGCACTGTCGCGGTCGTCGAACGACAGGTCCTTGTCGGCGTGATCGAGCCGGTAGCCGAACAGCTCCGGCCCCCAGCGCAGGTTGCCGACGAGCTGCTTGGCATAGGGGTCGATCACGAGCTTGTTCGGATTGAACCTGTGACCGGCGTCCGGCTCGTAGGGTCCATGCACGCGATAGCCATACACCGTGCCGGGCCGCGCGGCCGGCAGGTAGCCGTGCCAGACCTCGTCGGTGTATTCGGGCAGCTCGATGCGCTCGAGCTCGAACTCGCCGGTCTCGTCGAACAGGCACAGCTCGACCTTGGTCGCGTGCGCGGAAAAGATCGCGAAGTTGACGCCGAGCCCGTCCCAGGTGGCGCCGAACGGAAACGGCCGGCCTTCGCTGATCCTGGTCTTGCGCAGGTTGAATGCGGCCCGCGTCAACGCGTCACCGAGGTCGGTGCGTTGGTCCATCCTTTGCCCCCTTCGTCCGATTCCCCAGATCGATTGCCGGGGGTCTCGATGATCAGCGTCGATTGCTAGGTTGCCGCTGGCGTCTCGTCCGGCACGATCACTTCCGCCTTGGTCTCGGTCACCGTCACCGACGCGATCACAGCTCCTTCCGGCGCTGCCTTCGCGGCTCGCTGCTGCGCGACTTCCTTGGTGATGGCAGCGATGGAGTTGCCGATGCGTTCGACCATCTCGGACAATTCCCCAGGCGACATCTTCAGCCGCTTGGTCACCACGCGGACCTGGGCCTGATCGGTCATGTCGAGCTTGTTGCGGGACGGCTGAATCTTCGGACGGCGCATCGGGAGTCCTCCTGCATGCCAGCTAACCTTGGCTGCGGAATTTGGTTCCCGCGACGGGCTCCCTCCCCCCTGGGCATCGCCATGAACACGTGCGTCACTGCTCTCGCGGCGCCATGCGCCCGAGTGATGTCATCGGTATTGCCCCCTGATCAGGCAGAGGGCGCAGGGAATGCCGGGAGCTGGCCGCCCCCATGGCCCGCCTGCAGAAAAAAGCAGGCGGCAGTCACCACAGGTTCAGCCGAGACATCCCGGCATTCCCCGCGCGATGGTTTTCACGCTTAATTCGCGATCTCCTCGGTGTACCGGCTTGTTAGTCACCGTCGCCCTCGGGATCATCGCCCGAAGACTTGGCGCCAGCATCGGGGCGCCAGGACCACGCGACTTCGCGTCCGCAAGCTGCCGTTCGTCCGCGCGAGTCGCCCCACGCTGCGGCATCCTACAGCCACCGCATCCCGCGCCCAACGTTCCGTGACGATCGCGAAGCGCCCCTCTTGAGGAGCACGGGATGGAGACAATCAAGCACGATTTCCGAAAAATGGCAACAGATTTATTTTTCTCAGAAATACAGACTGGTTCCGATCAGCCCGAGCAAGCATCGGGCGGCGCGTGCCCGCTCCGTTGACGATTGGGGTGTTGTCAAATCGCAATCGGCGCCTACCGGGGAGGCCGACGGCGGCTTGGCTCAGACGGGCGTTGTACATAGGGGTTCGGCAAGCACATGGCCGACATGCCCGCAGCCCCCGCTCTACACGCCTCCCACGACCTGTACTGGCACGAGATTGTGCTGGAACCGCCCCACTCCCATGTCTGGAGGCACACCGGATCAATCCCATCGAACCGTTGAGCTGCGGCCGGAGCGGTTGCAAGCACTGTGATCGAAGTCATGAGGAGAAGCGCGCGCATCATCACACATCATGGCACGAGGCTGACCAATCCGAAAGGGTCTGCCGGCGCGGCGATCTCGAACTCGGGTAAAGCCCTTTGCCGCAGACGACGCTGCCGTAGGGTGGGGCAAAGCGACGCCAAAGGCGGCGCGTGCCCACCATCGGCGGCGCTGGGTGCGGGCGGTGGGCACGGCGCGCGCGAAAGCTCGCCCGACAGGCCTCGCCCCGGCGCGCCTTTGCCCACCCTACGGTCCCTCGTCAATCATGACCGGCCCGGTGACCTTCTTCCGAATGGCCTCGACCGCAATCCTGTCCCGCCCTACCCGAACAGATGCGCCAGCCAGAACGCGGCGCCGGCGGCGAGGCCGCCGACCAGCGCCGTCTGCAGCGCCGACTTGATCTTGTTGACGCCGGTGAAGTGGCCCTTGATGGCGCCGAAGATCAAGAGCGCGATGCCGGTTGCGACCACGGAGATCCGGAGTGCGGACGAGATGTCAGGCGCCAGCATGTAGGGGATCAGCGGGATCAGGCCGCCGATCACGTAGGAGCCGCCGATGGTCACGGCGCTGACCGGCGCGCGCTTCGGATCCGGGCGTTCGAGACCGAGCTCGAAGCGCATCATGAAGTCGACCCAGCGCTTGCGATCGGACGCGATGGCGTCGACCACGGTCGCCAAGGCCTGGCCTTCGAGACCATAGCCGCGGAAGATCGCCGCAACCTCCTCGACCTCGCGGCCGCGAAGGTGCTCGATCTCGTCGTGCTCCCGCTTCTCCTCGGCGGCATAGTGCTCGGCGTCGGAGCGGGCGGCGAGATAACCGCCGAGCCCCATCGCGATCGCGCCGGCGACGACCTCGGCAAGGCCGGCGGTGACGATCACGTCGGTCTTGGCGACCGCAGCCGAGAGACCGGCGGCGAGCGCGAACGGCACGGTGAGCCCGTCGGCCATGCCGATCACGACGTCGCGGACGACTTCCGACGCGGTGAAGTGCTTTTCGATGTGCGGCGTTGCCGGCATGACGGCCTCCGATGGCGTGATCGACGGAGGCCTCTTAGCAGGCCCGGATGACAGGACCGATCACCGCAGTCCCGGCACCATCCGCCGCAGGGTGCGATCGTGCAGCCAGTAATGATGCAGCAGCGCCGCACCGGCGTGCAGGCCGATCAGGATCATCAGGCCATTGGCCAGCGCCTCGTGCATCTCCTTCATGTCGTGGGCGAAGCCGCGGTCGCCGACCCAGGGTGAGGCGATCTCGAACAGGCCGAACACCGGCAAGCCGTAGCCGCGGGCAAACTGGGTGACGATGCCGAGGACCGGAATGGCGAACATGATGCCGTAGATCAGCAGATGCGTGATCTCGCCGACGTGAACGGTCCACGCGCCGAATTTGGTCGCTTCAGGCGCCGGCGGCGGATCGGCCAGACGCCAGGCCAGGCGCGCGAGCGCAAAGCCCAGCATCGCCAGCCCGAGCGAGACGTGCATGAACAGGCCCGTGTCATGAGAGCCGCGTGGCAGGATGTCGCCGAGATGACCCGAGATCCAGGCCGCCGGCACCAGCACGGCGACGATCCAGTGCAGCCCGATCGCGACGGACCCATACGCCTTGGCGGAATTTCGAATACGCATGATCAGCTTCCTTCGACCATTGGGCACCCCCGCGGTGGCAAGCCGCGCGGGGCGTCATGACCTGAGGTAATAGCTGACCGGGGGCGTCGCGCCGCTGACGCGGGATGTCAGCCTGCTGTCAGAATGGACGGCGCCGGGGTCGCCTGGGACATCGCGGGCTGCGGCCAGCGGAGCGCCGAGACGATGGCCGGCGCGATCGTGATCCTGGCGCCGCCCAGCTCGGAACGGCCGATCTGCAGCCGCCAGCCATAGGCTTCGAGCACGTCCTGCACGATCGCGAGCCCCAGCCCGCTGCCCGGCCCCTGCTCGTCGAGGCGGCCGCCGCGCTCGAGCACGCGGCCGATCTTCGCGTCCGGAATGCCCGGACCGTCATCCTCGACGATGACGATCAGAGGGGTCGCATTCGCGACGATGCGAACCGTGCTCGCCGCATGACGCGCGGCGTTCTCCAGCAGATTGCCGAGCACCTCGGCGAGATCCGTCCGATCCATGCCGACGCTCAGGCCCGGGGGCACCTCGCCATCGAAGCTGACATGGGCGGCCGCCGGCGTGCGGCCGAGCGTCCCGAGCAGCGCATTCACCAAAGGCGCGAGCTCGGTCGCGGCCTCCGGCCCGCCGCGGGCCTTGCCGCGCAGCCGCGCCAGCGCCAGCTCGCGATCAACCTGCCGGCTCATCGCCTCGGCGACATCCTCGATGTTGCGCGCCAGCTCGAGCTGGCCGAGCTCCCTCAAGCGCGCGGCGTCGGCCGTGAGGGCGGCGAGCGGCGTCTTGAAGCCGTGAGCGAGATCGGCCGCACGGCTGCGCGAGCGCATGATCTCGCGCTGCTGCGCATCGAGCAACGCGTTGACCTCCTCGACCAGCGGCGCCACCTCGGTCGGCACGTCCACGGGAAGATGCTGGCGCCGACCGCTGCGGATCTCGGCGACGCCACGGCGCAGCACGCCGAGCGGACGCAGGCCGAGAGTGACCTGAACCGACGTGCCGACGGCGAGGATGACGGCCAGCACGGCGAGCGCGATCGACAGATCCTTGGCGAAGGTCAGCACCGCGCTGGTGGCACCGTCGAGGCCGTAGGCCACGGCCGCGCGCACGCGGATCTGGCTTTCCGGATTCATCAGGATGCCGCGCTCGGCGACCAGCACGTGTTCGCCATCCGGCCCGGCGAGCTCATGCTGATGCACGTCGCTCGGTCCGGGCTCGTCGATCGGCAGCGGCAGGATGGTGTCCCACAGCGAGCGCGAGCGCAGCAACTGGCCATGATCGTCCGAGATCTGCCAGTACAGCCCCGACAGCGGCACCACGAAGCGCGGATCGGCCGGCGGCCGCGCGACCACGATGCGCCCTTCCGCATCGACCTCGAGGCCGTTCAGCAATTGGCGCAGGTGAATATCGAGATCGGAGGCGAGCGTCCGCGCGACGTGGCGCTTGAACAGCACGACCATGCCGAAGCCGGCGACGCCGAGCGCGACCAGCAGCGCGATGGTGCCCGCCGCCACCAGCCGCAGCCGCAGCGAGCCGAGCCTCATTCCGCCGTCTCCGGGATCATGTAGCCAAAGCCGCGGCGGGTCTCGATGATGTCGGCGCCGAGCTTCTTGCGGACGCGCCGGATCAGCACCTCGAGCGCGTTGGAGTCGTGCTCGTGGCCGAGGCCGTAGACGTTCTCCTCCAGCTCATGCTGCGGCACGACGCGGCCGCTCTGCCGCAGCAGATAGGCGATCAGCCGGTATTCGAGCTGCGACAGCGTCACCGGCACGCCGGACAGGCTGACCTTCATCTGGCGCTCGTCGAGCGTCAGGTCGCCGGACGAGAGCACCGGCGCCGCACGGCCGGCGGACCGCCGCACGATCGCGCGCAATCGCGCCAGCAGCTCCTCGTTGCGAAACGGCTTCGGCAGATAGTCGTCGGCGCCGGCATCGATGCCGTCGACCCGCTCCGCCCAGCTCGCGCGCGCCGTCAGGATCAGCACCGGCATGTGTCGCCCCGCGCCGCGCCAGCGCTTCAGCACCGACAGGCCGTCCATGCCGGGGAGGCCGAGATCGAGGATCACGGCGCCATAATCCTCGGTGTCGCCGAGAAACCAGGCCTGCTCGCCGTTGTCGGACGTTTCGACCAGATAGCCCGCCGCCTGCAGCGTCCGCGCCAGGTCGGACGCCAGCCGCGGATCATCCTCGACCAGCAGCACACGCATCTACTTTTCCTCGATCCGTTCGATCTCGCCGCTGCGCGCATCGACATAGACCTCACGCACGCGGCCATCGCGGCCGATCACCCGAAACTCATAGCGCCAACGGCCACGCAGGCGCTCGACATCGATCCCCATCACGTCGCCGGCGACCCGGCCACGCAATCTCGGCAGGATCTGCGACAGCGGCAAGACGTCGCCCGCCTCCACGGCATGACGCATGGCATCACGGCGCTCACGATCATCCTCGCGCGCCACCGTCGCCGCGGACGCAGCCGTCGAGATCAGCATCGCAGATGCCGTGATGCGCATGAACCGTCCAATTTGAGGCAAATGCATGATCCTTCCGGGGCCTGACGCCGTCATCTTCAGAGATCGTCGTCATTCGTTGCGCTCTCGCCACTGGTTCGAATTGCGGGGCACGAATTGCGGAGCATTCGCAAATGCTACCGAGGTGGTGCGGATGATAGTTTGAACTTCCGATGTCGGAATTGCGCATCAGACAGATGCGGGGGTGGAAACTCGCACAGGATCGGCATCCTGCCCGAGGCAAGCTGACTCCCCGCTGACACGACCCGACGGGATGCCGTCAGTCTCGTTGCAACATGATCGCTTCAGGACGGAGCGAGCCGGGGGCGGTGAGTTCGGAGACGAGCATGCGTAAGACGATGACATTGGCAGCCGTGCTGGCGGGGCTGGGCGGCATCTTGGCCATGTCACAAGCCAGCCGGGAGACGGCGCCCACGCTGGTGCCGGTAGCCCGTGCCGTGGACGGCGGTCTTGAAGCTGATCTTGGAGCTGGTCTTGGAGCTGGTCTTGGGGCCTACCCGCATCTTGCGGCGCTGCATGCGCGGGCCGAAAGCCCGCCGCTGAGCTACGAGCCGGCCCGCCGCGAGCGCGAAGGCGACGACGACGATCAGGACGAGCCGCGGCGGTGAGGCGAACCGCCCCTGGCGAAGCGCCGCGCGGAGCTAGGCCGGCAGTCCCGCTTCGTACCAGCGACGCGTCGCCCTGACGATGCGCACGACCGAGAGCATCACGGGGACTTCGACAAGAACCCCGACGACCGTCGCGAGCGCGGCCCCCGAGTCGAGCCCGAACAGGCTGATCGCGGCGGCAACCGCCAGCTCGAAGAAATTGCTGGCGCCGATCAAGGCGGCCGGAGCCGCGACGCACCAGGCCACGCCGAGCCGGCGGCTGAGCCAATAGGCGATCCCCGCGTTCAGATAGACCTGGATCAGGATCGGCACGGCAAGGATCGCGATGACGACCGGCTGCTTCAGGATCTGCTCGCCCTGGAAGCCGAACAGCAGCACGAGCGTACCGAGCAGCGCCGCGAGGGAGACCGGTTGCAGCACCCGCAAGGTGCGCTCCAATGCCCCGCCCTTCGTCCGCAACAAGGCGCGACGCCAGAGTTGCGAGATGATGACGGGCACAACGATGTAGAGCAGCACCGACAGCAGCAGGGTGGTCCATGGCACCGAGATCGAGGCGACGCCGAGCAGCAGGCCCACCAGCGGCGCGAACAGGAACACCATGATGACGTCGTTGAGCGCGACCTGGCTCAGCGTGTAGTGCGGCTCGCCCTCGCACAGATTCGACCAGACGAACACCATCGCCGTGCACGGCGCCGCGGCCAGCAGGATCAGACCCGCCACGTAGGACGACAACTGGCTTGCGGGAAGCATCGGCGCGAACACATGGCCGATGAAAACGCTGCCGAGCAGAGCCATCGAAAACGGCTTGATGGCCCAGTTCACGACCAGGGTGACGCCGATGCCGCGCCAATGCTCCTTCACGTTGCCGAGCGCGGCGAAATCGATCTTCAGCAGCATCGGAATGATCATCAGCCAGATCAGGGCCGCGACCGGCAGATTGACCCGTGCCACCTCCGCCGACGCGACAGCCGCGAACAGCCCCGGCATGAGATGGCCGAGACCGATGCCTGCGACGATGCAGAGCAGGACCCAGACCGTCAGATAGCGCTCGAAGATCGTCATCAGATCAGGCCACGTCGGAGCGGAACGACGTTGCCCCCTCGCCCGTCCCGATCTCGCGCAGCCGCGTGCCGAGCGACATCGAATCGATGCGACCGAGCGGCAGATTGATGAAGGCGTCGATCCTGTTCTTCAGATAGCGGAAGGCGGTCGTGAACGCCGCGAGCTTCTCCAGGTCCGTGCCTTCGGCCGCCGCCGGATCCTCGATGCCCCAATGCGCGGTCATCGGTTGCCCCGGCCAGATCGGACACGCCTCGCCGGCGGCGTTGTCGCAGACGGTGAAGACGAAATCCATCGCCGGCGCGCCGGCGACGGCGAACTCGCTCCAGCTCTTCGAGCGCAGATCGTCCGTCGGATAGTCCATGCGCCTGAGCAGCTCGAGCGCCAACGGATGCACCGCGCCCTTGGGCGTGCTGCCGGCCGAGAAGGCGCGGAAGCGGCCGGCGCCGTCCTTGCGCAGGATCGACTCGGCCAGCACCGAGCGCGCCGAATTTCCGGTGCAGAGGAACAGCACATTGTAGACGCGGTCAGACACGATTCTTCTCCTTGCGCTTGGGCGGACAGCAGGGGGTAAGGCTTGCGACGACGGGCGCGCAGACCTCCGGTCGGCCGCCGCAACAGTCCTGCAGCAGAAACAGCGCGACCTTCTGAAATTGCGCGAGGTCGATGCGGTAGACGATCGATCGGCTGTGCCTGATCGAGCTGACGAGGCCGGCGCGCGCCAACACGGACAGATGCGCCGACAGCGTGTTCTGCGGCACCTCCAGCAGACGTGCGAGCTCGCCGGCCGGCAGACCGTCGGGCTCGTGCTGCACCAGGGTGCGAAAGGCCTGCAGGCGCGTCGGTTGCGCCAGCGCCGCCAAGGCCAGAACGGCTTGTTCGTTTTCCATATATCCAGAATTATCGATATATAGAGTCGGCGTCAAGGCCGACGAGCTCGAATGGTCGTTGTCGACGAACGGAGACGACGCGCCCGAAGGCTCATCGCAAGCGCAGGCGGGTGCCGTCGACGATGAGCTCGCCGTCCCGTTCCATGCGCGCCAGGGCGCGATAGAGCGCCTCATGGGTGACGCCGAGCTCGGCGGCCCAGTCCTTCTTCGACCGGCCGAGCTCGACCTCGCCGCCCTCCCCTTCGGTCTCGATGAAGTGGACGATCCGCTCGCGCGCCGTCTTCAGGCTGAGCCGCTCCGACTGTGCCCGGACCGTGCGCAACTCGCGGGCGAGATGGTCGTACCATCGGTCCCTGATCTCGGGACGGCGCAGCACCTCGGCGAAGGCCTTGCGGTCGATCGCGAGCAGCGCTGAATCCTGCGCCGCGACGGCGTCGCAATGATACGACGCCTGATCGAGGCTGGCCTCGGCGAGAAAGCCCCGCCGCGCACGCTGCAGGATGATGTCGTCGCCGGCGCGCGAGCGGCGCAGCAATCGCACCTCGCCGGTCAGCACGAAGAACATCGCCCGCGGCCGATCACCCCGACAGAACACCGTGCCCTGGTGCGGCACCTGGATGTGCCGGGTCTGCAACCGCGCGGCCGCCGGCAGAGCGGCAAGCAATGGCGACAGCCGTGCAAGGGCGCGCCAGTCGAGCGACGGGCGCGTGCCCTCGGGCGGGAGATGGATGATCCTCGGCATATGATCAGGATCATATGTGCCGCCGGCTGCGCGGTCTAGGGAAGACGTCACCGCGTTCGCTCAAATGGAGGTCCTCATGCGCCTGCGTCTTGCCGCCATTGTGCTGGCCTTCGTTGCGTCCGCCGGCATCGCCACGGCGCAGCACCACGGCCATCACGACCACGGCAGCCACGGGGCGCTTCCGCCAGACCCGCGCGAGCGGGTGGCGTTTCCGCCCGATCTCGCCGAGCACACCCTCGCCAACATGCGCGACCATTTGCTGGCGCTGCAGCAGATCAACGACGCGCTGGCGGCGGGCGAGCCGGACAAGGCAGGCCAGATCGCCGAGCAACGCCTGGGGATGAGCTCGCTGCGGCTGCACGGCGCCGCTGAGGTCGCCGGTTTCATGCCGCAGGGCATGCAGGAGGCCGGCACCGCCATGCACAAAGCGGCGAGCCGGTTCGCCATCGAAGCGCAGAACGCGGGCGTGACCGGAGACCTCAAGCCGGCGCTGAAGGCGCTCGGCGAGACGATGGCCGCCTGCGTCGGCTGCCATGCCGGCTACCGGCTGAGATAGCGCGCCGGACAACCGACCGCGCGCGGCGCGCGCTCATGGATATTTCCAATATTCTAGAAATATCGTTTGACTCCGGCGGGCCGCATGCCGCATCCTTCACGCCATGAAGCTCGATGACGCCGCTGCCCGCCTGGAAGCCCTTGGCAACACCACGCGCCTGAAGATCTACCGCGCGCTGGTGCGCGCCGGGCATGCCGGGATGCCGGTCGGCCGGCTGCAGGAGCGGCTGAAGGTCCCGGCGTCCACGCTGTCGCACCACGTCAAGACGCTGGTCGCGGTCGGGCTGATCTCGCAGATGCGCGAGGGCACGACGCTGGTCTGCCATGCCGAATACGACGTGATGCGGTCCCTGCTCGGCTTTCTGGTTTCCGAATGCTGCGTCGAGGAGCGCGACTGCGGCACCGCGAGGCCGGCCGCTTGATGATCTCGCCTTTTAATTCGATATTTCTAGAAATATAGGAGTAATAAATGACGGACGCCAAGACGGTCGCGATCATCGGCGCCGGCCACTCGGCGATCGGCACCTTGATCGACCTGGCCGCATTGGCCGAGGACGCGCCGGGCACGCAGGCGATCTGGCTGTTGCGCAGCGACGATCCCGCGAAGGCGTTCGGCGGCGGCAGCGCCGTTGAAGCTGCCGGAGACCGGCGTCTGCACCCGCGGCGGACTGGAGAGCATTGCAGCCCTGTCCGGCTGCTGTGGCGGACCGGCGCCGTCCGGCGTAGACAGTTGCTGTGCCGATGATGCCAAGGCCAAGGAGGCTGGCCGCAGCGGCTGCGGCTGTTCGTGACGTAGAGCCAAGCAGAGGTCTAACGGAATGCAGGCACGACGGCTGGGCGTGGTCATCGCTCTCGGCACCGCCCAGACGCTGGCCTGGGGATCGAGCTACTATCTGCCGGCGATCCTCGCCGACCCGATCGCCAGGGATCTCGGCCTGTCCAACAACTGGTTCTTCGGCGCGTTCTCGGCCTCGCTGATCATCTCCGGCCTGTTGGGTCCGCGCATCGGCCGCCAGATCGACCGCGTCGGCGGCCGTCAGGTGCTGTGCGCCTCCAACATCGTGCTGGCGATCGGGCTGGCGCTGCTCGGCCTGTCGCATTCGCTGTGGGTGATGGCGCTGGCGTGGCTGTGGCTCGGCGTCGGCATGGGGCTCGGCCTCTATGACGCCGCGTTCGGCGCGCTCGGGCGCATCTATGGCAAGGATGCACGCGGCGCGATCACCGGCATCACCCTGATCGCGGGCTTCGCCTCCACCGTCGGCTGGCCGCTGAGCACGCTGGGGCTCGCGACGATCGGCTGGCGCGAGACCTGTTTCGCCTGGGCGATCGCGCACCTCGTGATCGGCCTGCCGCTCAATTTGTCGCTGCCGCGTGCGACCCAGATGGCGCCCGGCGAGATGCCGACCGGCAAGCCGAACATCCCGCTCGACCGCCCGATGGTGCTGATCGCGTTTGCGATGGCCGCGGCCTGGACCGTGACCGCGGCGATGGCGGTGCATCTGCCGCGGCTGATGCAGGCGTTCGGCGCTACGCCGGCGCAGGCGCTGTTCGCAGGCATGATGATCGGGCCGGCGCAGGTCGCCGCGCGGGTGTTCGAGGCCGGCTTCCTCAGCCGCTTCCATCCGCTCGCCTCGGCGCGGCTCGCCTGCATCACCCATCCGATCGCCGCCGTGACGATCGGGCTGTTCGGCGGCGGCGCCGCGGCGGCCTTCGCGCTGCTGCACGGCTCCGGCAACGGCATCCTGACGATCGCTCGCGGCACCCTGCCGCTCGCGATCTTCGGCCCCGTCAACTACGCCTACCGGCTCGGCCTGATCGGGGCGCCGTCACGGATCTGCCAGGCCTTCGCGCCGCTGCTGTTCGGCCTGCTGATCGACGGGCTCGGCCGCGGCGTGCTGATCGTGTCGGCGAGCCTCAGCCTGTCGGCGCTCGCCGCCTTGATGCTGCTCCCGGCCGGGCGCGCCGAGGCGGCGGTGCCGCGCAGCACGACCGACAAGGCGGCCTGAGCCGGTAGCACTTCCTTAACCAGCTTGCTGCGCCCACAGCCCAACCTGCCGCTGCGGACGGGCATCCTGGGGCGCATATACGGAAAGTTGAAGGTTGGATTGAAGGATACCCGTGGTCATACGGGGGTGTTCACCACACGATGGCATTGCAGCGCAAACACATGCTTCGTGTCGGGGCGGTGGCCGCCTGCGTCGGGATCTTCCTGGCCGGCGCCGATTTGGCCGTGACCGCGCTGATCGGCAACCAGACCGCGCGGCAGCTCAGCGAGCTCAGCAAGGTGGCGTTGCGCCGTTCCGAGGCCGCGATCGACTCGGCCGGATCGATCCTGAACCGCCTGATCGCGAAAGGACCGATGGATTGCAGCGCCGTCGCGCTACAGGCGCTGCGCCTTCACGTCTATCAAGGCACCATCATCAAGGACATCCGCACCGTCGATCGCGGCGGCGCGGTCGAGTGCGCGGCCTATTCCGAAACGCTCGAATTCGACAATGGCTGGGCGCGGCGCGACGAGATGTTCAAGTCCGCCGACGGCGAGCTGCGGCTGTTCCGCGTCGAGCAGTTCACCGGCGCCGCGTTCGGCGTGATGCGCGACATCGACCCGCAACGGTCGCTGGCGGCGATCCTGCGCATCGACGGCAACCTGCTGGACGTGATGCCGGTCGGCCTGCGCGCCGAGAGCAATGTCACCCTGACCCTGCCCGATGGCGAGCAGGTGGCCGGCTATCAACCCGATACATTAGCCAAGACGCCGGCGCAGACCGTCGCCTTCACCACCGTGTCCGACCGCTATCCGCTGCAGGCCACGATCCATGTGCGACCGCAGAGCCTGAGCGCGCGCCGCGACCTCGCTTATCTCCTGACGATGCTCGCCGCCGGCACGCTGGGCGGCATGTTCGGCCTGCTGCTGGCGAGCTATCTCAGCCGTCCGGTGGACCCGGTCGCCGAGCTCGATCGCGCGCTCGCGGCCAACGAGTTCAAGCCCTATGTGCAGCCGACCTTCCGACTGAAGACCGGCGACATCGTCGGCTGCGAGATCCTGGCGCGCTGGGAGAAGCCGGACGGCCGGCTGATCCCGCCGATGAGCTTCATCCCGCTCGCCGAGAGCACCGGCCGCATTGAGAAGCTGACCTGGCAGCTTCTCAAGACCGCCTTGCGCGAGCTGCAGCCGGAGATGAAGCAGGACAAACTGTTCAAGCTGTCCGTCAACATCACCCCGCGCCATCTGCTCGGCGACCGCTTCATCGACGATCTGCGTAACACGGTCGCGTCGTCATCGGTCTCCCCCCGCCAGGTCGTGCTCGAGGTCACCGAGCGCGAGGAGCTCGCCGATCTCGCCAAGGCGACTGATGTCGTGAAGGAGCTCAGCGAGCTCGGCTTCCGCGTCGCGCTCGACGACGTCGGCATCGGCCATAGTGGCCTGTCCTATATCCAGCGGCTGGGCGCGCGTATCCTGAAGATCGACAAGTTCTTCGTCGACGCGATCACCCGCGACCAGTCCGCCATCGTGGTGGTGCAGATGCTGGTGGCGCTGGCGCGCGAGCTCGACATGTCCGTGGTCGCCGAGGGCATCGAGCATCAGGAGCAGGTCGACGCGCTGATCGCCTGCGGCGTCGAGGAGGGCCAGGGCTATCTGGTCGCGCCGCCGCTGTCGCTCGGCCGTTTCAAGCAGTTTCTCGACGTGCGCCGGGCCTCGGCCGTTCCCGGCCAGGCCGGCGAGCCGGAACTGGCCGCGTGACGGGGAGCCCGCGCGCGTCGGGCACACGCCTCACTGCCTGGTCATCTGTCCGCGGATCTCGCCGCCCGGGTTCGCCTGAGTGTGGACGTTGGCGTACCATTTGCCGGCCAGCAGATCGGCCGCCTGCGCATCGGTGATCACGGCGGAGCCCGTGATCGGCGGCTCCGGGCTCTTGAACGGCAGCACGATGCCGGCGTTCTTGCCGGGCTCGCTGGGCCCGTGGAAATGCGCGCCGATCGGCGGGCCGCTGAGGCCGGAGAAGGTAACCTTCCAGCTCAGCGTCTTGGTTGCGGTATCGAAGCTCGCTTCGGCCGCGCCCGACGCGGCGGACGCGTTCGGCGGCACCTCGTTGGCGGCCTTGAGTTCAGACTTCAGAACGACGGTTTCAGCATGAGCGAGTGGCGCGGCCGCGACGCAGGCGACGGCGAGCAACGCCAAATGAACGAATGTCCGTCCCATGGTTTTCCTCCTAAATCGTTTTGTGCAGTCTCGGTGTTCGAGACCCCAGGGGCAAGCCGATATTCCGTGGAACGCGTTAACAGCCCAGGCATGGGCAGCGGCCCAGGCCGCGTTGATTGAACAATCCCGACCCCTGTGCCAAACAGGACGGGAACACAAAGGCCTCGAAAGAAAGCCATGGCGGATCGAATGGTTGCTTCCAAGACGGCGCGCGGCAAGGTGGGGCGGCCTCCGCTCGAACGTGCCGGCGAGGTCGAGGAGCGCATTCTCGACGCGGCAAAGACGGTGTTCCTCGCAAACGGCTTCGAAGGCGCGAGCGTCGACGAGATCGCGCAGACCGCGCGCGCCGGCAAGCCGACCATCTACGCGCGATTTCCCAGCAAGGCCGCGCTGTTCGCGGCCGTCATCGGCCGCCAGGCCGCGCGCAACACGCAGTATGAGAACCTGGCGCCGCAGGGCCGCACCTTCCGCGCCCGGCTGATCAGCCTCGGGCTCACCTTGATCGAGCGCGCCTTCGTCGAGGACACGATCGGCCTGATGCGCACCGCGATTGCGGAGAGTCCGCGCTTTCCCGAGCTGACGCTCGAGATCCAGGACACGGCGCGCAAGCGCGCCACCTGCAATGTGAGCCACGCGATCGGCGAGCTGGCGCGCGCCGAAGGTCTCGCCGGCAAGGGCGCCTTCTCGGCCGACCGCATCGAGGACAGCGCACGGATCTTCCTCGATCTCGTCGTGTTCGCCGTGCTGATCCGCAGTCTGCTCGGCGAGGACATGCGCGCCCTGAAGAAGGAAGCCCAGGCGCATGTCGAGAAGCGCGTCGACTTCTTCCTCGCCGCGACAACGTGATCCTAAATCTTTTTGTCCTTGCGCAGCTCCGGAAAGATCGTCTCGTCCTGCAGGATCACGTCCGCGGTGCGCTGATAGTGCGCCGTGAGCAGCGCAACCGCGCGTTCGGTGTCGGCGTCGAGCACGGCGCTCACGATGTCGGCGTGCTCGTCGCCGACGGGGCGTGACGGAAACGCCTTGCGGATCGACAGCCGGCGGTAGCGATAGAGCTGGTCGGCAAGCTGGCCGCAGAACGCGATCAGCGACTGCGAGCCGCAGTTCGAGATCAGGACCCGATGATAGATCCGGTGCAGCCTCTCCCACTCCGGATTGTCCTCGAACGTCGTCGCGCTGAGCGAGCGCGGCGCGCGGCTGAGCCGATGCTGCGCCAGCACCAGTTGCTCCTCCCAATCAGGCGTCGCCGCCGCCATCGACTCGCGCAGCGCCAGCGCCTCGACCCAGCAGCGCGTCTTGGTCAGCTCGGCGAGCTCGGCGCGGCTGATGTCCTTGACGTAGAAGCCGCGCTGCTCGCGCACCTCGACCAGTCCGTCGGCAGTCAGGCGGTTGAGCGCCTCGCGCAGCGGCGTCTGCCCGGTCTCATAGGTCTCGGTCAAGAACCGCATCTGCAGCTTGCGCGACGGCGCCAGCCGGCCGGACAGCAGGTCCTCGCGCAGCCGGTCATACACATGACTCGCCTGGGTCGACGGGCCCTGCCCCTCGGCCTCCAAAACCGCATCCACGTCCGATCTCCTCTGAATCAGACGACATATATAGAGCCGGGCCACAGAACATAAAATTTATAAATTCTGATTGATTTCGATTTTTTCTGTAATAAAAGGGACGAGCCGGTTTCGCCGGCCAGGGACAGAAACGTCGCGCGTCCTCACCCGGGCATCGCGCAGGAGGACACGCTCATGACCCGGTTTCCGGTCGCGGCTCTCCGCAGCGTCGATCTGGGCACGCCAGATCTCGCGCGTTCGGAAGCGTTCTATCGACAGACCTGGGGGCTGGAGCGCGTCGCTGAGGCCCACGGCATCGTCTACCTCCGTGCAACCGGCAGCGACCATCACGTCGTGGCGCTGCACCGGAGCGAGCGCACCGAGCTGCAGGCGGTGACATTCCGCCTCGCCGAGTCCAGTGAATTCGATGCCGTCGGCCGCAACGCCATCCATGAAGGCGCGACGCTGATCGCAGCGCCAGCGCCGAACCTCGGCCCCGACGGCGGCGTGATCATGAGCCTGCGCGGCCCCGAAGGCGGCGTGCTGCGCTTCGTGCATGGCGACATCAGGCACGACGCCAAGCCGCCGCGGCCCGAGCTCCCGGAGCGGCTCGCCCACGTCAACCTCAACAGCACCGATGTCGATCGTTCGGCGGCATTCTACCAGAAGGCGCTCGGCTTCCGCCTGACCGACCGCTCCGCGGCGATGGCCTTCGTTCGCTGCAATTCGGACCACCATGCCGTCGTGATCGCTGCGGCGAAGGTCAACGGGCTCAACCACGTCGCCTTCCTGATGCCGACCTGGGAGGGCGTGATGCGCGGCGCGGGCCGCATGATCGATGCCGGTCATCCGATCGCCTGGGGTGTCGGACGCCACGGCCCCGGCGACAATGTCTTCGCCTACTTCATCGATCCTGTCGGCACCGTGATCGAATACACCGCCGAGGTGCTGCAGGTCGACGACGACTACGTCGTGCGCGGGCCGGAGCATTGGGTCTGGCCGCCCGGCCGCACCGATCAATGGGGCATCGCTCCGCCCAAGGCCGAGCACGTCAAGTCCGCGCAGCTCGCGGTCGGCTACGCCGCCTGACTCATTCTCCAACTCCGAGTTTCCATGTCCGCCACGTCAGATCACAAGCATTTCGAGGCCGTCATCATCGGCTTCGGTCCGACCGGCGCCATCGCCGCGAGCCTGCTCGGCACGCAGGACATCAAAACGCTCGCGATCGACCGCGCTATCGACATCTATGACAAGCCGCGCGCGATCGCGCTCGATCACGAGATCATGCGGCTGTTCGACAATCTCGGCATCGCCGAACAAGTCAGCCGCTACGTCGCGCCGTTCCCCGCGTCCGAGCATTTCGGCGCGCAAGGGCAGTTGATCCGCCGCATCGACATGGTCGGCGAGCCCTATCCCCTCGGCTACACGCCGAGCATGGTGTTCACGCAGCCGCCGGTCGAACAGGTGATGCGCGATCGTGTTCACCGCTGTCCTTCCGTCACGGTCGAGCTTGGCACGACCTTCGTCGCAATCCGGCAGGATGCAACGGCGGCGACCATCACGCTGCAGCGGGCGGACGGCACGATGCACGAGGTCACCGCGGACTATGTCATCGCCTGCGACGGTGCCTCGAGCACCGTGCGCCAGCAGCTCGGCATCAGCTTCGACGATCTCGACTTCGACGAGCCGTGGCTGGTGGTCGATCTTCTCGTGAATGACGGAGGCGTCAGCAAGCTCCCCGCCACCGCAGCCCAATTCTGCAATCCCGCGCGTCCGACCACCTACATCATCGGTCCCGGCGACCATCGTCGCTTCGAGATCATGCTGCGAGCGGGGGAAGACCGCCAGGCGATGGAGCAGCCGGAGCAGGTCTGGCAGCTGCTGTCCCCCTGGCTCTCTCCGGACGATGGCGAGCTGTGGCGCGCGGCGAGCTACCGCTTCCATGCGCTGGTCGCGCGCCGCTGGCGCCAGGGTCGTGTCCTGCTCGCCGGCGACGCCGCGCATCAGCAGCCGCCCTTCATCGGCCAGGGCATGTGCCAGGGCCTGCGCGATGCCGCCAATCTGTGCTGGAAGCTCGCGCGCGTGTTGCGCGGACAATCGACCGCGGCCCTGCTCGACAGCTACGAGATCGAGCGCAGCACGCATGTGCGCGAGCTGACCACGCGCATCAAGGCGATCGGCCGCGTCATCTGCGAGCAGGATCCGGAGGCCGCAGCGGCACGCGATGCGCGTATCCTTGCCGAAGGCGGCGGCGTGCCGCGCACCATCACCCGGCAGGAGATCG
Source organism: Bradyrhizobium sp. SZCCHNPS1003 (assembly GCF_032381555.1). Classification (NCBI taxonomy): domain Bacteria; kingdom Pseudomonadati; phylum Pseudomonadota; class Alphaproteobacteria; order Hyphomicrobiales; family Nitrobacteraceae; genus Bradyrhizobium; species Bradyrhizobium sp. SZCCHNPS1003. The sequence goes on from NZ_JAUHIU010000010.1 coordinate 68,065, forward strand.
TGCCGCCGCTGACGCAGGGATTGCTCGCGACCAAGGCAAACGCGGCCAATGGCACGCTGTTTCCGCAGCCCTGGATCGTCGGTGATGGCGGGCGTGCCCTGCTCGATACCGTCGCCGGCACCGGATGGCGGCTCGTCCTCGACGGGCGGGGTGCGCTGAACTCGAGCTCGATCGACGCTGCCACCCGCGACGCCGGGATCAGTGTGATCGTCATCGGCGGTCACGGCTTGCACGAGGAGAGCGCCGTCGTCGCACGCTGGTTCGAACGCCACGGCTGCAGCGCCGCGCTGGTGCGACCCGACCATTATGTCTACGGCGTCGCGACGGACGCGCCGGAGCTCGCCGCGCTGCTGAGCGAGTTGAACGAACGACTGCACTAATCAAAACAAGAGACTATCAAACGGGGAAACGCCATGACGACATCATCCGACACCGCCAGACCCAGTGTGGGAGGACGCGCGATCGCCGTCCTCATCATGCTGTTCCTGTTCCAGACGCTGAACTTCTTCGACAAGCTGGTGTTCGGCCTCTCGGCCGTGCCGATGATGAAGGAGCTGGGTCTGAGCCCGAAGGAGTTCGGTCTGATCGGCAGCAGCTTCTTCCTGCTGTTCTCGCTGTCGGGCATGGCGGTCGGCATGTTCGTGGTCGGCCGCTTCCCGGTGAAATGGCTGCTCCTGATCATGGCCGGCGTCTGGTCGGCGACGCAGATCCCGATCTTCTTCTCCGGCTCGATCGCGGTGCTGGTGATCTGCCGCATCATCCTCGGCGCCGGCGAAGGGCCGGGACTGCCGACCGCGCTGCACGCCTGCTACAACTGGTTTCCCGCCGACCGGCGCAGCGTGCCGAGCGCCGTGGTGCTGCAGGGCATCAGCGTCGGTCTCTTGGCCGGCGGTCCGATCCTGACCTATGTCATCGTGAGCTATGGCTGGCGCACCGGCTTCCTGTTCTGCGGCCTGCTCGGGCTGGCCTGGATGCTCGGCTGGTTCTTGGTCGGCGGCGAAGGCCCCTACTCCGCCCTTGCGCCGGAGGCTTCGGCGGCGAAGGACAAGGCGTTGCCGGCGCGCGTGCTGTGGGCCGATCCGACCGTGATCGGCGTCATCATCATGTCGACCGCGTCGTACTGGATCGTCGGCATGTCCGCGACCTGGCTGCCGCCTTTTCTGCAGCTCGGGCTCGGCTACAAGCAGGTCGATGTCGGCTGGATCATCTCAGGGATCTATCTGTTCCAATCGCCGCTGCTGCTCGGCGGCTCCTGGCTGACGCAAGTTCTGCAGCGTCGTGGCTTCAGCCTGCGCGCCTGCCTCGGCCACGCCTCCGGCCTCGCGCTGCTCGCCGCCGGCTGTGCGCTGCTGCTCAGCATCGTCACGACGGGTCCGCTGCAGCTCGCCTGTATCGCGATCGCCTTCGCCGCACCGAGCCTCACCACGATCTTCGGCCCCGTCGCGCTTGGCGCCGTGGCGCCGGCGATCCAGCGCGGCCGACTCATCGTCGTGATCTACTCCGGCAACGCGGCATCCGCACTGGTATCGAATGCGCTCACCGGCTGGATCGTCGGCGAGGCCGGAAACAACGCGCCGCTCGGTTACGCCCACGCCATGACATTCACCGCCGGCGTGCTGATCGTCGGCGCCATCTCGGCCTTCGCGCTGATCTTCCCGGAGCGCACCATCGCGCGCTTCGCGAAATCGGCGCAAGAACCGGCTTCTCCCTCCGCCGTAGCGGCGGTTTCGACCTGAGGACATCGGATGAGATTTGCAAGCTTCACCATCGACAATGCGCCGACCTGGGGACTGGTCGAGGGCACCGAGATCGCCGATCTCGGTGCTATCCTGCGCGACCGCTTCCCCGACCTGAAATCGGCGATCGCAGCGGACGCGCTGAAGGAGGCGGCCGCAGCGGCCTGGGGCGCGAGGCGGTATCCGCTCTCCGCCATCAGCTTCCTGCCGGTGATCCCGAACCCGGACAAGATCCTCTGCATCGGCCTGAACTACGAGACGCACCGCAAGGAGACCGGCCGCTCCGAGGTCGAGAACCCCACGGTGTTCGGCCGCTTCGCCAACAGCCAGACCGGGCATCTCACCGACATCATCCGCCCGCGCGTCTCGACCGATCTCGATTTCGAGGGCGAGCTCGCCATCGTCATCGGCAAGCCCGGCCGCTACATCCCGCGCAGCGAGGCTTGGCAGCACATCGCCGGCTATGCCTGCTACAATGAGGGCAGCGTCCGCGACTTCCAGCGCCACACCCACCAGTTCACGCCGGGAAAGAATTTTCCCGCGACCGGCGCGTTCGGCCCGTGGCTGGTCACATCCGACGAGATCGACGATCTCGGCCCGCTCAGGCTGCAGACCCGGCTCAACGGCGAGGTCGTTCAGGACGCCACGATCAGCCAGATGATCTTCGATATCCCGCGCCAGATCGAATACTGCTCGTCGTTCACCCGGCTCGAGCCCGGCGACGTGATCGCCACGGGCACCCCTGGCGGCGTCGGCTCCCGCCGCACGCCGCCATTGTGGATGAAGCCCGGCGACATCGTCGAGGTCGAGATCGACCGCATCGGTCTGCTGCGGAACGGCATCGCGGACGAGACGCTGTGAGGGCCCCTGATGTTCTTGACCGTCATTCCGGGGCAGCCCGCCAGGGCTGAACCCGGAATCTCGAGATTCCGGGTTCGATGCTTGCGCATCGCCCCGGAATGACAGCCGAACAACAGTGCCTACTCAATGCGCCATCGCCGGCCCGCCGCCGAGCTTGACCTTGCGGAGCGTCAGCGCCAGCGGAATCGCCGACAGCGAGATCAGCATCAGCGCCCAGTAGACGTCGACATAAGCGAGCAGCGACGACTGCATCTGCACGGTCTGGCCGATCCAGGCGAGCGCCTGCTGCTGCGCCTGGACCAGCGAGCTGCCATGCGCGGTGAAGTAGTTGGTCAACTGGTGCAGCGTGTCCTGATAGGCCGGATTGGACGGAATCGCATTCTCGACCAGCCGGCTCTGGTGGAACTGCGCACGGTGCGCCAGGATGTTGGCCGCCAAGGACACGCCGATCGAGCCGCCGGTGTTGCGCGCGGCGTTGATCAGCGCCGAGGCCTGATCGGTCTTCTCAGGCGGGATGCCGTTGTAGGACGCCGTGGTGATCGACAGGAAGATCAGCGGCAGGCCAATTCCGATCAGCATGCGGGATTCGGCGAAGAACCAGAAATCCACATTGGCGTAGACCCGGGTGAGGTCGTACATCGCGAACGCCACGACGGCCGCGCCCGTCATGATCATGTATTTGGGCTGCACCTTGCCTGAGAGGCGCCCGACCACGAACATCATCGCCATCGTCACGAGGCCGCCCGGCGACAGCACGAGGCCGGCCCAGGTCGCGGTGTAGCCGAAATCCTGCTGCACCATCTGCGGCAGCATCTGCGTGGTGCCGAGCAGGATCGCACCGGTCGCCAGCATCACCAGGAAGCTGGCGCCGAACTGGCGCGACGCCAGCATGCGGACATCGACCGTCGGACTTTTCTGGTTCATCTCCCACGGGATCATGGCGATGAAGGCCGCGACGCAGACCGCGGCGGTGACCATGATGAAGCGCGAGTCGAACCAGTCGTCCTCCAGGCCGCGATCGAGCATCAGTTCGAGCGCGCCGAGGAAGGTCGCGACGAGAAGGAATCCGACGACATCGAAGCCGTGCGCCTGCTTGCGACGCTCCGCCGTGACTGCGGCCGGCTCCTGCAGGATCAGGCCGATCAGGATCATGGCGCCGACACCGACCGGGCCGTTGATCAGGAAGCACCAGTGCCACGACGCGTTGTCGGAGAGATAGCCGCCGAGCGTCGGGCCGACCACCGGCGCCACGACCACGGCGACGCCGAACAGCGCGAAGGCCTGGCCGCGCTTTTCCGGGGGAAAGGAGTCGGCCAGGATCGATTGCGCCACCGGCACCATGCCGCCGCCGCCGAGGCCCTGCATGATCCGGAACAGCAGCAGCACCTGCAGATTCCAGGCGAAGCCGCACAGCACCGAGCTCACGGTGAACAGGCCGAGGCAGAGCAGGAAGAAGGTCTTGCGGCCGAAACGCTTGGCGAGATAGCTCGACGCCGTCAGGATGATCGCGTTGGAGACGAGATAGGTCGTCACCACCCATGAGGATTCGTCCTGGCTGACGCCCATGCCGCCGGCGATATAGGGCAGCGCGACGTTGGCGATGGTGGTGTCGAGCACCTCCATGAAGGTCGCGAGCGCCACCAGCACCGCGATGATCCAGGGACTGCCGGCGCGCGGCGCGGAGAGAGCGGCGGCCTCGCTCATGGCATCAGCCTTCTCACAGCGCAGCCTTGAGCCGCTCATAGAGCGACGGCTTGGGATCGACGCGCACGGTCGGCACCACCGACATGCCCGGCCCGAGTGCGACGTCGGTCGGCGGATCGTCCATCTCGATCTTCACGGGCACACGCTGCACGATCTTGACATAGTTGCCGGTCGCATTCTGCGGCGGCAGCAACGAGAAGGCCGGGCCCGAGCCGGACTGCACGCTGGCGACATGGCCACGGATCTCCCGCTCGGGATAGGCATCGATTTCCAAAGTCACGGGCTCGCCGGGGCGCATCTGGTCGAGCTGGGTTTCCTTGAAATTGGCGCTGACCCAGACCTCATCGGGCACGAACATCGAAAGCGCCGTCCCTTGGGCCGCGAACTGACCATCGGCGGCGCTGAGATTGACGATGCGGCCGGACTGCGCCGCGGTCACGGTCGTGTACGACAGATTGAGCTGGGCCTGGTCGCGCTGGGCCTGCGCCTGAGCAAGATTGGCCTCGGCGCTCTCGCGCTGCGCCTTCAGCGACTCCAACTGGCGCTGCGCGACCGAGAGGTTGGCCTGCGCCGAGGTCAGCGCCGCCTTCTGCTGCTGGAGCTGCGATGTGTATTGCTGCTCGCTCTGCACCGTGCCGGAGCCGGTGCGGGCGAGGTCCTGATAGCGCTTGGCCTGCTGCTCGGCGAAGGTCAGCCCGGCCTGGGCCTGCTCGACCTGGGCCTGGCCCGCGGTGATCTGCGCCTGCTGCACCTCGATCTGCGCATCGATGTTGCGGATCGCCGCCTGCGCCGACTTCACCTGCGCATCGGCCTGCGCCAGCGCAGTCTTGTAGTCGCGATCGTCGATGCGCGCGATCACGTCGCCAGCCTTGACGTGCTGGTTGTCGGTGACCGGGACGGCGGTGATGTAGCCGGAGACCTTCGGCGCAATGGAGAACTGGCGGGCCGCGATGAAGGCGTCGTCGGTGGTCTCATAGTGACCGGCCGCATCGTAGTAGACGTAGCCGCCGGCGCCGACGGCGAGCAGCAGCACGAGACCCAGCGCTGCCCCAAGCGGATGCCGCCGGATCAGGCTCCTCCGGGACCCCTCCTGGCGCTGCCCGTGCTCCGTCGGCGACGGGCCGGGCTCCGCAGCCGGCGCCTTGGCCTCGATCTGCTCCGAAGTCTCGCCGGAGGCATCCCCGCGCCATTGCCGCACGGCACGATCGCGCGCCGAGACCGCCGGACCGTCGTTGGCCGCCGATGGGACCTCAGCCGATGACAGAGCTTGCTGTGTCATCACGTCTCCTTGAATAGAACGGAACCGTTTCGTTTCTAGAATTGGGGGTCATGCAGATGGGATGCAATGGCGGACCGCGATGCGGACAGCTAAACTTTTCGTCATTGGAGGCCGCCGGCGCGCGATCACCTGCGCCTTCACCGCGATCCGCCGTCAGCAGGACCAACTGCGTGACGCAGCCGGGGTTGCAGCCTCACGTCATCGCGTTGACTCGATGAACTCGGCTAAATACAACACACGCATAATAAGAAATTGTTAGGGTCGGCAACCAAGCACCACAGCGGGTGCCGACATGGTCATATTGCGAGGCGCGCATGCCCGTCCGTCAGGTACCAGGCTCAGACCTGCAATACGTGCTCATCGCCTTCGACGCGACGGGGCAGGAGCGGCGAGAGGCCGACGGTTCGCTCGCGAGCGAGATGGTGGTGAACCGCCTCCAGACGCTGGGCGGGGCGGTCACCGATATTCTTCTGCTGAGCCATGGCTGGATGGGCGATGTCCCTGCGGCGATCGAGCAGTATGATCGCTGGCTTGCCGCCATGGCGGCGCTCGAAGCGGATCGGCTCGCCGCCGCGCGGCAGCGTCCCGGCTTTGCCCCCGTCATCATCGGACTGCACTGGCCGAGCCTGCCGTTCGGAGACGAGACGCTGCCATCGGGCGGCGGCGGGTTGCTGTCCGCCGACACGTCGGCGGCATCGCTCGAGGCGGAGGTGGAACGCTATGCGGCCCGCATTGCCGACACCCCGGCGGCACGCGCCGACATCCGCTCGATCCTCGAGCAGGCGCGCATTGCGCCGGCGGCGGCCACGTTGCCGGACTCGATGCGCGATGCCTATCTCAGGCTGTTCGCCGCGGCCGGCCTTGCGATGGGCGATGCGAGCGGACGCCCCGGCGCCGAGCAGGACCGGTTCGATCCGTCCGTGATCGTGAGCGAGGCGCGGAGCGCGCCGGCCGACGCAACCGCCGGGACGCTGGGCCTCGGCGATGATCTGCGCGACGCGCTGCTGGCGCCGCTCCGCATCCTGTCGTTCTGGAAGATGAAGGATCGCGCGCGACAGTTCGGCGAGGCCGGCGCTCATGATGTCCTCGTCAGACTGCAGCAGGCGGCGCCCACGGCCCGGGTTCACCTGATGGGCCACAGCTTCGGCTGCATCGTCGTGTCGGCGGCCGTCGCCGGCACGCCCGACGGCCGCGCGCTGCCGCGCCCGGTCGAGACGATGTTCCTGGTTCAAGGTGCGCTGTCGCTGTGGTGCTATGCCGAGAGCATTCCGCAGGCCGCGCCGACGCAGGGCTATTTCCGGCGCACGCTGCTCAAGGGGCTCGTGCGCGGCGCCTTCGTGACCACCCGCTCGAGCTACGACCGGGCCAACGGATGGTTCTACCCGCTCGGAGCGCGGCTCAAGCAGCAATATCTGCTCGATACCGACTATCCGCTGTACGGCGCCATCGGCAGCTTCGGCGTCCGCGGCACCCAGCCCCTGGCGATCATCGACATGCCGATCCAGGATGTCGGCTTCAGCTACAATTTCGGCAGCGGCCGGGTCTACAACATCGAGGCGAGCCGCATCATCAGGAACGGCGGCGGCGCAGCCGGCGCCCACAGCGACATCGCCCACCCCGAAGTGGCGCACGCTTTCTGGGCTGCGATCCTGGCTGCACCCGCAGCCGTCAAGCCGCAACCCGGCATGGGCGGCGGGCTGCTCGGCAGCGACATCCGCCACTTCGATCAGCAGCTCTGGCGGCAGCGGACGTTCGAGCGGACTTCGGAGCAGGTGCAGAAGCAGGATCAGCAGCAGATCGAGCCGGCCCAGCGGCAGCAACGCGAGCAGGAGCAGCGGGAGCAGGGTCAGCATCAGCAGCAGCAGCAGGAAGACCAGCAGCAGCAGATTCAGCTGCAATATCCGCAATGGGTGCCGGCGCCGCCGATCGCGCAGCCACCCCCGTTCGAGAACCGCAAAGCCTATCCGTCCGGCGAGCAGCGCTGGATCAACGCCGGCTTCGAGGATCTCGATGCGCCGTTGAAGCCGGGCCAGTGGTACACCTTCGCTTTCGACGTCGACATCCAGCAGAGCGGCGTCTCGTCGGTGCCGCTGGCCGACGAGCAGCTGTTCCCGGAAGGGACGTCCGATGTCACCTTGACCATCCAGCTCGACAGCGACGATTTCGAGCTGTCGGACAAGAGCCGCCCGCTGCGGCTGCCGCGTACAGGCAAGTCGCGCAACAAGGCGCGGTTCGACCTGTCGCCGAAGAAATTCGGCCCGTCGGCGCTGCGGGCGACGGTCCACAAGGACGGCAATTTCGTCCAGCAGATGGACCTCGTCATCGATGTCGGCGCAGCGCCCTCGCCCCGCGTCGAGGGCGCGCATGGCCGGCCCTATTCCTCCGCCAGCGTGCTCAATCCGCGCGACGTCGGCCTGTCGATCATGCCGATCGCGGGCGGTTACGACTGTCTCGTCTGGAAGCCCGTCACGGTGCGCGCCCGGCTGCCGTTGCTGCCGGACTACCTCGCCAAGTCGATCGAGATCGCGCGTCAGGAGCTCATGAAGGTCGTGACCTATCAGAACGCGGCCGGCAGCTTCGTCTTCCAGAGCGGGATCGACATCGCCGATGCCGACCGCGACGCCGCGCTCAAGATCATGGCGCGCGCGGGAGCGGCGCTGTTCACGAAGCTGTTCTTCGGCCCCGCCGCCGCGCAGGATTCCAAGGACATCGGCGAATTCCTGCGCAAGCTGACCAGCGACCGCTCCAGGCGGCTGAAGCTGCAGATCGTGGCGGAGGCGACCACGGTGCCGTGGGGCCTGCTCTATGTCGGCGATGCCTCGGCCGGCGCCAAGCTCGACTGGGACAATTTCATCGGCATGCGCCACGTGATCGAGCAGATCCCGATGCAGAACACGCCGCGCGTCTCCGACTGCCTGATCCCCAGCGACAAGCCCGAACTCAGCATCAGCGTCAACGTCAACGACAACATCGACCGGCAGATGGGCGCCGACCTCGTCGCCCAGCAGCAGCGCTTCTGGGTCGCGGAGAAGGCGGCACGCCGCAACGTCCACGTGGTCTCGCGCACGACCAGCAAGGAGCTGGTCAAGGCGCTGGCCGACGAGACCACCAACGACCAGATCCTCTACCTCTATTGTCACGCCCGGGCGACCGGCCTCGACGATCCCGGCGGTCCCGACGGCTCCAGCCTGGTGCTGACCGATGCCGGCATCACGCTGGGCGAGCTCAGCTTGGACGCCCCGACCAGCAAGCTGCTTCCCGGCAATCCCCTCGTCTTCATCAACGCCTGCGAGTCGGCCGAATTGTCGCCGGCGTTCTACGACGGCTTCGTGCCGTATTTCATGGCCAAGGGCGCGCGCGGCGTGGTTGGGACGGAATGCAAGACGCCGGCGATCTTCGCCACGGCCTGGGCGAAGCGCTTCTTCGAGAGCTTTCTCGACGGCGTACCGCTGGGTGAGACGTTCCTCAGCCTGCGCCGGGAATTTCTCCGCGAGCACGGCAACCCGCTCGGACTGCTCTACGCGGTCCATTGCGACGGCGACACCCAGGTCGCGCCATCACTGCCGCGGTTGCCGCCGACGGCCCCCGCGCCGAACGTGCAGCCGGCGCTCGGCACCGGCACCTGACAGCGTCCTCAGCGCGCCGGCTCCGGCCCGGCGAGACGCACGACGAGAGCCAGCGCGGCAACGACCGGTGGCACGACGAAGCACCAGCTGCCCAGGCGCACGAACAGCAGCGCGGCGCCGCCGCAGCCGAGCGCAAAGGCGAGCACGTTGATGGCCATCTGCATGAGCCGCGCGGGCGGCGGCGCCTGGCCCTTGTCACCGACATAGATCCTGTCGGCGAGATCGATCATCACCTGCGTCGTGGTGCCGGTCATCAGGGTCGAGGGCGGCGCGGTCGGCAGATGGATCCGGTGCACGGCGTTCTGGATCGCCATCGCCGCGACCAGCACCATGCCGGTGATGATCGCCTCGCGGCTGTCGCCATCATGGAACGCGCCGAAATGCACCGCGAGCGCGGCGCCGAGGATCAGCAGCACGAGCTTGACCGCGATAAGGATCTCGAAGGCGCGCGCCCCCCGCCGCGACAGCAAGGTGCCGGTCAGGCGTGTCGCGATCACGACCACGCAGAACACCGGAAGCGCCAGCAGCTTGGCGACCGCGCCCGAGGTCCCGAGCGCCAGCGCCGCGCCGAGCGTCACGAAGTTGCCGGTGACGTGCGCCGTGAACAGGCCCTGCAGCGCCAGGAAGCCGGCCGTGTCGACATAGCCGGCATTGACGCTGAGCAGCAGCGGCACAACGTTGCGGGACACGAATTGCGACATGTGGTCCTACCTTCGTTGTTTAGAGCGCGTATTTCAGCTCGATGCCGATGTAATCGCTATCGTGGCCGCCGGCGCGGCGCAGCGCATCACCGATCTTGTAGTGCACGGCTTCCAGCGCGCCGGTGAGATTGGCGCTGAAGCGATAGTCGGCGCGCAGCTGCGCGTAGACGCCGGACCATGCGCTGCCCCGCCCGGCCGTGCCGACCACTGCGACATTGGGCTGGACGTAGATCGCGTCCGCCGTCGTCGCGCGCCATTGCAGGCCGATGGCCGCCATGAACGACAGATCGGTCGCGGGTTTCACCGTCAGCGACGGCTTGAGGTGGACCAAGTTGGTGTAGCCGGTGAAGCCCGCGAGCGTGAAGTAATAGCCGTTCGGGAACAGCGGATTGAAGGTCTCGATCCTGCTGTCGCCGGGATGGCGGTCGCCGGAGGCGCCGTCGAGCTGAAGGCCGATGCGCGGCTGCCAAGCCAAATCGGCGAAGGTGTAGCCGGCGCGCGCCCCGGCGCCCCAGGCGCGGATCTGCTTCGTCCCGACCGAGCCCGCCTGCCCCATCGCCTCGAGATCCCAGTCGAAGCCCGCCAGCTTGCCGGCGAAGCGGATGTCGAGCACGTGGCGCTGCTCGGCACCCGCTGCGTCGAGGAAGCGCGCATTGTCACGCTGATAGTAGGAATAATACGACGACAGCTCGTTGGTGCCGAGCACCTGGCGCTCGATTCGGAAGGTGTGGAACAGGAACGATCCGTTCGACGTATCGTCGAACGGGCGCACCAGATTGTATTGCACCGGCTGGCTGACGAACCCGATGAAGCGCCATGGGCCGCTTTCCCAGTCGGCCCACAGCGCGTCGAAGGACTGGCGCACGTTCGGCCCGTCGCGCGACGAGACGAAGCGCTGCAGGTCGAAGTCGAAATCCTGGCGCCCGACCCGGGCCTTGAAGGTGCCCTTCTCCGTCGCATTGACATAGGCGAGGAAGGCGAGCCGGAGGTCGAGCGGGTCCTGGTCGACGGACGTGATCTTGGCCTTGCCGAAGGCACGGTCGTCCTCCAGCTGGACGAACAGCTGCCAGTGCTCGTTGAGATGTGCGTCGGCATGGATCTGCAGCCGTTGCAGGACATGCTGATCGGGTTTCGTTCCACCGATGCCGAAGCTCGCGGCATCCAGGCTCTCGAACCGCTCGCGCAGGTTCATGCCGAACGAGACGTAGCTCTGCGGATGATCCTGCTGCAGCGGGATGTACTTGATCGGATCTGATGGCGCCGTGCGCAGCGCGGGATCGGCGAGCACCGACCAGTCCTCCTGCCAGCGGTTGGTACGGATCGCCGGACGTGAGGCGTTGTCCTCGGCGAGAGCTGACGTGGCCGCACATAGCGCGCCGAGCAGCGCGCTCGCGACCACCGTCTTTCTCAGGACCCGCGCCATCCGTCACCTCTCGGGAATCGCAGCAATACCCTACTTCGACGGCGCATGAATCTCCGCGACATAGCCGCCGGGAAACTGCACCACCGCCTGTTCGCGCTTATCCGAGGTGAAGGGTTCGACCAGCACGGTCGCGCCTGTTGCTTTCGCCTTGTCGAGGGTCGCCTTGAGATCGGCGACCTCGTAGCCGGTCATCTCGCGCCCGAACGGATATGGCAGATGGCCGTCGGTCACGAGCACGGTCATCCGCCCGAACACCGACTCGATGCGGAGGCGCCGATAGTGATCGTTGGGACGACCGATCTCGACCCCAGGCGCCTTGGGGTCCTCAGAGACGACCTTGCCCTTGGAGAAGCGCAGGAAGGCGCGCGTGAAGGCCTCGACGCGATGGGGCGAAACATAGACGCGGTTGTCGGGAACGGTCTGGAACGCCGCGTAGGACGGCTTCGTCGTGTGCCAGTACAATTGCATGTTGACGCCGCCCGGCCACTGGATCACCGCATCACGGCCGATCGGATCGGGAAACGGCGCAACCACCACGTCGGCGCCGGCGGTCCTGGCCGCCTTGATCGCCGCGTCCAGATCGGTGACGAGATAACCGGTGCGCTCGGCGCCGAATGGGTACGGGATTGGTGTCTTGAAGCCGAACAGCGAGACGGTCCCGACCGGCGTCTGCAGCAGCTGCGAGGTCGTGCTGCTCGGAGCAGGCGTCACCGTCGCAACCACCTGCTTGGTGCTCAGGCCGCCGAAGGTGGCGAGGAAAGAGGTAGCGAACTTCTCGACGTCGTCGGGCGCGACATAGACATGCGTGGTGTCGTATTGCGCGCCCACGCCGATCAGCGGCGCCGCGTCCTTGGCGAGAGCGGGCGCGGCGAGCAGCGTGGTGGCAATGACGGCACCGAGCAGATGACGGGAACGGACCATGACGACCTCGAATGAGCAGATGTGGATCAAGCGCGGCGCGCGCGCCAGGAGATGATCGAGACGAGCACGAGGCCGGCGATCAGGCCGAGATGCTCGAAGAAGGCGTTCAGCGCCATGAAGCGCTCATGGCCGGCCATGTGCCAGAAATCATTGGCGGTGAGCATCGCAACGAGCGTGAGCACACCGAGCGCGCCGGAGCCGAGCCAGACGAACCTGTTCGCGATGACGAGCACCGAGCCGATCAGCTCGACGGCGATCGCGGCCGACGCCCACAGCGCCGCCGGCTGCAGGCCGAAATGCGCCTGCTCAGCGATGGCGCTTGGGAAGTCCATGAACTTCTGGACGCCGCCGATCAGATAGGCTGAAACCAGCGCGACCCGCGCCGCGGGCCACAGCCAGCGCCAGTCGAGCACCGCGGCGATCGGCCGCGGCGTGTCGGACATCCCCGCCATCTCAGACCGCCCAGCAGGCGCAGCCGAGCGCGCCCCAGAAGCTCTTGAGATCGGAGACCGGCAGGCTGGAGGACCATGCCCGCGCGTGGTCGTGGCCATGCATGCCGCACGCGCTGGTGCAGCCGCACATCTGCATCGCCTGGGCGCGGACGGTGCCATCGTCGCCCTTTTCCAGCCAGGCGCCATAGCCGCCGAAGCGGCGCACCGGCGACCAATCCGGCATCGCCGGCGGCGGAGCCGCGTCGTCCAGCGGCTTGAACGCGGCGGCTGCGTAGACGATGCGGCCACCGACCATGGTGAGGTCGCTGGTGATGTCGGCGATCTCGGCCTCCGCACAGGAGAAGAAGTCGCGATCCGGCACGATCAAATCGGCGAACTGCCCGACCGCAATGCGGCCCTTCCTGCCTTCTTCGTTGGAGAACCAGGTGACGTTCTCGGTCCACATCCGAAGCGCCGTCTCGCGATCGAGGCAGTTGCGCTGCGGATACAGTCGCAGGCCGCCGACGGTGCGGCCGGTCACCAGCCAGGACAGCGAGACCCACGGATTGTAGGAGGCGACGCGCGTCGCATCGGTGCCGGCGGAGACCTTGACGCCCTTGTCGAGCATCGTCTTCACCGGTGGCGTCGCCTCCGCCGCGCCAAAGCCGTAGCGCTCGACGAAATACTCGCCCTGATAGGCCATGCGGTGCTGCACGGCGATGCCACCGCCGAGCGCGGCGATACGGTCGATCGACTGGTCCGAGATGGTCTCGGCATGATCGAAGAACCAGTGCAGCCCGTCGAGCGGGGTATCCTGATTCACCTTCTCGAACACGTCGAGCGCGCGCGAGATGGTCTCGTCATAGGTCGCGTGCAGCCGCCACGGCCACCTGTTCTGGACCAGGATGCGCACGACCTCCTCGAGCTCGCCTTCCATCTCGGCCGGCATGTCCGGCCGCGGTACGCGAAAATCCTCGAAATCCGCGGCAGAGAACACCAGCATCTCGCCGGCGCCGTTGTGGCGGAAATAGTCGTTGCCCTGCTTGTAGGACGAGCTCTGCGTCCAACGCAGGAAGTCGTCCTTCTCGCCCTTCGGCTTCTGCGTGAACAGATTGTAGGCGAGCCGGATCGTGAGCTGGCCGTCATCGGCGAGCTTCTGGATCACGGCATAGTCGTCCGGATAGTTCTGGAAGCCGCCGCCGGCATCGATGGCGCCGGTGACGCCGAGCCGATTCAGCTCGCGCATGAAATGGCGCGTGGAGTTGAGCTGATAGTCGAACGGCAGCTTGGGGCCCTTTGCGAGCGTCGCATAGAGGATCGCGGCGTTCGGCTTCGCGAGCAGCAATCCGGTCGGATTGCCCTGGACATCGCGCGCGATCTCGCCGCCGGGCGGCTCTGGCGTGTCCTTGTCGTAGCCGACGGCGCGTAGCGCGGCGCCGTTGAGAATGGCGCGATCATACAGATGCAGCAGGAACACCGGCGTGTCCGGCGCGACCGCGTTGAGCTCATCGATGGTCGGCAGCCGCTTCTCGGCGAACTGGTGCTCGGTGAAGCCACCGACCACGCGCACCCATTGCGGCGGCGGCGTGATCGCGACCTGCGCCTTCAGCATCGCCATTGCGTCAGCGAGCGACCGCACGCCGTCCCAGCGCAGCTCCATGTTGAAGTTGAGACCGCCGCGGATGATGTGCAGGTGATTGTCGATCAGGCCCGGCAGCGCGCGCCGGCCCTTCAGGTCGATGATCTTCGTCGCCGAGCCAGCGAGCTTCATGACGTCCTGCTCACGGCCGACCGCGGTGAACACGCCGTCCTTGATCGCGACAGCACTCGCCTGCGGGTTGGAGCGATCCAGCGTCGTGAACAGGCCGCGATGCAGGATGAGGTCGGGATGATCGGTCATGAGGTCTTCTCGTCTCGCGCCGGAGCGATGGTTGTGTCTGCCCGGCCGTGATGGCCGGGCAGCATGCCGAAGATGTGCGTGGCGCAGGCCGCCTTCTGCCACGCGGCAGCAAGCGTGGTGCCGTTCAGGAGCTGCTTGCCCACGGGGATCACCTGCTCTCCGACGAGAATTCCGAGCAGGCCGACCAACGCCACCAGCGGCGGTGCCGGCGAGCGGACCTGAAGCAGGCTGTAGATCACGCCGACCAACAGACCTGCCCCGAGCGAGAACAGATAGATCTTCATCGCTCGTCCCAGGGCTACTTTGCGCCGCCTTCCGAGGCGTGCTCGCCGAGCGCCCACTTCGAGAAGCGGATCTGGATGCCATAGGGCGAATGCGCCTTGAGGATCTCCATCATGCCGTCATAGGTCTCGGCACGCGCCCAGTCCTGCTGCAGCTCGAAGGCGAACTGGCACGAGGTGATCGGCACCGCGCCGGCCTGCACCGCGCGATCCATCGCTCGGTTGTGCGCTTCGAGAGACAGGTCGCCGCAGGCATCGGCCGGGATGTAGATCTCGTAGCCTTCGCGCAGCATGTCGAGCGTCGGGAACAGCACACAGGCCTCGGTCCAGAGTCCCGCGATGATGAACTTCTTGCGGCCGGTCGCGGCGACCTGCTTGCGGAAGCCGGCATCGAGCCAGGAGTTCATCGCCGTGCGGTCAACGATGTCGTGCTCCGGAAACAGCTCGGTCACCTCCGGCATGAACGGACCGGAGAACGAGTCCTTGGCGACCGTGGTGAGCACGGTCGGGATCTTGAACAGCTTGGCCGCCTTGGCGACGATCTGGATGTTGTTGAAGACGCCGAGGCGATCGTGCGACTGCACGCCCTGATACATCGCGGGCTGATAGTCGATCAGCGCGACCGCGCAGTTCTGCGGGGTCAGCATTTCGAGCTTCGACATGAGAATCTCCGTGACAGATTTGTGATGCGGGAGGACGCGCGAGGGCGTCAGCCCTTGATGAAGGCCAAGAGGTCAGCGTTGATGGTCGCGGCCTCCGTGGTCGGCATGCCGTGCGGAAAGCCCTTGTAGGTCTTCAGAGTGCCGTTCTTCAGGAGCTTGGCCGACAGCGGCGCGGAATCCGCGTAAGGCACGATCTGGTCGTCCTCGCTGTGCATGACCAGCACGGGCAGCGTGATCTTCTTGAGATCCTCGGTGAAGTCGGTCTGCGAGAATGCGACGACGCCGTCGTAATGCGCCTTGGCGCTGCCCATCATGCCCTGGCGCCACCAGTTCTGGATCACGGCCTCGGACGGCTTGGCGCCGGGCTTGTTGTAGCCGTAGAACGGCCCAGCGGCGACGTCGCGATAGAACTCCGCGCGGCGCGTGGCGACCTGGGTCTGGAAGTCGTCGAACACGGACTTCGGCAGTCCGCCCGGATTGGCCGCGGTCCGGACCATCAGAGGCGGCACGGCGGCGATGATCGCCGCCTTGGCCGCGCGGCTTTCGCCATGACGCGCCAGATAATGCACGACCTCGCCACCACCGGTCGAATGGCCGACATGGATCGCGTTCTTCAGGTCGAGATGCGCCGTGAGCGCCGCGAGATCGTCGGCATAATGGTCCATGTCGTGGCCGTCAGCGACCTGGGCCGAGCGGCCATGGCCGCGGCGGTCATGGGCGACGACGCGAAAGCCGTGATTGAGGAAAAACAGCATCTGCGCATCCCAATCATCCGCTGACAGCGGCCAACCATGGCTGAACACGATCGGCTGGCCGGAGCCCCAATCCTTGTAGTAAATCTCTGTGCCGTCATTGGTTTTCAGAACGGGCATGATTTTCTCCTGCGCGCCAGCCATGCGGTCGCACAACGAATTTCGTGTCGCGATCGCCAATGCCCGGTGCTATGCAATCTCATGTGCATCTGCACAATGACCCGAGGAGGCCAAAGCACTGGCTCCAGAAGGCCAAGGGATGGCTCAGCAGATTCGAACCACATCGTCGTCCTGGATGCGCGGCGTCGCGACGACACTGAACGAGCAAGGTCTGGATGCGGCCGCGCTGTTCGCCGACGTCGGCCTCTCGATCGACGATCTCGACGATTGCGATCGCCGCTGGCCGACCGAGGCACTGAGCCGGTTGTGGGTGCTGGCGGCGGAGCGTTCGGGCAATCCGGACATCGGGCTGGCAAAGCTCGATGCGCCGCGGCCTGACAACTATGGCGTCGCCGGCTACGCCATGATGTCGAGCCCCACGCTTCTCGCCGGGCTGACGCGCCTGATCCGCTACATGTGCCTGGTAAGTGACGCGGTGACCATCACGCTCGAGCAGGGCAATGGCGGCCGCTGGGTGCGGACCGACGTGTTCGGTGGTGAATGCCCGATTCCGCGGCAGCGCTACGACTACGGCGTCGTCAATCTGCTCAATCTATGCCGGTGGATGCTAGATCGTCGCTTGACGCCGCTCGCCACCCGCTTCTCGCACGCTGTGCCGTTGTCGATTGCGTCCTACAACAGGGCGTTCCAGTCCCCGCTCGAATTCGATGCGCCCTTCAACGGCTTTCTGGTGTCGGATCAGGATCTCGCCTGCAAGCTGACGACCTCGGCGCCCGAGCTTTCGGCAATCCACGATCGGATCGCCGACGAGGCGCTGGAGCGCCTGGTCAAGACCGACACCGCGCATCGCGCCCGCACCGCGATTGCCAAGCTGCTGCCCGACGGCAGCCCGTTGCGCTCGGCCATTGCCGCCGAGCTCGGCTTGAGCGATCGCACCTTCCAGCGCCGGCTCGCCGATGAAGGCCTCTCCTTCAGTGATCTCGTCGACGATGTCAGGCGCGAGCTCGCCCAGCGCCATCTCGCCGATTTCCGCATGACGCTCACCGACATCGGCTATCTGCTCGGCTATGCCGACCAGAGCACCTTCTTCCGCGCATCCAATCGCTGGTTCGGCGAATCACCAGGCGAATATCGCGCCCGCGTGATGGGGGGACATCAGCAGGAGATCGCCGCCGCGCGGCTGATGCGCACGGCTCGAACCAGCATCGGGTGATCTCAATCAGTAGAACCGGTACAGATGATGCACCGGGCCGTGGCCATGCCCGACGGTGAAGCGATCGGCCGCCGCGATGGCACCGGAGATGAAGGCCTTGGCATTGCGCACGGCCGCCTCGAGGCTCTCGCCCTTCGCCAGCCCTGCGGCCACGGCCGACGACAGCGAACACCCCGTGCCGTGGGTATTCTTCGTCGCAACGCGCGGTGACGCCAATGCGATGCAGCCATCCGCGGTGATCAGATAGTCGGTGCTGTCCGTGCCCTGCCCGTGGCCGCCCTTGATCAGCACGGCCGGACAGCCGAGCGCGAGCAGCCGGCGGCCTTGCGCCGCGATCGCCTCGTCCGAGGTCGCGACCGGCTCGTCCAGCAGCGCGGCCGCCTCGGGCAGGTTCGGCGTGATCAGCGACGCCCGCGGGATCAGCCCGCGGCGCAGCGCGTCGATCGCATCCTCCGGCAACAGCCGGGCACCCGACGTCGCCACCATCACCGGATCGAGCACCACGTGTGACGGCGTCCAGCGCGCAAGGCTTGCGGCAATGGCGTCGGCAATCGGCGCCTGCGCCACCATGCCGATCTTGACCGCGCCGACGGCGAGGTCGTCGAACACCGCATCGATCTGCGCGGTGACGAAATCGGGGGGCACCAGGTGCACCCCGGTCACGCCCTTGGTGTTCTGGGCGGTCAGCGCCGTCAGCACCGAGGCGCCATAGACGCCGAGCGCCGCGAAGGTCTTGAGGTCGGCCTGGATACCGGCTCCCCCGGAGGAATCCGAACCGGCGATGGTGAGTGCGACGGGGGTGCTCATGCCCCTTCCTAGCGCGGGCCGGCCGCGCCCGGCAAGCAGGCCCGGCCACCGGAGAAAGCGTATCGACTTCGCCGGAAAACGCTATATTGAGGCGAAAGATGCCTTCCGGAGACAGCCCGCAATGGTTCCCTTCTTCGTCCAGATCAAGTGCAAGCTTGGCCAGTCCTACACGGTCGCCAATGCGCTGGCGGAAGCCGAGATCGCCTCCGAGATCTACTCGACGGCGGGAAATTATGACCTGCTGGTGAAGTTCTACGTCGACAATGCCACCGACATCGGCCACTTCGTGAACGAGAAGGTCCAGGTGCTGCCGGGCATTCAGGACACCCACACCATCATCACGTTCAAGGCCTTCGGCGCCACCTAGCGACGAGCTCGTCCAAGCCCGGGACGGCCTGCCCGTCGGCCACCTACCTCACGACAAAGGCGCCCGTCGTGACCGACGGGCGCCGAGGTCCTGAAAATGGGTCAAGCATGGTTTCGTCATGAAAGACGGTGGGCGGCCGGAGGTCTGTGTCCGCCAGTGCGCGTCAGCAGGCTGAAAAGCCGGACCTTTCGATCGCGAGGGGTCATGGGGGGACCGTCGAACGGCCCGGCTTTCCTTTCGGGCAACTTGGCGATAGGCGTCTATAACCGGTGCGCGGAGCATCGGGTCAAGGCGGGCGACCGATCCGATACGGTCGATCAAGAAGTTGAGACGAAAACTCAAGAATGACTGCGGCGCCGTGTGAAGAGTGAGATCAAAGCCGTTTCGTCCCTGCTGCCGAGCTATGGCTTTTCCGCCGAGCAGATGGACACCGAGACCAACATTGCCGCGTGGCGTGAGGCCACGTCGACGTTCTTCGAGGTCGACGAGCTCGCGGCCGGCGAGGCCGCTCCGTTCCGGGCGGACGTCCTGTCCTACGCGCTTGGCTCCGTCCTGCTCGGATCGGCCCGTGCGAGCGGCCAGCGGTTCCGGCGATCGGCCGAGACCGTCGCCCGCAGCGGCGTGGATCACATCATCCTGCAGCTCTACGTGGACGGCAGCTATGAGGGCGTCGCTGGCGCCTCGCCGATCCGGGTCGAGGCCGGCGACCTCTGCGTGCTCGATCTCGCCCAGACACTCGAAACGCGCGCGACCCCGTTCGAGAACGTCACGTTGGTGGTGCCGCGTCCGATGTTCGATGCGCGCCTGCTGCAGGTCGACGACCTGCACGGCCTGGTGCTGCCGCGCAGCGGCGCGCTGGCGCCGCTGTTGGCGCGGCATTTCGGCGCACTGCTCGACTATGCGCCGCGCATGAGTTTCGACGAGTGCCAGGCCGTGGTCGAGGGCACGATCGCGCTGATCTCGGCCTGCCTGCGCGGCGAGCTCGAACGCCGCGATGCCGACCGCAGCGTGACGCCGGACGCCTCGCTGCTCCGCGTCCGCCAATATATCGAAGCGCGGCTGTCGAGCCCCGAACTCAGCGCCGACGCCGTGGCGCTGCATTTCGGGATGTCTCGCGCGTCGCTCTATCGCCTGTTCGCGCCGATCGGCGGCATCGCCGACTACATCCGCCGCCGCCGACTGCACCGTGCGTTCTTCGATCTCGCGGGAACCGGATCGCGGGCGTTGCGCATCAGCGAGGTCGCGCGGCGCTGGCAGCTCGGTACCGATGCGCATTTCACGCGGCTGTTCAAGACCGCCTACGGCATCACGCCGAGCGCCGCGCGCGAGGCCGCCATGCTGGGCTCGCCACGCCTGTCGGTCGACGCGGACGCCGAAACCGCCTCGCCGCTCAGCCGTTGGATGCGAGGGATAGCAGCGCCCCGGACCGGGGAATGAGCGCGACGACGGCCGCCGAGTGCGGATCGTCGTCCTCGGTTG
Source organism: Bradyrhizobium sp. SZCCHNPS1003 (assembly GCF_032381555.1). Lineage (NCBI taxonomy): Bacteria > Pseudomonadati > Pseudomonadota > Alphaproteobacteria > Hyphomicrobiales > Nitrobacteraceae > Bradyrhizobium > Bradyrhizobium sp. SZCCHNPS1003. The sequence continues at coordinate 88,328 of NZ_JAUHIU010000010.1, forward strand.
CGCCGTCCTCAGATGCGTCTTCGGCCGGCTGCGGCTCGTCGGCCTCGGACGCAGCGCGCGCGATCTCCAGATGCTGCTCGAGCTGCTCGACCGGCATCGGCCGGCCCAGCAGATAACCTTGCGCGAAGTTGACGCCGAGCGCGCGCAGTTGCACCAGCTGCTCTTCGGTCTCGACGCCTTCGGCGGTGATCTGGATGCCAAGCCCCCGCGCCAGCGTCACGACCGACGAGATGACGGCGGCACTTTCGTCGCGCACGCTCAGATTGGCGACGAAGGACTTGTCGATCTTGATCTTGTTGAACGGGAACGCCGTCAGCGAACGCAGCGACGAATAGCCGGTGCCGAAATCGTCGAGTGCCAGCGAGATGCCGAGGCCCTTCAGCCTGTCGATGAAGCTCTCGTTCTCGGCCGCGCGCTCCAGCAGCACCGACTCCGTGATCTCGATCTCGAGACGCTTCGGATCGAGGCCGGACCGCGCGAGCGCCGACTGGATGACGTCGAACAGCTCCGCCTGCTTGAACTGGACGGGCGACAGATTGACGGCGATCTTGACGTCGTCGGGCCATGCGGTGGCGTCGTCGCAGGCGCGACCGATGATCCATTCGCCGAGCGGCACGATCAGGCCGGTCGACTCCGCAAGCGGGATGAACTTGTCCGGCGGCACCAGCCCCTTGACCGGATGACGCCAGCGCACCAGCGCCTCGACGCCGCGCCGCTCGCGCGTCTCGGCGTCGTAGAACGGCTGATAGTGCACCTCGAACTGGCACTGCGCGATGGCGTCGCGCAGATCGCCCTCGAGCGTGTTGCGCGCCTCGAGCTCGGCCGACATCGCATCGTCATAGAGCGTGTAGCAGCTGCGGCCGGCGGATTTCGAGCGGTAGAGCGCGAGATCGGCCTTCTTGAGCAGGTGCTCCTGGTCGCGGCCGTGCTGGGGCGCGAGCGAGATGCCGATGCTGGTGCCGATCTCGACCCGTTGCCCGGCGAGCTGGAACGGCTCGGCGATCAGCTTGGTGATGCGCTGCGCAAGCTCGATCGCGGCGGCGCGCTGGTCGGCGGATCCGGCCTGGATCAGGGCGAACTCGTCGCCGCCGAGCCGGGCCAGCACGTCCTCGTCGCGCAGTTGCGATCTCAGCCGCTGCGCGACCTGCACCAGCAGCTCATCGCCGGCGCCATGACCGAGTGAATCGTTGACGTTCTTGAAACGGTCGAGGTCGAGCAGGAAAACGGTGAAGCGGCCGTTCTTCTCGTCGTTGATGCGCTCCATCTCCTCGAGGAAGAAGGCGCGGTTCGCGAGGCCCGTCAGCGCGTCGGTCTGCGCCAGCTCGAGCACGCGGCGATTGGCGAGCGCGAGCTGCAGGGCGTTGCGGCTCGACAGCGCGAGATACACGGCGAGGAAGATCGTCGTCGCCATGCCGGCCGCATACAGCGCCAGTGCGCGGTTGTGGCTCGCCATCAGGCTGCCGCCGGCGGGCGCCGCCTGGAACACCCAGTCGGCATCGCCGATGCGCAAGGTCGTCGACCAGATGCTGGGGTCCGCGGGCCAGCGCTGCGGGTCCACGCCGGAGGCGTTGATCACGCGTTCGGGCGGCAGAAGGTTGATCGCAAGCGCCGGACTGTTGGGATTGTTCGCGCGCACCGACTGCAGCAGCGTCGGCAGGTCGAACACACCGATGATGAAGCCGCTGAGATTGCGCCGGCGGTCGGCGACCGTCGTGCGCGACGTCCCCTTGGCGTAGACGGGGATGCCGATCATGACGGCGTTGTTGCGCTCGTTCTGATTGATCAGGTTCTGACGCGTGCGCAACGCGCCGATCACGTCGTAGTCGCGCGACTGCTCCAGCACGGCGCGATGGTCGGGAATGCTCCAATAATCGAGGCCGTAGACCGGCGAGGTCTTCGCCTCGGTGGAGAAGTAGACTGGATAGTATTCGTCGCTCTCCGGCGCCACCGTGCCGTCGGGATAGGACTTGATGCGAAAGGCGGGAACGCCATCGGTGATCGCCGCCGCCTCGTATTCGCCGCGCTCCTTGCGCTTGATCCGCGGCAGCCAGGCCAGGCGGAGCATGCCGCGATGCGCCTCGAACAGGCGCGCGCTGAAGGTCTGGTACTCGCTGCGGGTAATGTCGTCGTTGGCGGATTCGAAGCGGGTGCGCAGCGCGGTCAGCCGGCTGACATATTCGTTGACGCCGTTCTGGACCAGAATCGCCTGGGCTTCGGCCACGCCTTCGAAATCGGTGCGCGCCAGCCGGTTTTCCCAGCGTCCCACGGCAACCGTCCCGACGACCGACAGCACGACGCCGACGCATGCCGCGATGATCGCAGGGCGATAAAGGCGGTATCGCGATAACGACGCGCGCAGCCTCTCCCGCCCGCTACCGCTGCGAGCATCATCCTTTTCCGGCAGCGTCGGTGCGCTGTACTCTTCAACCTGCAATATGGCCCCCGCCAAACGGCTGCCCCTCACCACGATGCGGCCGATGCTGGCCGCGGTAAGTTAAGGACGGTCAAAGATGATCCGTTGTGGAGTACCAGAAACCGGGGCTTGGTTAACGGCTGACTGTTGAGGGCCGCCCAAAACGCGATCAAGCGCGGGCTACGTCCTTAGCGAGGTCTTCATTCAACGCGCCTAGACTGAGTTGTCATCCAGCGTACCCGAGCATCGAAGATCGCAATGAACTGGTTTTCAAGCCTTCGGATCTCCATCGTTCTCATCCTGATCGCCGGCGTGCTCCCGCCCGGGCCTGCGCGCGCCGACGAGCTCGGCGTCACCAACGACTCCATCATGTTCGGCCAGGTGGCGGCGCTGGAAGGCCCGTCGGCCGCGCTGGGCCAGGCGGCGCGCCAGGGACTGCTGGCAGCCTTCAACGAGCTCAACGCCAAGGGCGGCGTCTACGGACGCAGGCTCAAGCTGGCGAGCCGCAACGACGGCTACGACCCCGATCGTTCGGTGGTCGAGACCATCAAGCTGATCTACGAGGATAAGGTGTTCGCGCTGATCGGCGCCGTCGGCACGCCGACCGCGATGGCCACCGCTCCGATCGCGGCGTCGAACGACGTCCCCTTCATCGGGCCGATCTCGGGCGCCGAATTCCTGCGGGCGCCCGAATTCCAGAACATCGTGAACATCCGCGCGAGCTACGCGGCCGAGGCGGAAGCCTCGATCAAGTACCTCACCGAAGAGCTTCACCTGACCCGGATCGCGATCTTCTATCAGGATGACGCGTTCGGCCGCGACGTGCTGGCCGGCGTGAAGACACATCTCGATCGCCGCGGCCTCGAGCTCGCGGCCGAAGGCACGTTCGAGCGCAACACGCGCGCGGTCGGCGCGGCGCTCAAGGTCATCCGGCGCGCGGAGCCGGAAGCGGTGATCCTGGTCGGCACCTACGGCCCGTGCGCCGAGTTCATCAAGATGGCGCATCGCAGCGGCTTCAACCCGACCTTCACGGCGGTCTCCTTCGTCGGCGGCAACGCGCTCGCCAAGGAGCTCGGCCCGGAAGGCCGCGGCGTCATCGTCTCCGAGGTGGTGCCGTTTCCGTGGGACACCGACCTCCGCATCGTCGCCGACTATCAGGCCGCGATGAAGACGCTCGATCCGAGCCAGACGCCGGACTTCATCGGGCTCGAGGGCTACATCACCGGCCGCCTGGTGGCCCGCGCCCTGGCGATGACCGGGCCTAACCCGACCCGCGCCGAGCTGCTGCGCATCATCAACGAGGTCGGCCAGTTCGACATCGGCGGGCTGGTGGTCAGCTTCGGCAACGCGCGCAAGGAGAATCCACCGCCGGTGTCGCTGACGGTGATCCAGAGCGACGGCAGCTTCAAGCCGATCTGATCCGCGTTGCGCGCCGGCCGAACTGATCAGCCCGCGGGCTTCTTCGGCTTCGGCGGGCCTTCGACCGGCGGCAGCGATTTCAGATAGACCGCCATCGCCTTGCGATCCTCGGGCGTGAGCTGCGAGGTGTTGCGGATCACCCGCGCCATCGAGCCGCCGGCGCTGTCGCCGTCCGGCAGCTGTCCGGTCTCGAGGAAATAGCTGATGTCGCTCTCGCTCCAGTCCGATAGGCCCTTCTGGGTGATGTTCGGCACGAAGCCCTGACCTTCCGGATCGGGCCCACCCGCCAGACGCTGCGCCGAGACGATGCCGCCGAGCGCATTGCGCGGGCTGTGGCATTCGGCGCAATGGCCGAGCGTATTGACCAGATAGGCGCCGCGATTCCACTCCGCCGGGCGCGAGGCGTTGGCGGCAAAGGGCTTGTCGTCGAAGAACAAGAGCTTCCAGACCCCGACGGTGCGGCGGATGTTGAACGGGAATGGCATGTCGTGCGCGCGCGAGGCCCCGGCGACCGGCGGCAGCGTCTTCATGTAGGCGAAGAGATCGCGGACGTCGTCGATCTTCGCGGCCGCGTAGGAGGCATAGGGAAACGCCGGGTAGTAGTGGCTGCCGCCCGGCGACACACCCCTCACCACCGCATTGACGAACTCGGCCTCGCTCCAGCGCCCAATGCCGTCGGTGGGATCGGGCGAGATGTTGGGCGCGTAGAACGTGCCGAACGGCGAGGTCAGCGGCAGCCCGCCGCCGAGCTTCAGTCGATCCGGCTGGTTCGGGACGGCATGGCATGACGCGCAGCCGCCAATGTTGAACATCTCCTGGCCATTGGCGAGATCAGGCGCCCGTGTCGCCGCAGCGAGCACCACGGTCGACGGGCTCGTCAGCCACCAGAATATCGCAAGGCCCGCGGCACCGAGCACACAGACAGCAAGCAGAAGGCGTCGCAACATGGTCGCTCCGTCACGGCGGGGAGGATGTCGTGGTTTTCGTCGCAAGCTCCAAGGCGTCGTCGGCGATCGATACGACAGGACGCACGGGCGTACAAACAAAACAGGCGCACAAACAAACGGGGCGAACGCGCAGCACGCGTTCGCCCCTCGCATGAGATCACATCAGGTCAGCTGGCCTTGAGCCGGAAGGTCTCGTGGCAACCGCCGCACTCCTTGCCGATCGCCGGCGCGGTCGCCTTCAGGCTGTCGAGATCCTTGATCTTGGCCTTGGCCTCGGTGACCACCTTGGCGAAGCTGTCGATCTTGGTCTTGAAGCCGGCATGGTCTTCCCAGATCTTCGGCGACGGGCTGTAGTCGCCCTCGAACTTCGCGCCCTTGACGCTGGCGGGATACATCGTCGGCAGCTTCTTGGCCGTCTCGTCGAGCTGCGCCAGAGCGGCATTGACCGCGGCCTGGTCATACGGCTTCTCGCCCTTCACCATGGCGATGAGAACACCGCCGAGGTTCTTGGCGTTGGCCTTCATCGTGTCCTGGCTATGCTTGACCAGATCCTGCTGTGCCATCACGGCGCCGGCTCCTAGCAGCAAAGCTGCGACAGCCACGACAGTCCGCTTCATCAATTCGCTCCTTTGTTGTCACAATCCCGTCCAGCCCACCTGAACGGGTCGCTCGGTTAGATCAACCCCTCAGCCCGCGGATTATTCCGGAATTGAGGCGGATATCGGAGAGGCTACGGAGGGAGAGTACTCAGAGACTATGACGGCGATGCTGCTCCCGGATCGCAATCCAGACGCGCTCCGGGGTCGCCGGCATGTCGATGTGATCGATCTTGTACTCGCGCCAGAGCGCTTCGACGATCGCATTGACCACAGCCGGGCAGGAGCCGATCGCGCCCGCCTCGCCCGCGCCCTTGACACCCATCGGATTGGTCTTGCAGGGCACGTTGTGGGTCTCGAAGGTAAAGGACGGCGCGTCGGCGGCACGCGGCAGCGCGTAGTCCATGAAGCTGCCGGTGACGAGCTGAGCGTCGGAGTTGCTGTAGACCACCTGCTCCATCAGCGCCTGACCGATGCCCTGCACCGCACCGCCATGCACCTGGCCGGCCAGCAGCAGCGGATTCAGCGTCACGCCGAAATCGTCGACGATGACGTAGTTGACGATTTTGATGATCCCGGTCGCCGGATCGATCTCGACCTCGGCCACATGCGTGCCGTTCGGATAGGTGCCGTCGGCGCTGGCGAAGGTGGCACTGCCGTTGAGCTTGGCGGGATCTGTGCCCGGACGCTTGGCGAGATCGGCGAACGAGATCGCCCGGTCGGTGCCGGCGACGCGGATCACGCCGTCGGCGATCTCGAGATCGCCGAGGCCGGCCTCGAGCGCTTCCGCCGCGATCTGCTTGAGCTTGTCGCCGAGCTCATGGGTGGCGCGCTGCACGCTGACGCCGCCCGACGGGATCGAGGCCGAGCCGCCGGTGCCGAGGCCGGTCGCGATTTCGGCCGTGTCGCCCTGGTGGATGTGGACGCGCTCCGGCGGCAGGCCGAACTGCTCGGCGACGATCTGGGCATAGGCGGTCTGGTGGCCCTGCCCGCTCGACTGCGTGCCGATCAGGATGGTGACGTCACCATTGGGATCGAGCCGCACATTGGCGGTCTCCTCGCCCATGGTGCCGCAGACCTCGACATAGCTCGCGAGCCCGATGCCGCGGATCAGCCCGTGCTTCTTGGCGGCCTTGGCGCGCTTCGGAAACTCCTTCCACTGCGCGATCTCCATCGCGCGCTTGAGATGCGCGTTGAAGTCGCCGGAATCGTAGACCTTGCCGGTCGCGGTCTTGTAGGGCAGCGCGCGCGGCGGAATGAAGTTCTTGCGCCTGATCGCATCGACGCTCATGTCGAGCTTGCGTGCGCAGGCATCGACCAGGCGCTCGATGACATAGGCCGCCTCGGGGCGGCCCGCGCCGCGATAGGCGTCGACCGGCACGGTATGGGTGAAGATCGTGCGCACCCGGCAGTGGAAGGCCTGGATGTCGTAGAGCCCCGGCAGCATGCCGGCGCCGCCATGCGGGATATAGGGCGCGAAGGTCGAGAGATAGGCGCCCATGTCGCCCATCAGGTCGACGTCCATCGCGAGGAACTTGCCGTCCTCGGCGAGCGCCATCTTCGCGGTGGTGACGTTGTCGCGGCCCTGCGCGTCGCCCATGAAATGCTCCGAGCGATCGGCGGCCCAGCGCACCGACTTGCGCAGCCGCTGCGCGGCGACCGCGAGCAGCGCATATTCCCGGTAGGGAAACAGCTTGGTGCCGAAGCCGCCGCCGACATCGGGGCAGATCACCCGCATCTTCTCGGTCGGGATCTTCAGGACGTTCTGGCACAGAATGTCGCGCAGGCGGTGGCTGCCCTGGCTGCCCGCCGTCAGCGTCAGATGGTCGCGCTTGGTGTCGTATTCGCAGACCGCGGCGCGCGTCTCCATGAAGCTCGCCACCACGCGCGGATTGACGATGCGGATCTCGGCAACCGCATGAGCCTTGGCGAACGCCGCCTCGGTCGCGGCCTTGTCGCCGATCGCAACGTCGAACAGAACGTTGCCCTTGTGCTCGGCCCACACCTGCGGCGCGTCCGGCTTGATCGCGTTCACGACGCCGGTCACGGCCGGCAGCGTCGTCCACTCGACCTTGATCGCCTCCAGCGCGTCGCGCGCGTGATCGAGCGTATCGGCGACGACGAAGGCGATGGCGTCGCCGACGTGGCGCACCTCGTCCTTGGCGAGGATCGGATAAGGCGGCGCGGTGAACGGATCGGTCTCGAGATTGAACAGGCAGGGCAGCCCACCGAGCTCCGCGGTGTCGGCGGCGGTCAGAATCAGCGCCACGCCCGGCAAGAGCCGCGCCTGGGTGACGTCGATGGTGAACTTGGCATGGGCATGCGGCGAGCGCAGCACCAGGGCATGCAGGGCGGACGATGGCGCGAGATCGTCGGTGTAGCGGCCCTTGCCGCGAATCAGCGCGTCATCCTCTTTGCGGAGAACGCCTTGTCCGACACCGAACTTGATTGGAGCTGCCATCTGGTTTCACTTCCCGCTTGCATTGTCGCAACTATTGGACGGCATATTGCAGCGGAACGAGGACTCGCGCAAACGCCATATGGCCGGCGCCGCAACACGCGCGGTCAACTCTCGGCAGGCATGCCAGCAAGCGATGCTGCAGCGCAAACCTCAGCGCCGCACCAGCGCCTTGAGCCAGCGCGGGCCGAACAGAACGAGAATGGCGCCCACATAGATGACGGCGCCGACGATGATCAGCAGACCGAGAACGGCTTCATCCTGCATGCGGCCGAGCGATGCGAGATGGGTCGATGCCACGAAGGCCGTCGCCCACAACGTTGCCGCGAGCACCACGCCAGTTCCAGCAAATTTCATCAGCGACATGGTGAGCCGCCGATCGAAACGCAGATAACCCTTGTGCACGGCGAAGCCGAGCACCAGCAGCAGGTTGATCCACGCGCCGACAGCCGTCGCCAGCGCAAGACCGACCTGCGCGAGCGAGCCCATCAGCAGCACCTTGAGCACGACGTTGGCGGTCAGCCCCGTAAGCGAAGCCTTCACCGGTGTGGCGGTGTCCTTGCGCGCATAGAAGGTCGAGACCGCGCTGCGAATCATCACGAACGGAATGAGCCCGACGGCATAGGCGGCGAGCGTCGCCCCCGCCGCCGCCGCATCGCCCTTGGTGAAGGCGCCGCGCGCGAACATCGCGCGCGTGATGACGTCGGGCACGGCGAGGAACGCGGCGACGAACGGCACCGAGAACAGCAATGTGAACTCGAAGGCGCGGCGCTGCTGCTCCATGGCGCCCTCTTGGTCATTCGCCGTCAGCCGCCGCGACATTTCCGGCAGCAGCACGGTGCCGATGGCGATGCCGATCACGCCGATCGGCAGCTGGTTGAGACGATCGGCGTAATACAGCGCCGAGATCGCGCCTGCCGGCAGGAACGTCGCGATGATGGTGTCGGCGAACATCGCGACCTGCGTGCCCATCGAGCCGAGCGTGGCGGGCCCCAGCGCCTTGAAGAAGGCGCGGATGTCGTCGTCGAGCTTGAGCGGCGCAAAGCGCGGCAGCCCGCCATGGCGGGCGAGATCGCCGGCCAGCAGGAAATACTGCAGGAACCCGGAGATCAGCACGCCCCACGCCGCGGCATGGCCGGCGGTCGGGAAGAACACCACGAGCGCGAGCGTCGCCATCATCGCGATGTTGAGGAAGATCGAGGCAGCCGCAGCGCTGGCAAAGCGCTGCATCACGTTGAGCATGCCGCCATACAGCGTCACCAGCGTGATGAGCAGCAGATAGGGAAAGGTGATCCGCGTGAGCGTGATCGCCAGGTCCCGCTGCACCGGATCGTCGGTGAAGCCGGGCGCCAGGATCGTCATCGCCTGCGGCATGAACACCCAGGCCAGGATCAAGAGCACGATCTGCGACGCGAGCAACAGCGTGAAGATGCGGTCGGCAAACAGGCTCGCCGACGCCGGCCCCTTCTCGCCATGGACATGCGCATAGGCCGGCACAAAGGCGGCGTTGAACGCGCCCTCGGCGAAGATCGCCCGGAAATGGTTGGGCAGCCGGAACGCAATGAAGAAAGCGTCGGCCACCGGCCCGGCGCCAAGAATCGCCGCCAGCATGATGTCGCGGGCAAAGCCGGTGAGCCGAGACAGCAGCGTATAGCCGCCGACCGTGAAAATGCGTCCGAGCATGGGGGGCTTCTAGAGCATTGGGCGGGGAGTTTGAAGCAGGGAACGTGGGCGATGGCCGCCTGGGGCCAAAGTGTGGCGACACGGTCGCGGCCCCCTCTGCCCGCTTGCGAGCCCAAGGCTGGTTCAGATCATCTCCCACCTGCGAGGGCGTCGGCCCAAAACCTTCCCCGCTCGCGGCAAGACAATCGCATATCATGAAACGAGGTATGGCTGCCCCTCGCTTCAGCCCCGGCGGCCTCTTTTCAGCCAGCTCAAGTCCCTACGACACTACATACCTGCCCCACGCAGGACGGCTATCCCTTCCGCCTGAGCCATCTGCATTGCGTCGAGGCTCTTCCCGCCCATTCTCGCAATTGGGATACCCATCGAGGGGCGCAGCATCGACCCGAAGCTGAAATTCTCAGGCCCTTCTTGATTTTCCCAGCCCTTGCTAATTACTCCATGGACATAAACGCCTTCCTTATCGAAAATTGGGCCACCGCTCATGCCACCTGGAATTTTGGCGCCGAATGAGAAGCATGGCCCCGGCGTCGATACATCCCGCTTGATCAAATTGTCCGGAAAGAACTGAATGATTTTGCCCACCGAGCCATGCAGATCGAACTGTGGCTGTGAGATGAAAATCTGCCCTGCAGCATTCACGTTGAGTTCGAAATCCGACATGTCTGCATAACCAAGCGCATGCGCTTCCGATCCTACGCGCATGCCTACGCCGATCAGGCCCGACTGCACGAGCGTCAAAGGCTGGTGCGGATAATTCGTGTTTGTCCGCGCCGGCACCTTACATATCGCAATGTCATAAGTGATTTTGACATCAACACCCCTGAACGAGAATGGCGCGTCGCGAGGCTGCGCCATGAGCATCGACCACTCGAAGGGATAGAACGCGAAGCCTGGGGCTTGGAACAGCGGATTGTTCGGCACGAGCACGCCGAAAGCGAGTCCTTGCGTCTCAATGACTTGCCCCTCAGCCTCGCGCACGTTTCCATACCGTCGGTCAATCGGATCGGTGATGACATGCGCTGCGGTGACCAACAACCCTGAGCAACTAATGAAGAACGCAGTGCCTACGCATCGTACTCTACGTTCGCCATTGGCGACGGCGACGACCGGCACAATGCTTTCGCCTAAGGCGGACCTGATCGTTCCGCCGATAGGGGGTGTTTGGGTTAAGACAATGTCGTCACGAACAGCAAAAAACTCCTGTCCAGATCGTTCTGGCCCCAAGAGATCCAGCCCTTTCATATCCACAATGGCGTATGCGCCGTCTTGCTGTTGCCGCCAGAAGAGTTTCAAGATTTTCATGCGATCCCCATCGCCGCAGCAAGACACTGGAGTAGCCCGTAGGGCGAATTGCCATCCGCCCTACTCGCTGCGAGCGTCAGCGCCTCGTTTTCAGCGCCCCCTTGTCGACGTACGGGAAGGGTAACGTCATCCGGAGCATGAGAACGAGATTGAAGACGTAGGTCAATAACACATAAATCAGTGCCACTGTGGACCAACGTCCAAGGGATGGATGCTGCCAAATGTCATAGATGAGAGCCAATGAACCGCGAAGGAAGCTGCGATCGCGATGCAAACCATTACAACGATGAGAAGCGCAGCAACAATGACAAACGCTTTTCCGTGCCATAATCCGAATTGCCAGCGGTCGTGCTCGCGCGGAATGTAGATCCTCACGTTGAACGCGGTTGGGATGATAAACACGCCGAAGTGCTTTAGTTCGGATGCTACGGTTCCTTCGGCTACCGCTGAAGCGACATGTAGCGCAGCATCTCGCGAGTAAGTCAGTGTAGCCATGAAGACAGCCGCGGTGGAAGAGACCGCCAAAAGTACTTCACGAATTCCTTGGATGCTTTTCAATTCAACGCTGAAGAGCGAGCTCTTGGCATCCGGAGACACGAAGCCTACAATTAAAAAGGCGATGACGGCAGCTTGCAGCGCGAACAGCTTTAGAAGCCATTCCTCCTGCTGCTTTACCTGTCCAGCAATGGCTTCTACGAACGAATGATCGAAGAAGTCGTCGGCTCCATGTTGAGTGAGCGCCTCTCGCACGTCTGCCTGGATACGCTGCTTGTAGGTAAGCCACTTCGTGGGAAATTTCATAGCTGCACCGGCATTCGGACGAGAGAGACGTCGCTCTAGGACTTCAGGCTGCGGAAGCGTTGAGCGATTTCGCTATCGAGAATCTGTTGCATCAGGTCGCGAGCCTTGCTCGCCTTCGTCGTATCCTCGAAGAGTGGCCTCACGGACGGGGATTTTCGCTCTTGCTGGAGGTTGAAGCCAGGCAGGATCTGCCCATTGGGCACCTGGGTATCAGCGACTGTCGTGAGCTTCCACGGCATGCGTCCCTCCTCTGCGACCATCATACTAAGGTAGCATGAGATGCCGCCTTGGAGTCCAATATTCGCCCAATGCAGGCTCGACGGCCCGTCCGATCCATCCTTGGCGCCGAGCGTGCGGCTTTCGCTCCGGCATGGGGCGTCTCAGCACGCAGGGGTGAACTAGCGGACCGGATCTGTCCCGCCGGAATTCAGATGGCAGCCTGCGTGACATGCTGATCGAGGCTGGAGGCAGGTCAGTCAGCGGGCTAACACGAGGAAAGCCAAAGCAGGGGACCAGCTTTCCGGCCAACTCGGTTGATAGTGCGATGCGGTCTATCGCCCCGCCTGCTGAACCCGCGTTGCGTCGTCCAAATCGCGCGCGCCAAAAAACTCATTTCGCGCACCACTTCAAGCGCATCCCCCGATCCGCCCCGTGCCGGAAGAATATTCCTCTTTCCATTTCTCCGAAATCATGATTGTATGCGCCCGTCCCGTCTCGATCAGAGGGGCGCTTCGCGGTCGTCACGGACGTTGAGGCGGGATGCGGTGGGCGTGTCGATGTTGCAGCATGGTTCTCCATGCCGACGAACGACATCGATGCGCACGGTCAAGTCGCGTGGTCCTGGCATCCCGATGCTGATGCCAAGTCGGTGCTGATGCGCAAAGGCGCAGTGCCGATGACGGTGGCCAAAAAGCCCGGAGCACCGGGGAGAACGCGAAGCAGCCGTTCCAACCATCGCGCGGGGAATGCCGGGATGTCTCGGCTGAACCTGTGGTTCCTGCCGCCTGCATTTTTTTCCGCAGGCGGGCCATGGGTGCGGCCAGCGCCCGGCATTCCCCGTGCCCTCTGCATGTTTGCGAGGGACGAACTGATCACAGGCCTCGGGCACCAGGTGCCGCGAGAATGCGCCGCTATGTCGATCGCTGTTTGAGATGTAAATTGGAATGCGAGCAACGCGGCCGTAGGTGGGCAAAGCAGCCGCCCGCAGGGCGGTCGCGTGCCCACCGCGCATCCGCATCGGTGGTGGGAATGGTGGGCACGGCGCGCGATAGCTCGGCGAAACAAGCCGTCAGATGGGCGCGCCTTTGCCCACCCTACAGAGAGCCGGCCGTTAATCTCACCGCTGTCATCCCGGACAAGCCGGCCGACGCGAAGCGGCGGCGGGCGCAGATCCGGCATCCATACGCTGTGCAGCTGGTGGGGTGCGCGGAACGGGCCGCCTGCCCGTTGCGGAGATCACGCGGTATGGGTCCCGGCGTTCGCCGGGACGACAGTGTTGGTTGGGACTGTCGGCGGGGCAGATCGCCCGCCGGGGCTGTGAGCCGCGCCGCTGCAAGCGGCGTGACGTCAACGATGCCTTATGCCTCAGCCCTGAAGTGCGCCGCGCACGACGTCGATGATGCGCACCTGCGTGGCTTCGTCGAGATAGGCGTGCATCGGCAGGCTGATGACATCGCTGGAGAGCTGCTCGCTGACCGGCAGGCCGCCATCGGCGCTCGGGAAGATGCGGTAGGCGGTCTGCTGGTGCATCGACTTCGGATAGTAGATCGCGGTCGGGATGCCCTGCGCCTTCAGCGCCGCAGCGAAGGTGTCGCGATCGACGCCCTTGGGCAGGCGGATGGTGTATTGCGCCCAGACCGAGGTGCAGCCCTCGACGAGACGCGGCACCTTCACGACATCGGCCAGCGCGGCCGTGTAGCGCTCGGCCACCTTATTGCGCGCGACGATCTCGTCCTCGAAGATCCTGAGCTTCTCGATCAGGACCGCGGCCTGGATGGTGTCGAGCCGCGCGGTGAGGCCGAGGCGGACGTTGTCGTATTTGTCGCTGCCGCCGCCATGGGCGCGCACGCTGCGCAGGCGCTCCAGGAGGCCGGCATCGTCGGTGAGGATGGCACCGCCGTCGCCGAAGCAGCCGAGCGGCTTGGCCGGATAGAAGCTGGTCGCGGTCGCCAAGCCGAAGGTGCCGATGCGGCGCCCCTTGTAGCTGGCGCCAAAGCCCTGCGCGGCGTCGTCGAGCACGAACAGGCCATCGTCCCCAGCGATCGCGGCGACCGCATCGTGGTCCGCGCTCTGTCCGAACAGGTCGACCGGGATGACCGCCTTCGGCTTGAGACCGAGCCGCTTGGCGGTTGCGATGCCGCGGTGGAGCGAGGCCGGATCGATGTTGAAGGTGTCCTCCAGCACGTCGACGAACACCGGCGTGGCGCCGGTCAGCGCCACGGCTTCGCCGGTCGCGCAGAAGGTGAAAGACGGGCACAGCACGGCATCGCCCGGGCCGATGCCCTGGGCCATCAGCACCATCAGCAGCGCGTCGGTGCCGCTGGAGCAGCTCACCGCGTATTTGGCGCCGCAGAATTCAGCCAGCTCCTTCTCGAGCTGGATGATTTCGGGGCCGCCGAGAAACTGGCAGTGCGCGAGCACGCGGGCAACCGCCTCATCGAGCGACTTGCCGAGCCGCTGGCGCTGCGCGGCAGTGTCGATGAACGGAATGGGCTGATGGCGCAGGTGCTGGTTCATGAGCTCTGACACATGTTCGGATCGAGAAAAGAGGGTGAAGCGGAGCCGTGGCCGGCTAGCCGGCCACGGCGCGACGCTTGGTAGCAGCCGCCTCGGCGGGACGATGGCTCGAGGTCTCCAGGCACTGCGTGGCGATCGCCAGACTCGCGACGCCCTCGTCGCCGGTGACCGCGGGCGCCGTGCCCGAGCGCACCGCGTGCAGGAACGCGATCAGCTCGGCGCGCAGCGGCTCGTCATGGCCGACCGGCAGATGGCGCATCGAGTAGCTGCCATCCGGCTTGAAGCCGAAGCACTCGGTGACCTGGCGCGTCAGCAGATCGCCCATGATGTACTTGCCGCGCGTCGCCACGGTGACGTTGCGCGCCTTGAACGGCGTCAGCCAGTTGGTGTTGATGTGGGCGAGCACGCCGGAGGCGGTGCGGAACTGCAGGAGCGCGATGTCCTCACGCTCCGCCACCGCACTCGACAATTGCGGCTGCACCTCGATGATGTCGGATTCGGTGAACCAGCGGATGAGGTCGATGTCGTGCACGGCGAGATCGATGACGACGCCGACATTGGACATGCGCGGCGGGAACGGGCCGACGCGGGTGATCGCGATCGACAGGAGGTCCTCGCCGGCGATCGCCTTCTTGATCGCGGCCACCGCCGGATTGAAGCGCTCGACATGGCCGATCATCAGGGTGACGCCGGCGCGATGCGCGGCCGAGACGATCTCCCTGCCCTCGTCCACCGTGGAGGCGATCGGCTTCTCGACCATCAGATGCACCTTGCGGGCGATGCAGGCGAGCGCGAGCTCATGATGCAGGTGGGTCGGAGCCGCGACGGTCACCGCATCGACGCCCTCGGCGACGAGTTCATCGAGCGTCTCGAAGGTCGGGCAGTTCGCAAGCTCGGTGACGCGGCTGCGATGCGCCGGCAGCGGATCGACCACGCCGACCAAGTGCACATCGGGCAGTCCGGCGAGCACGCGGGCATGGTTGCTGCCCATCACGCCGGCTCCGATGACGCCGACTCGCAGCGCCTGCCTCAGCTCGGCCTTGTGGCCCGCCCCCTTGGAACTCATGTCATCGACCCCATCAATGTCCCCGGATTGCGACGTCACGGATTGGCCATGACGGTTAACGAACTGCAAATCACCGGTCGAAGCTCTCCTAGCATGCCGGTTGAAGCGAGGCGAATGCGGAAACCTTTTTCAGGACACGATTTGATTCAGAAAGTTACATCGGGCGCGGACGAAAACCGCTGTCTTTTGAACGGCGTGTGCGATGCCCTTCACGTGTGGCAAGTGCCCTGTTCACGCGTCACGACAGGCCGCGGACAGAACGGTTGCGGCGCCTTCACGCCTGCGTGTTGGCCGCAGCCGGAGGTAACGCGGTGGATCCCGCCAGCGAAGGAGATCACGTCACATCGCGGGAGAACACCCATGACCCTCAGCCTCGCCTCGCTCCGCTACGCCTCATCCTTCGCCGTGCTGCTCGCCTCGCTTACCCCGTGGTCGCCGTCGGTGGCCGCCGTGGATCGGCCTGTCGTCATCGAGCTCTTCACCTCGCAGGGCTGCTCCTCCTGCCCGCCTGCAAATGCCTATCTGAACGAGCTGGTGCGGCAGCGCCGCGACGTGCTGCCGCTCGCCTTTCACGTCACCTATTGGGACCGGCTGGGCTGGAAGGACCCGTTCTCATTGCCGGCCGCCACCGATCGCCAGGCCCGCTACGGCAGCCGCTTCGGCGACGGCTCCTACACGCCGGAGATCGTCGTCGACGGGGTGACGGGTCATGTCGGCTCCAACAGGGCCGAGGTGGGAGCCGCGATCGATCGCGCCAGGGGCGCGAGCGCGACGGCGGCGCCGGTCAAGCTCGCACGCGATGGCGACAAGCTCGCGGTCGAGGTCGGCGGCGGTGAAGGACGTGGACGCGTCGTGCTGGTCGGCTTCGATCATCGGCATGAGACGGCGATCCGCCGCGGCGAGAATGACGGCCGCACGCTGGAGGAGCTGAACGTGGTGCGCTCGGTGCGCACGCTCGGCGATTGGAGCGGCACGGCGCTGCGCCTCACCGAGCCGATGCCGGAGGGCGAGGATGCGGCCGTGCTGCTCGAAAGCCCGGAGGGGCGCATCGTCGGTGCCGCGCGGCTATAGCTTCGACCGCCTGTCAGGCGGACGCGCAGGTGCGACGCCAGAACAGGCGGTAGCCCTCCTCCACCTTGCGCGTGTAGGTCTCGACATTGCCGGCGGCGGAGCTGCCAACCATCGCCGGCAGCTCCGTCCGCAGCTTCGCGAGAGCCGCAGGCTGCGCGGCCTGCTTCAGGGCGATGGCGATGTAGCCGTCGTCGTCCTCGGCCACGAAGTCGCCGAGCCCGACCGCCGTGTTGATGGCGGCTGCCGCGCGCGCTGCCGCGCCGTGGCCGAGCTTCGCGATCACGGGGACGCCGGCCTGCAGCGACTCCCAGGTGCTGACGCCGCCATTCTGCGGAAACGGATCGAGCGACATGTCGATGCCTGCGAACTGCGCGATGTGCTGATCGCGCGTCGACAGGCCGAGGCACGTGATGCGCTCCTGCGCGATGCCATGCGCGACGAAGCGGGCGACGAGGCGGTTGCGCAGCAAGGGATCATCGAGCGCTCCGTTCTTGATGACGATCCGCGACTCCGGCAGCGCTCCCATCAGCCGCGACCAGAGCGCGAGCGCGGGCTCGGAGATCTTGTCGATCCGGTTGAAGACGCCGAATGTGACGTAACCGTTGCGCAGCATCGGCAGCGGCGTCGGCTGCCATCCCGGCACCGGATCGGTGGTGATCACGGCCGGCAGGTCGTAGACCTGCTCGGCGAACAGATGACGTGCAGCTTCGGGCACGGTCACCGGATCGGCGAAGAAGTAGTCGATCGTGGGGAGGCCGGTGCCGGTGCCGCTGCCCCAGGCCGTGACCTGGACCGGCGCCGGCTTGCGGGCGAACACCGGCAGCCGGTTGCCGGCGGAATGGCCGGAGAGATCGACGAGGATATCGACCTGATCGGCCTCGATGCGATCGCTCAGCTCCTCGTCCGACATCTGCCAGGCGTCGACCCAGAGGTCGGCGGCCGCGCGGCACTGGTCCGTCATCGTGTCGCGCAGCGGCGAGCAGGAGTAGCAGATCACCTTGAACGCGGCGTGGTCGTGATGACGCAGCACCGGCAGGAACACCAGCGCCGCCGAATGGCTGCGGAAATCGGACGAGACATAGCCGATCGTCAGGCGCCGCTCCGGATCACGATCCCGCACCGGCGGCGGACGGCGCGCGACCTGGCTGCCGATCCTGGTCCACCATTCGCGTCTCGCCGCCTGATGCTGGGCGAAATCGGTGTCTGGCATGAAGTCGAGCAGGAAGATCCTGGCGGTGATCGCATCGCCATAGTCGGGCTTGAGCGCGAGCGCGCGCTCGAAGTGCTGCAGGGCCGTCGTGAGATCGCCCTGCTTGCAGAAGCATTCGCCGAGCCAGGTCCAGGCGACCTCGGACGCGGGATTGATCTCCAGCACCTTGCGGCAAGCGTCCATCGCCGGCGCGATGTTGTCCCTGATCACACTGAGCTGCGCGAAGCCGAGCAGCGCCACCTCCTGTCGCGGATCGAGCGCCAGCGCGGCCTCGAAATCGGGCATCGCCTTGTCGAAACGTCCGGCCTGCTGATGCAGCCGGCCGCGCTGTGCCAGCACTTGCGCGGCGTTCGGCTTGATGGCGAGGGCAGCGTCGAAGGCCGCCAGCGCCTCATCGGAATGGCGCAGGGCGATGCTCGCGAGCCCCTTGCCGAACATCGCCTCCATGTGGCGCGGGTTGAGCGACAACGCGCGATCGAAGCTCTGGTTGGCCTCCGTGTTGCGACCGAGCGGAAGCAGCGCCATGCCGCGATTGCAATAGGCGTCGGCATAGTCCGGCTTGAGCGCGATCGCCCGGTCATGCGCGGCGATCGCCTCCTCCGGCCGCCCCAGGCGCATCAGCGTGTTGCCGAGACCCGTGAGCGCCACGAGCAGATTCGGCTTCAGCGCAATCGCCCGCTCCTGGCATTTGCGCGCGTCCTCGAAGCGTTTGCGGTTGAACAGCGCGAGGCCGAGATTGGAGAGCGCCTCGGCATGCCGCGGCTCGATCTCGACCGCCTTGGTCAGGGCCTGCTCGGCGAGATCGGGTTGGCCGCCGTCGAGCGCCGTGACGCCGAGCAGGTGCAACGCATCGAAATGATCGGGCAGCAGCGCCAGGATCTGGCTGCAGATCGCCTGGGCTTCGGCGTGACGGCCGGCACGATACGCCGCCACGGCGCGCGGCATGAGCTCGTCAGCCTGCTTGCGATGCTTCTTCTGCAGTCTCGCATTCTGGAAGGCGCGAGAGCCGACATTGCTTGCCAAGAGACTTGCCTCCACGGGCGGCGTGCAGATCGCGGGAACGCAGTGACATCACATGCGGCATCACCGGATGCCGCGACACAAAGACTAGCCGGCGCTGGCGCAATGGCGACGCCAGAACAGGCGGTAGCCCTCCTCGACCTTGCGCGTGTAGGTCTCGACATTGCCCGCGGCCGAGCCCGCGACCATCGCCGGCAGCGCGGTCCGCAGCTTCGCCAGCTCAGCCGGCTTCGAGGCCCACTTCGCGGCGAGCGCGACATACCCGTCGTCGTCTTCGGCGACGAACTCGCCGAGCCCGACCGCCGTGACGATCGCCGCGGCGGCGCGCGACGCCGCGCTGCGTCCGAGCCTGGCGATGACCGGCACGCCGGCCTGCAGCGACTCCCAGGTGCTGACGCCGCCATTCTGCGGGAACGGATCGAGCGAGATGTCGACCTCGGCAAACTGCGCGATCTGCCGCTCGCGCGTCGACCAGCCGAGACAGACCACGCGCTCCGGCGCGACGCCTTGCGCGGCGAAGCGCGCCAGGAGCCGGTCACGCAACAGGGGATCATCGAGCGAGCTGCTCTTGATCACGATGCGCGAGTCCGGCAGCTGCTGCATGATCCGTGTCCAGACGATCAGCGCAGGATCGGAGATCTTGTCCAACCGATTGAACACGCCGAAGCTCACAAAGCCATTGCGGAGCATCGGCAGCGGCGTCGGCGCGATGTCCGGCAGCGCTTCGGTGGTGATCACCGCCGGCAGGTCATGGATCTGCTCGGCGAACAGATGACGCACCGTCTCGGGCACTGTGACCGGATCGGCCAAGAAATAGTCGATCGTCGGCAGCCCCGTGCCGGTGCCGCTGCCCCAGGCCGTGACCTGGACCGGAGCGGGCTTGCGGGCAAACAGCGGCAGGCGATTGCCGGCGGAGTGGCCGGAGAGATCGATCAGGATATCGACGCCATCGGCGTCGATGCGGTCGGCCAGCTCGTCGTCCGACATCTGCGCGGCGTCGACCCAGAGGTCGGCGCAGGCACGGAATTGCGCCGTGACGGCATCCTGCACCGGCGAGCAGGCGTAGCAAGCGACTGCGAAATTCTGCGGGTCGCGATGCCTGAGCACCGGCAGGAATGTTAGCGCGGCCGAATGATTCCGGAAGTCGGACGAGACGTAGCCGATCGTCAGACGCCGCTCCGGGTCGAGATCGCGCTTCGGCACCGGCCGGCGCCGGATGTGGGCGCCGATCCGCTGCCACCATTCGCGCCGTGCCGCCTGCTGGAGCGCAAAGTCGGCCTCCGGCATGAACTCGAGCGTGAAAATCTTCGCAGTCATGGCCTCGGCAAAATCGGGCCTGATTTCAAGAGCGCGATCGAAATGCTCGACGGCCGCAACGACCTCGCCCTGCTTGGCGTAGCAGATGCCGAGCCACAACCAGGCCTCCTCGGAGCGCGGATTCCGCTCCAGCACCTTGCGGCAGGCATCGACGGATTGGGCGACGTCCTTGAAGTGGCCGAGCTGGGCCTTGCCGAGCAGCGCCATCTCCAGCATCGGATCATGCGCCAGCGCCGCCTCGTAGTCCGCCTTCGCCTGGTCGAAACGGCCGGCCATCTGATGCAGCCGGCCGCGCTGCGCCAGCACCTGCGGCGCACCGGGCTTGACGGCAAGCGCGGCATCGAAGGCCGCGAGCGCCTCGGTGTGATGACGCAGGTTGATGCTCGCCAGCCCCTTGCCGAACATCGCCTCCATGTGGCGCGGATTGAGCGACAGTGCGCGATCGAAGCTCTGATTGGCCTCGGCGTTGCGACCGAGCGGAAGCAGTGCCATGCCGCGGTTGCAATAGGCGTCGGCATAGTCTGGCTTCAGCGCGATGGCCCGCTCATGCGCCGCGATCGCCTCGTCCGGCAGGCCGAGGCGCATCAGCGTGTTGCCGAGGCCCGTCTGCGCGACCACGAGGGCTGGCTTCAGCGCAATCGCCCGCTCCTGGCACTTGCGCGCCTCCTCGAAGCGCTTGCGGTTGAACAGCGCGAGGCCGAGATTGGAGAGCGCCTCGGCATGTCGCGGCTCGATCTCGACGGCCTTGGTGAGCGCCTGCGAAGCGAGATCCATTTGGCCACCGTCCAGCGCCGTCACGCCGAGCAGGTGCAGGGCATCGAAATGATCGGGCAGCAGCGCCAGGATCTGGCTGCAGATCGCCTGGGCTTCGGAACGGCGACCGCCGCGATAGGCGGCGACGGCCGCGGGCATCAGCGCATCGGCCTGCTTGCGATGCTTCTTCTGCAGCCTCGCATTCTGAAACGCGCGGGAACCGACATCGCTTGCCAAAGACGGCCTCCGAATAACGCGTGGAACTACATATCGGGCTTGTTCACGCGGCGACCTTGCGTCACGCCGCGACGGATGGGCCTCAGCCGCCAGTAGCGCAATAGCGGCGCCAGAACTGGCGATACCCCTCCTCGACCTTGCGCGTGTAGGTCTCGACATTGCCGGCGGCCGAGTTGGCCACCCGCGTCGGCAGCTCCGCACGGAGCTGAGCGAGCTCGGCCGGCCGCGCCGCGTGTTTCAGGGCGATCGCAATGTACCCCTCGTCGTCCTCGGCCACCCAGTCGTCGAGCCCGATCGCCTTGACGATCGCGCCGCCGGCGCGCGACGCCGCGCTGCTGCCGAGCTTGGCGACCACGGGCACGCCGGCCTGCAGCGATTCCCAAGTGCTGACGCCACCATTCTGCGGGAACGGATCGAGCGAGATGTCGATGTTGGCGAACGCTGCGATGTGCTCGTGGCGCATCGAGGCGCCGAGACAGGTGAGGCGGCTCTCGTTGACGCCGTGCGCGGCGAAGCGGGCGATCAGCGTGTCGCGCAGGAATGCGTCCTCCAGCGCGCCGTTCTTGATGACGATGCGGGCGTCCGGCAACGCTTGGAGCAGCGCCGACCAGACCCTCAGCACCTCGTCGGATATCTTGTCGACACGGTTGAAGACACCAAACGTGACGTGGCCGTTGCGCAGCATCGGCAGCGGCGTCGCCTGCGCTCCCGGCAGCGGATCCGTCGTGATCAGCGCCGGGAGATCGTAGACCTGTTCGGCGAACAGCGGCCGCACCGCCGATGGCACCGTGACCGGATCGGCAAAGAAGTAGTCCATGGCGGGCAATCCGGTGCCGGTCGCGTTGCCCCACGCGGTGACCTGGATCGGCGCCGGCTTGCGGGCAAACACGGTGAGACGATTGCCGGCCGAGTGGCCGGAGAGATCGACCAGAATGTCGACCTGGTCGGCCTGGATGCGATCGGCCAACTCATCGTCGGACAATTGAGATCCGTCGACCCAGCCGTCGGCCGCGACCTTGCACTGTTCCGTCACGGAATCGACCAGCGGCGAGCACGAGTAGCAGATGACCTTGAATGCCGCGTGGTCGTGATGGCGCAGCACCGGAAGGAAGGTCAGCGCGGCCGAATGGCTGCGGAAGTCGGACGACACGTAACCGACCGTGATGCGGCGATCCGGGTCGCGGTCGATGGCGGCAAGCTGGCGCTGCGGGATATGCGCGCCGATCCGCTCCCACCATTCGCGGCGGACGGCCTGATGCACGGCCACGTCGGCGCCGGGATAGAAATCGAGCGCGAAGATCTTCTTCATGATCGCATCCTCGAAATCCGGCTTGATCTCGAGGGCGCGGTCGAAGTGCTGGATGGCGCCGGCGGTATCGCCCTGCTTTGCGAGGCACGTGCCGAGCCAGATCAGCGCCACCTCCGACGCCGGATTCTGCTCAAGCACCCGCTTGCAGGCCACCATGGCCGGCGCGATCCGCTCGGTGAGCACGCAGACATGGGCCTTGCCGAGCAGCGCCGCCTCCAGCCCGGAGTCGGTCGCCAGCGCAGCATCGAAATCGGCCTCGGCCTCGGCGAACCGTCCCATCTGCACGTAGAGACGGCCACGCTGCGCGATGACCGCCGCCGTCCCCGGCTTCATGGCGAGCGCGGCGTTGAAGGCAGCGAGCGCCTGCTCGAGATGCCGCAGATTGACGCTGACCAATCCCTTGCCGAACGTCGCCTGCATGTGCCGCGGCGCCAGCGCCAAGGCGCGGTCGAAACTCTGTTTGGCCTCTTCGTTGCGCAGCAGGAGCAGTTGCGCCATGCCGCGATTGCAATAAGCGTCGGCAAAGTCCGGCTTGAGGGCGATGGCGCGGTCATGCATCTCGATCGCCTGCGCGAACAGCTGCATGTTCATCAGGGTGTTGCCGAGGCTCGTCAGAGCCGTGGCGAAATTGGGCTTGAGCGCAACGGCGCGCTCCTGTACCGCGCGCGCCTCTTCGTAGCGCTTCATGCTGAACAGCACGAGGCCGAGATTGGCCAGGGCCTCGGCATTGCGCGGCTCCACCGCGACGGCGCGGGTCAGGGCCTGCTCGGCGAGGTCGAGCCGGCCGCTATCGAGCGCGGAGGCGCCGAGAAGGTGCAAGGCGTCGAAATGATCGGGCACGAGGGCCAGAGCCTGTCCGCAGATGGCCTGGGCATCGGCATGCCGGCCCGCCCGGTAGGCCTCGACGGCCTTCGGCAGCAGGCTATCGGCCTGCTTGCGATTCTTCTTCTGCAGGCGCGCATTCTGGAACGCGCGCGATCCGATCGTGCTTTGCAACGAAGCTCTCCGGCGGACGACGTCCGGGGCTGTCTAGCACGGCTCGCGTGATTCGAGGCGAGACCCGCCCTACTCGCGGCGGTAATCGTCCTCGATGCGGATGATGTCATCCTCGCCGAGATAGGACCCGGTCTGGACCTCGATCAGCTCCAGCAGGATCTTGCCCGGGTTCTCCAGCCGGTGCACCGCGCCCATCGGAATGTAGATCGATTCGTTCTCATGCACGGTCTTGACGGTCTCGTTCACGGTGACCCGCGCCGCGCCGCGCACCACGATCCAGTGCTCGGACCGGTGATAGTGCTTCTGCAGCGACAGGCGCTGGCCAGGCTTGACGATGATGCGCTTGACCTGATGACGCTCGCCATTGTCGACCGACTGATAGCTGCCCCAGGGCCGGTGCACCTTGATGTGCGCCTCGGTCACTTCGGGCGCCACGGTCTTGAGCTTGGCGACCAGCCGCTTCAACCCGTTGGCATCGCGCTGGCGCGACACCAGCACGGCATCCTGCGCCGCCACCACGACGAGATCGTCGACGCCTTCGAGCGCGACCAGCGCCTTGTCGGTGACCACGTTGCAGTTGCGGGAATCCTCGAACACGGCGGTGCCGCGCGCGGCATTGCCCTGCCCGTCCTTGTCGGACAGTTCCCAGACCGCGTGCCAGGAGCCGACGTCAGACCAGCCGCACGACACCGCCACCACGGCGGCACGTTCGGTCTTTTCCATCACGGCATAGTCGATCGAGATCGGCTTGGCCGCCGCGAAGGCATCGGAATCCAGGATGATGAAACCGAGGTCGCGGCCGGCCTTGGAGACAGCGTCGATCACCGTCTGCACGCTGCCCGCATCGAACTTGCGGTATTCATCGAGCAGGACCGACGCTCGGAACATGAAGTTGCCGCTGTTCCAGAGATAGCCCTCGCGGATGTAGCGCTCGGCGGTCGGCTGATCCGGCTTCTCGACGAATTTTGCGACGGCCCGCACTTCCCCGGATACCGATGCACCCGGGCTGATATAGCCATATTCGGTGGCCGCGCGCTCTGGATTGACGCCGAAGGTGACGATGCGGCCGGCCTCGGCGGCAGCGAGCCCCTGCCGGCACGCCGCGAGGAAGGCCGCGGTGTCGCGAACGACGTGATCGGCCGCGAGTGCCAGCACGACAGCGTCCTGATGGCGCGACTGGGCGAAGGCGGCTCCGGCTGCGATGGCCGGGCCTGAATCACGCCGCATCGGCTCCAGCAGGACGTCGGCCTCGATGCCGATCTCGGCCAGTTGCTCCAGCACCATGAAGCGATAGGCAAGGTTGGTGATGATGATCGGCCGTTCGAACAAATCGGCATCGGATACGCGCAGCAGCGTGTCCTGGAACGTGGAACGGGCGCCGAACAGCGGCAGGAACTGCTTTGGGCGAACCTCCCGCGAGGCCGGCCACAGCCGGGTCCCAGCGCCGCCGCACATGATGAGAGGAATGATGCGTCCGGTCATGAATCAACCCGTTAAATTCGGTGATAGTCGCGGTACCATTTCGCAAAACGTCCGATGCCGTCGGCGATCGAGGTCGCCGGCCGGAAGCCGATGTCGCGTTCGAGGTCGCTGACATCAGCATAGGTCGCTTCGACGTCGCCGGGCTGCATCGGCAGCATCTCCCTGATGGCCGGCCGCCCGAACTCCTTCTCTAGTAGTACTATCACGTCCATCAGCTGTTCGGGATGATTGTTGCCGATATTGTAAATCCGCCATGGCGCCCGGCTGCTCGACGGATCGGGCCTGTTTCCATCCCAATCCGGGTTTCCCTGGGGCGGGCGGCCGATCAGGCGGACGATGGCCTGCACGATGTCGTCGACATAGGTAAAATCACGCCGCATCCGGCCTTGATTGAACAGCTTGACCGGCTGCCCTGCGAGGATGGCCTTGGCAAAGATGAACATCGCCATGTCGGGACGGCCCCAGGGGCCGTAGACGGTGAAGAAGCGCAGCCCGGTGGCCGGCAGGCGGTAGAGATGGCTGTAGGAATGCGCCATCAGCTCGTTGGCCTTCTTGCTTGCCGCGTAGAGGCTGATCGGATGATCGACATTGTCCTTGACCGAGAACGGCAGCTTGGTGTTGGCGCCATAGACCGATGAGGACGATGCGAACAGCAGATGCTCGCAGCCATGATGGCGGCAACCCTCGAGGACGTTGATGAAGCCCTCGAGATTGGCATCGACATAGGCGTGCGGATTTTCCAGCGAGTAGCGCACGCCGGCCTGGGCCGCGAGATGCACCACGGCGGGAAAGCGATGCTGGGCAAACAGCGCCTTGATGCCGGCACGGTCGATGAGATCGAGCTTGTGAAAGGTGAAGCCGGGCGCCGCCTTCAGAATGTCGAGCCGCGCCTCCTTCAGCTTCGGATCGTAATAGGCGTTGATGTTGTCGATGCCGACCACCTGCCGTCCCTCGGCGAGCAGCCGCTGCGACAGGTGAAATCCGATGAAGCCGGCGGCGCCGGTCACGAGGATGGGATGATCTGCCATGGTCGCTCCGTCAGGGTCGCCACAGTTCGATGGCGGCGGGTTTGCTCGCGCGGTCGAGCTTCATCTTGACGTCGAGCACGAGGCCGCTCTCCTCGCCGAGGAGGCTCTGAACCAAAGGCCAGCCTCCGGCCAGGAACTGATCGTGCGACACGGCCAGCACGACCGCGTCGGCTGGACGCAGCGCGTCAACTGCCGTGAGGCCGATGCCATACTCCTCGTGCACCGCCGCCGTATCGGCCAGGGGATCGGCGACCTGCACCTCGACGCCGAACGACTGCAGTTCGCTGATGATGTCGATCACCCGCGAATTGCGGATGTCCGGCACATTCTCCTTGAAGGTCATGCCGAGGATCGTGACGAGGCCGCTGCGCCCTTTCCGCTTCAGCAGCCCGCGAATGCATTCGCGCGCAATGCGCCGGCCCATCTCGTCATTGATGCGGCGGCCCGCCAGGATGACCTCAGGATGGTAGCCCGCCTTCTCGGCGCGATAGGTGAGGTAATAGGGATCGACGCCGATGCAGTGACCGCCGACGAGGCCGGGCGTGAAGGGCAGGAAGTTCCACTTGGTGGCGGCGGCTGCGAGCACGTCGCCGGTATCGATCTCAAGCGCCTGGAAGATCAGCGACAGCTCGTTCATGAAGGCGATATTGAGATCGCGCTGGGTGTTCTCGATCACCTTCGCCGCCTCGGCGACCTTGATCGAGGGCGCACGATGAATGCCGGCCGTGACGACCGAGCCATAGACGGCCGCCACGATCTCGAGCGTCTGCGGGTTCTGTGCCGAGACGACCTTGGTGATGGTCTCGAAGCGATGCGTCTTGTCACCGGGATTGATGCGCTCCGGCGAATAGCCGACGTTGAAATCGGCCCCCGCCTTCAGGCCCGAGCAGCTCTCCAGCAACGGGACGCAGTCTTCCTCGACGGCGCCCGGGTAGACGGTCGACTCATAGACGACGATGTCGCCGTGCTTCAGAACGGCGCCAACGGCGCGCGTCGCGGCCAGCATGGCGCCCAGATCGGGCCGACGTGCGCTGTCGATCGGGGTCGGAACCGTGACGATGAAGAAATCGGCAGTCTCGATATCGGCCGGCTCGCTGGTGAAGCGCAGGCCCGGCCGCCGCAGATCGCCCGCATCGACCTCGCAGGTCCGATCCCTGGCGTCCTTCAGCTCTGCGACGCGGGCCGCATCGATATCGAACCCGATCGCCGGGCAGCCTGTCCGCGCGAACGCAGCCGCGACCGGCAGGCCGACATAGCCAAGGCCTATCACCGCAATCTTCCGGCCATGAGACATAAATTGATATTCCGGTCGTTTCGGAGGCCATTGACGCCACCCCTGCGACTGTTTAGCCACCGGGGCATCAGGACCGCAAGGGGCGGCTACGGCTCCCCTTACCCGGGGTCCGGCCCTGCCAGGACGGGCGTTGCGCGTATCGCACTCGGCTTGGACCGTTTCAACCAAGAGCGAAGCCAGCCTGGCATGCGTGCGTTTTTGATTCTTCTCCTCCGGATCGTGGTGTCGCTGGCTCTGCTGTATCTCGCTCTGCGCGGGATCAACTTTGCGGCGATCCGCGAGCGGCTCAGTCAGATCAACATCGGCTGGATCGGGCTGGCGGTGGCTATCACGCTGGTGCAGATCTTCATCGGCGCCCTGCGGTGGCGCGAGATCTCCGCGCTGTGCGGCGCGCCGCTGACGGACATGCAGGCGTTCCGCTACAACATGATCGGCGCCTTCTTCAATCAGACCCTGCCGTCCTCGATCGGCGGCGACGCCGTGCGACTGTGGCTGATCGGGCGCACCGGCGCCGGCTGGCGCGCAGCCAGCTACTCGATCCTGACCGACCGCGCCGTCGGCTTCATCGCGCTAGCGCTGATCATCGTCGCGAGCCTGCCGTGGAGCTATGGCATGATCGCCGACCAGCACGGGCGCCTGGCCCTGGTGCTGGTCGACGCCGCCGCACTGGCGGCCGGCGTCGGCTTCCTCACCATCGGCCATCTGCCGGCGGCGTGGATGAAGGCGTGGTGGCCGACGCGCCACGTCTATGCCTGCTCGGTGATCGCGAACAGGGTAATCTTCGGCCGGACCACGGCCGCGAAGATCGCCGTGCTGTCGCTTTCGATCCACGTGCTGGCCGTCGTCATCGCCTGGTGCGCCGTGCGCTCCATCGCGGCGCCAGCCGCATTCGAACAGCTATTCCTGCTGACCCCGCCAATCATGCTGATCACGATGCTGCCGATCTCGATCGCTGGCTGGGGCGTCCGCGAGGCGACGATGATGGTCGCATTCGGCTATGCCGGGCTTGCGCCGGCCGACGGCACCGTGGTCTCGATCCTGTTCGGCGCGGTCTACTTCATCGTCGGCGGCATGGGCGGCCTCGTGTGGATTCTCAGCGCAGAAAAGGGCGCAGGCCGCCTCGCCGTTCCCGCGACGGTCGAAGACTGACCTGGATCATGATGCGATTCCACGGAATCGCATCATGATCTCATCTCTTTGTTTGAGCATGATCTTTTCGGAAAACCGGTTTCCACTTTTCCGGATCATGCTCTAGGCGGCGCGCGCCCATTCGTCGTGCCAGGCCTGCGCCATCAGCACGTTCCAAAGCCAGTAGGAATGATTGTGGCGGCGGCTGAGATGCTCGTCGAACATGCGCGTCACTCGCACCGGATCGAACAGACCCTGCCGCCTCAGCCGCTCCGGCGACAGCAGGTCCGAGGCCCATGATTTCAACGGCCCACGCAGCCACGCGTCGAGGGGAATGCTGAAGCCCGTCTTCGGCCGATCGATCATCTCAGCCGGCACGTGGCGATACAGCACCTGTCGTACCAACCATTTGCCGCGACCGTCCCGCACCTTCATGCCGGAAGGAACCTTGGCTGAAAACTCGACGACGTCCTTGTCGAGGAACGGCACGCGCGTCTCCAACGCCACCGCCATCGCCGCGCGATCCACCTTCTGCAGGATGTCGTCGCTGAGATAGCTGAGGGAGTCTGCCAGGGTCATGCGGTCGAGCGGGTCGAGCTGTGCCGCAAGCTGCCGCATCTCGTTCCCTGCCCAACTTTCCTGCTCCATGCCGCCCACCACCGTCCCGGCCGGATCCTGATCGATCGAGCACAGCGCCCGGTAGAGACCATCAAAGCCGTCGGCGGCAATGACGCGGCCGAGCTTGGCCGCCTGATCGCCGGCATGCCGAACCTTCAATCGGGCCGGCAACACCGGCTGCAGCGCCCTGAGAACCGTATCGGCCGGCTCTGGGGCGATCGCACCGAGAACGGCACCAATCGCACGCCGCAGCGGCATCGGCACGCGACCAAGGCGCGCCTGTAGCGCGCCGCCCCAGACATGCCTGTTGTAGCCGCCGAACAGCTCGTCGCCCGCGTCACCTGACAATGCGACAGTCACATGCCGGCGCGCGAGCTGCGCGACCAGATGCGTCGGGATCTGCGAGGAGTCGGCGAACGGCTCGTCATAGATCCGCGGCAGCTTGGGCACCACGTCCATCGCGGTCCGCGCATCGACATAGAGCTCGGTGTGATCGGTGCCGAGATGCTGCGCGACGTTGCGCGCGTCCTCGGCCTCGTTGTAGCCGCCTTCGGCGAAGCCGATGCTGAAGGTGCGCACAGGCTGGCCCGCCTGCGCCTGCATCAGGGCGACAATCGTCGACGAATCGACGCCGCCGGACAGGAACGCGCCGAGCGGCACGTCCGACAAGCACTGTCGCTTCACGGCCACCGACAGCAGCTGCTCCAGCCGTTCGACCGCCTCGCCCTCGTCGGCAATGCGATCGTCCTGAGCGGCGGCGACACGATCGCGCAGCGACCAATAGGGTTGCGGCAGCGGCCAGCCGCCGGGAGCCGCATCCGCGGAGAAGCTCACGAACGACGCCGAGGGCAGCTTGCGTATGCCGGTCCAGATCGTGGCGGGCGCCGGCACGTAGGAATAGCGCATGAACGCCGTGAGCGCCGCTCGGTCGAGCGACGGCGCCCAGGAGGGATGCGCCGCCAGCGCCTTGAGCTCGGAGCCGAACACCAGATCAGCGTTGCTCCAGCCGTAGAACAGCGGCTTTTCGCCGAAGCGGTCGCGTGCCAGGATCAATTGCCGAGTCTCGGCGTCCCACAGCCCGAAGACGAACATGCCGATCAGGCGCTGAAGCGTCGGTCGAACGCCCCATCGGCTGATCGCGGCGAGCAGCGTTTCGGTATCGGAATGACCGCGCCAATTCGGCGCGTCGCCACCGGCCTCCAGCTCGGCACGGACATCGAGATGGTTGTAGATCTCGCCGTTGAAGGTGACGGTGTAGCGCCCGCAGGCACTGTGCATCGGCTGCGCCCCGGCCTCGGAGAGATCGAGGATCGCCAGACGGCGATGTCCGAAGGCGAGGCCCCTCGCAGCGCTGATCCAACTGCCGGACGCATCTGGCCCCCGATGCGCCAGCGCCGTCGTCATGCGATCAATGATTCCGGTCAGTTGGGCCTCGTCGGCTCCGCCGGGGCGAAGCAGGCCGGCTATGCCGCACATGGTGCCATCTCCGCCACCCCGTCCCCCATCTGCATGGCTCAGTGGCCCTCGACGGCGTCGCGCAGCAACTCCGTCTCATGATTGGCCAGGAAACCGAGGCTCGGACGGCTGGTGCCGTAGTAATAGGGCAGCCCCAGCGCACGCCTCCAGCGCGACAACAGTCCTGCGCCATCGTGATCGCCTTCGAATTCAGCCAACCGACCGTCGGCGATGGCCAGGACCTCATCGGCCGTGTGGCGGATGTCGTCCGCCGAGTTGGTCTCCGGATGCGCACCGCTCCGGCCCAGCACGGCCGCATCGAACACGCGCCAGCGCCAGGGCGACGTCGTCAGTTGATGCTGCGTCAGCACGGTGCCGTCTGCTAGCCTGACGGGCTTGAGGGCAAAACGGACGTTGCTGTTCCACAGCTGGGCGTCGGTCGTGATCGCATTCACGATCGCACAAGGAATTCCGAAACTGACAGCGACATTCGTCAACCCGGACGTCGTCCCAATGAATGCGTGGGCATGGCGAATCAGGTGGATGTCCATCAGCTCCGATCTGAATTCGCTCAGCGCGTAATCGATCGTGCGAGCCATCGGCGGAAGCCTCGGCGAGTTCGGACCACCGAGCTTGATGACCCATCCGCCATGGGTGGTGATCAGACGAATGGCGTCCAAAGACGTCTCGATCGGCGCATTGCGATGGGTCTGCCCTGTGCCCATGAACTCGAAATAGTGCGCAGCGTCCCGCGTGTGCAGGCACACATACCAGTCGTCGGGCTTCATGCCGTGGCTGGAACGGAACGCGTCGAAGCCAGCCGCTGCGGCGGCCGCACTCCGATCGTAGGCGTCACGCAGCGGATGCCCTCTTCCCTCGCGCTCCCATTGTTCGATGGCGATCGCACCGGCGTCCTGCCAAGGTACGACCCGCCCGTCCGGCAGCCTGAACGCGTTGAAATTCAACCCGTACCAGCGCTGCAAGGACAGCAGTTCTTCACCCAGTCGCTCCGATACGGTTTCACCGATCACCACGACCTTGCCGAAACTTTCAAACAGCTTGAAGAAGACCGCATTGGCGATGCTGTCGGGGCGGACGACGATCACGGCTTCGCCTGACCACCAGCCCAGCTCTCGCATGCGAAACAGGATGTCGAGCATGCCCAGATGGCCGATCTGCGTCGCCCATTCCTCAGGAACGAGCCGCAGCGCATCCAGGGTCACGCCGAGCCGGTCGAGCAGCCGCCTCAAATCATCAGAAAGCGGTGGCGGCGATGCCCGGAGTTCCTGCTGCACGTTCAAAGCCCGCTCGTACAAGCGAATTGCAATCTCGCCGCGACCGACATGCATCACGCGCTGGCCCGTGAAGTTGCACAGGTCGAACAGCCGGCCGCGAGCCCCGCAGAGGAAATCGAGGCTGTTCGGGAAGTAACGCGGTGAATTCCGAGCCGCGATGTTCTGGTGGGGACGGAAAAAATGCAGGCTGCTCCGACACGCCCAGAACATCGCATCGAGCGCCGCCGCTTCATCCCCTTCGATGAGGTCGACCATGGCCTTGTAGAAGGCGAGATCGACCATCGCCTCGAGCTGTTCGGGCTTCGCTCCTGCCGCGGCGTCGCGCGCCTCCGAAAACTCGCCCAGCTCGAACAAGGATCGAACCAGCGCGTATCTGGTCTCCGCGTCATCGGACGCCAAGGCATCGCGGCCGACCATGCCGGCGGCCTCGCGATAGGCACCGATGCTGCTCAGGGCTCGAAGCGAGGCAGCGGGGAAATGGCGGCTGAGAGCCGTCGAAAAACGAAACTCCGGCCGAGTTGCAAGATATGACGTCACATAGGGAAAATACGCCTGAGCCAGGCGCCGCCTGAGCGGAAGTCTCGCGGCGAAGGCGATCACCAGACCAAGGAACACCACGCGTCGCGGCAGCAGATTGAGGGTCGCCCCGACTATGACAAAGACCTGGTAGACAAACCGTCGGCGCCCGCCGCGCATCGGCCTTCGCTTTTGCAGTTTCATACGACCAAGTTCCACACAACCTTGAAATCCCCGATTCCGCGCGTTCGGATCAAGGCAGAGCTTGGACGACCGGCCGTTCAAGTCGCCTGCGCTGCGCGCCCGGGATCACTTCTCGGGATGAGGACAGCACGCTCGCCGGGTCGAATGCGAGATTCCCCCAAGGAGACATCGCCCCGCAAATGCCAACCAGGGATTGAACCGTTTGGATCGCACCTATAACAGAGGTGTCGGGAATTTTCCAAGCCGAACATGGGGATGAACGCGAGCAAACCTAAGAGAGAGGAGAATTCAGAAATTCCGGCATCCAACCGCACCTGGTCACATCGCCCCTGATGGCAGGGAGACGTCGACGTCTCGGACGAACCGGCATGGCGCCGGCGTCGCCTTTTGCTGAAATCCCGCACAATCATTTGCCGTCGGGAAATGCCCGTTTGAAGGCCGCCGTCTTGACGATCTCGCGAGCAAGATGGCTCGTAAAGACCTGAGCGCCCTGCCGATCCAAATGGCCGCCGCCGTCAATCGTCGTCAGGCCATCGAATGGCGGCGCGATCAGCTCGATGTTCAATTCTTTCGCCAGTTCCGCGGCCTGCTGGACGCAAGACTGGCTATGCGGGACCAATGTGAGCACGACCTGTCCGCCCACCTCATTGAGAAATCTCTTCGCATAGTCGACAATCGCGGGGGTCGTATGGCAGTCAGGATTGCGGGCCGACAGCATCGGCTTGTTGCCCAAGGCGACGTAGCCCGGATTGGCATCCAGCGCCATGTCACCATCAGTGATGTTGCGATAGAGGCCGGTGGGCGAGAAATAGCCATTCTGATACGCCGCAACCAAGTCCTCGATACGCCAGTGCAAATTGCGGCCGATCACCGTCAGGTACCCCCGCATTCGATTGCGCTGGACGGCGGCAATGGGCTGTTTCTGCGGACCAAGAGTGACGTTGAGATCGTTGCTGAAAAAGTGCACGAACTGATCGTCGGCATTGATGATCCACAGACGCGGACGGATTTTCCAACGTTGGATCACGAGCCGCGAGAACTCACCGCCGCGAATGCCCACGAAGGCCATGTTGTAGATCCCCAATCGACCGAGCACCGGCGATTGCGCGAGCGTCTGCCGGTCCACGGCATAGCTGACGAAGGACGGACCAAGAAAGACAATGTCAGCCCGCTTGGCGGCTTCGACCGATCCTCCGAGGTTGCTGTAGAAGATATCCTGGTCCTGGATCTGCGGAATGCTGCGGCCTCCGAAATCACGATACCAGTTGGTGTCGCCTTGGCGCGGAATCTGCAGCACTCCATCGCGCAACGTCCACACGTCGGACGAGAACAGCGACAAACCGAGCGAAAACGCGAACGCGGCCGCCAGGCCCACAATTCCGACTGCGATGAGATAGCGCCCGAATCCACCCGGTTCAGCTGACTTTTCCGGTGCAGACCGGCCGACTGTCGACATGACGCAATTCCCGCTCGATAGGTTGTCTCGGTGGGTGTCGTGGCAGCTGCTTTCGGCTTCGACAACGAGAGTCTAGACACGACGTCAGCCGGTGGAACAGAGGGTTTCCCGCTCCTCCCCAGTTTGCTTTGCGCGCGAGAGCGCAGACCTATCGGGATGTCATCTGCATGGCCCATAGAGGGTTTCCTCGCCGCTGCGATCATCGGCGAGAGTGATTGCGCGAAACCCCATCATGGCGTCGTCGGATTGGCGTCGTTGGTCAGATTTTCGAGCTGCCATAGCAGAAGAATCATTGATCGAAAAGGGCCCGCCCTTTTCGAGAGGCCGGCCGCACGTCGCTGCCGTCAGGAGGCGGCATCCCCCGAAATTCGCAGCGGGAGAGGTGCACCCAACTTGGCAGCGCCCTCAATCATTGATAAAGCAACGCAATATGCAGCAACATCAAGAAACTTGTTATGCTTTTCACGCAGTTTGAGTTTCTGTTCCTGTTCCTGCCGGTGACCCTGGTCGGCTATTTTCTGCTGGCTCGCTTTTTCGCCGCCCCCGTCGTGCGCCTCAGCTGGCTCACCGCGGCGTCGCTCACCTTCTACAGCTATTGGGACATTCACTTCGTCCCGATCATCCTGGTCTCCATCGTCTTCAATTATACGATGGGTCTGCTGATTGCCGGACAGACCGGAAAGCTCCGCACTGGCCTGTTTTCAGCTGCCATCACGCTCAACCTGGCTGCGCTCGCGTTCTACAAATACACGAATTTCGGCATCCAGATCCTCAATGCGATCACCGCGTCGAAGCACCCCTCGCTCGCGATCGTTCTCCCGCTCGGCATTTCGTTTTTTACCTTCACCCAGATCGCCTACCTCGCCGACGTCTACGGGGGGTATTCCGATGAGCGAAGCTTCGTGAAATACGGCCTGTTCGTCACGTATTTCCCGCATCTGGTCGCCGGCCCGATCCTCCATCACCGCGAGATGATGCCGCAATTCGGCTCGGAGGAGAGCCGAAGGATTTCGCTCGAAAAAGTCGCGGTCGGCCTCACGATTCTGACCATTGGGCTATTCAAGAAGTCGTTCATCGCGGATGGGTTCGGCCTGATCGCGAATCCCGTGTTCCAGGCCGCCAATTCGAGCCACCTTCACCTGATCGACGCCTGGGGCGGCGCGCTCGCATACTCGCTGCAGATCTACTTCGATTTCTCAGGCTACTCGGACATGGCGATCGGCATCTCGATCATGTTCGGGATCCGGCTGCCCTTCAACTTCGATTCCCCCTACAAGTCGCTGAGCATCGTCGAATTCTGGCGCCGTTGGCATATCTCGCTGTCGCGCTTCCTGCGCGACTATCTCTACATCCCGCTTGGCGGCAACCGCTACGGCGAGCACCGGAGAAACGCCAACCTCTTCGCCACCATGCTGCTCGGCGGTCTCTGGCACGGCGCCGGCTTCACCTTCATCATCTGGGGCGCCCTGCACGGGCTGTTTCTGATCGTCAATCATCGCTGGAGCAAATTCGTCGCGCAGCGACCGGCCCTCACCCGCCTGTCGGCGACCGCCTGGTATGCGGTGGCGGCGCTATTGTTGACACAGTTCGTCGTGGTTCTGGCATGGGTTTTCTTCCGGGCCGACAATCCGAATGCCGCGGTCAGGCTGATCAAGGGGATGCTCACCCTGTCCAACCCGGAGAAGATCACGGCAACGAACCTCGTCGATCCGCGCGTCATGATCGCGATCCTGGCAGGCTATGTCGCCTGTTTCACCCTGCCCAACGTGAACACAATGTTCGAGCGTTGGAAAGTCGGGCTGGAAACCTACCACAACCCTCGCTCCTGGAGCATTCTGAACCTGAAGTGGCGACCGTCCTTGCCGTGGGCAATCGGAACTTCCATCGCGCTCGTGGCGGCGGTTCTGATGAACATCATTGCCGGAGACACCTCGCAGTTCCTCTATTTTCAGTTCTGAGCTACGTCGCATGCACTGCGGTACTTTGCGCTGGTGTTGATGGGCATGGGTTCAAACGGCAGCCGCTTGGATGATCAGCCACAGCCTTCAGCGCGGCCGATAGGTCGCACGCGGCGTTACGTCACGACGGTTCTGGCGACCTCTGCGTTTGCAGGCTACCTGCTTCCCATAGCTCTTTTTCAACTCGCTCGGCCTTTCGGAGCCTCAAAAGGGCTGCAGGATCTCGCCGAATCGCAACGAGATAACCCAGAGCAGGTCGTGCTCCCCTTCGATCTACGCTACAATGCAGCATTCAAGCTGACGAGGCTCGAGCAGGAGCGCCCGGAAGTCATCTGGATCAGTTCGTCGCGTGCAGGTACGTTTCGTGCGGCCCATTTTGCTCCGTACCGGTTCTACAATCTCTCGTTCACGGCTTGGACGACCGACCAGATGGTCGGTCTGTTCGAGCGCGCCACACGGCACACGCCTCCCAGGATCGCCATTCTCTCACTGGATCATTTCTTGTTTGCGGAGCGGTGGGAAGAATGGTTCGCCCTCCCACGAAAGATGCACTATGATCTCGCACCTACCTATTTGAGATCGAGCCTTTTGGATTTCGCGCGGACGGCAGCGCGCCATCCGGCGCCATTCCGGAACTACGTCAACGCGCCGACGGCCTTCGTCGGCACCCAGTCCATCTTTCGTGAGGAAGGCTTCCGCAGCGACGGATCCTACCTCTATTCGCCAGGACATATTGCCGATGCACGTTCACGCTATATGAACGCCGAAACGCTCGCCGAGAGCCTGCCCCGCGGAGCAGGCGTGTCATCATGGCTGAAGCAGCCGATTGCACGACTTGCCGAAATCGCAAGATCTCGCAAGGTAAAACTCATCGGCGTTCAGTTGCCGTTCATCCGAGCCGGCGTTGATCTGCTTGATCGTGAACAGGGCGGTCCTATGGGATTCGGGGCTTGGCGAGAGTTCGCTGCCGGGCAAACCCGAGACTGGTTGTATGAGATCGGAATCCGTTTCTTCGATCTGGCGCGCCTGCCGATGGAGGATGAAACGGCCAGCTTCGTGGACGCATACCATTTGGCCGAGTCCGGCTCTGCCAGGACGATGCTGCATCTGCTGAATGATCCGGATTTTCGAGCTGAGTTTCCGAGGATCGACCCCGCAAATATCCGGCGCTCACTCGCTTCTTAACGAAAGCCTGAGCACCATATGACGTCCTTGCTGCAGCGCCTCTGAGTCATTTAGCTCGACGCTCAGGCAATCTAAGATCGCCGAGCTTTGCGGCAGGAGATGCTATCGGATTGGATACGAACCGGTGATTCGGTATCTTGCAATAGTCGTGACGCTGTTCGCTGCTGTGTTCGTGCCGCTGCTTGCGGTGCTGGAATGGGCCGGCTGGCGATTGGGCGCCACTGTTCCTCTTTCGACAATCGCAGCTGAGCAGTCGCGCAGCGACCGGCTCGTCTGGCTCGGAACATTCAAGGACTATGCGGCTTACAAGCTCGAGCGAATCAGGCTCACTCGCCCTGAGATCTTGCTGGTGGGGAGCTCTCGCTGCGGCCAGGCCCGCGAGCAGATGTTTCGCCCCTATATCACTTATAATGCCTGCCTGACGGCTTGGCCTCTCACCCACGTCGTGGATTTCATCGATCGCGCAACCACGGCTGCGAACCCGCGGGTCGTCGTCGTGGCGCTTGATTATTTCCTGTTCGACGATTCCCTCGCCGACGCCTGGCGGAAGGAACGCACGATGGACTTCGCCCAGGGGCTCGATTCGCACCGGCGAAAGTTGCACAGCGTGGTAGAGTTCGCGATCCGGACTGGCGGAAACATCGAAGCGATACGGTCGGCGCTACTGATTCCACAAATCGAGCCTGTGGATAACAACAAACTGATGGGTCCAGATGCGATTCGCGGGAAGTTCGGATTCCGCAAGGACGGCTCTGTCATTGTTGCCCCCCCCTATCGAAATACGTCGGCCGAGTCACTGTCTCGAGGCGCTCAATACATCCTGTCGTTCTGGGGCACATCCGACCTCAGCGAAAGGCAGCTCCGCGAGGTCGAGCGCTTGTCCCGACTGTCTCGCGAACGAGGCTTCTTGGTGGTTGCGATCCAATATCCATTTCTGGAAAGCGCGGCCGCCTTCCTCGATACCGATGAAGCCTACCGGCGCTATTCTGGTCACTGGCGCGAGATCAGGAGTCCACAGACCGTCGAAAGATTTGCGCAGCTAGGCATTCAGTTCTTCGACATGAGCCGCACCGAGATATCGCGCGATGCCGGCAACTTCTTCGATCCCGCGCATCCTTCGGAACGGGGCATGCTCAAGACCTACCTCGCACTGCTGGACCGCCCCGAGTTCAGCAAGCTGTTTCCGCTGATCGACCGCAGCGCGTTGACGGCCGATCTTGAAAAAGGACAAGGTGAACAGTTCGACCTCTATCACTGAGACGTCCTGCGAGAGACTGGCGTCCCCGAGGCTTTTCCGCGTGGCCCGCCGACCAGCGCAACGCAGTCCGTCTCTCGCCGGAGCATTCCCGGATCCATCCTTCGCCTGATTCGTCTGCACAGCGCCGAGCATTGCCGTGAAGGACGATGAGCTCTCCGGAAGCCGCATTCCGACGCGACCACACAACCGCAAGCTAACAGGACTGTTTGTGCTGCTGCGCACACCTGATAAAGAGACCATTGGAAATGATCGGCCGCCGGCCCCTCCATCGCTCCGATCTCGGGGTCACGCTTGTTTTTTTCGCAACGAAATCAATGTCGGGCATGAAAGATGCAGATCGGAACGGGATTCGCGGTGCAGATGTGCCGGGCGACAGCGACGCTTTGCATCGGAGTTCTTCGGCCGGCGAATGACACGCTGGCCGGATGTCCTACCTCAGCCCGATCGAGCCGGAGGTGAATTCCTTGGATCAGGTGATCGATATGAGTGAGATGGATCTGGCCTGCCAGACTGTTCGCGCCTCTTGTGACTCCGGGGAGACGATTGCGTTCGTGTCCGGCAACTTCAACGTCGTGCACCCCGGACATCTACGGCTCTTGAAGTTCGCCGCCGAGCAGGCCGACGTGCTGGTCGTGGGCGTCAATCCCGATTCGACGCCCGGCGTGACCCTGGCGCAGGACATGCGCCTCGAAAATGTGCGTTCCATCGCCTTTGTGCACCATGCCGTGCGCTTGGATACGTCGGCGTCCGACTTCATCGCGCATCTGAAGCCGACCGTCGTCGTCAAGGGCAAGGAGTTCGAGGATCGCGCCAATCCCGAGCAGGAGGCCGTGGACGTCTATGGCGGGCGGCTGATCTTCTCGTCCGGTGAGTTGCGCTTTGCGTCGCTGTCGCTGCTGGAACGCGACGCCAACATCGACATCTCCACGGTTCGCAAACCGCAGGAATTTCCCAAGCGCCACGGCTTCGAGATCACGAATCTGAAGGATCTGCTCCGCAAGCTCTCCGGCATGCGGGTCGCCGTCATCGGCGACCTGATCGTCGACGAATATGTCACCTGCGATGCGGTCGGCATGTCCCAGGAGGATCCGACCATCGTGGTGACGCCGCTGATGACCCGCACCTTCGTCGGCGGTGCCGGCGCGGTTGCGGCGCATGCCCATGGCCTCGGCGCGGACGTGAAGTTCTTCACGCTCGTCGGCGACGACGAGGCGGCGCGATTCGCGCGCAACACGCTGGAACAGCATGGCGTCAACTTCAACGCCTTCACCGACCAGAGCCGGCCGACCACGCGCAAACAGCGTTTTCGCGCGCTCAACAAGACGTTGCTGCGGGTCAACCATCTGCGCCAGCACGCCTCGGACGCCGACCTGCAGCGGCAAATGCTGACATCGGTCGAGCGTGCCTTGAAGACCTGCGATCTGCTGCTGTTCTCCTGCTTCAACTATGGCTGCCTGCCGCAGGATCTGGTCGACGCGATCGCGGATCGCGCCCGCGCACAGGGCGTGATGATGGCGGCCGACAGCCAGGTGTCCTCGCAGACCGGCGACGTCTCCCGCTTCAAGGGCATGACCCTGCTGACGCCGACCGAGCGCGAGGCGCGCGTCGCGCTGAACGACTTCATCTCGGGCCTCGCCGTGATCAGCGAGCGGCTGGTCGAGCGGGCCCGCACCAAGAATCTGGTGATCACGCTCGGCGCCGAAGGCGCGCTGATCAACACCTTGGCGGATGGCACCTTCACCTCGGACCGGCTGCCGGCGTTCAATCCGTCGCCGAAGGACGTGTCCGGCGCCGGCGATAGCTTCTTCATGGCCTGCTCGATGGGCCTGCGCGCGGGCGCCGATATCTGGCGGGCCTCCTATCTCGGATCGCTGGCGGCCGCCCTCCAGGTCTCCCGCGTCGGCAACCTGCCGTTGACGACGGCGGAGCTGGTGCGGGAAATCGACGAGACCGGGTTCAGCCAGGAGTAGGATATCGTCATGCGTGCCCTCCTGCTCGCGGCGGGGATCGGAAGCCGGCTGCGCCCGCTGACCAATACGACGCCGAAATGCCTGGTGCGTGTGCACGACCGGCCATTGCTGGACTACTGGCTCGATCTCGTGTTCGAAGGCGGCATCGAGCGCGCGCTGCTCAACACACACTGGCTCGCCGAACAGGTGCGCGCGCACGTGGCGCAATCGCGCTGGCGGGACCGCATCGATCTCGTTCACGAAGATGAACTGCTCGGGACGGGCGGCACCGTGCTTGCCAACCGCGCCTGGTTCGGCGACCAGCCCTTCCTCGTGGCTCACGCCGACAATCTGACGGATTTCGACGTCGCGGGGCTGCTCTCCGCCCATCGCAACCGCCCTGATGGCTGCATCATGACGATGCTCGCGTTCCGCACCGATGATCCGAGCTCGTGCGGGATTCTCGAGCTGGACGATCAGCACAGGGTGATCGCCTTCCACGAGAAGGTCAAGAATCCGCCTGGGAACCTCGCCAATGGCGCGGTCTACGTGTTCGATCCTGCCGTCATCACCGACATCGCCGCGTTGGGAAAGCCGATCGTCGATCTCTCCACCGAAATCATCCCCAACTATCTCGGACGCATTTTGTGCGTGGAAACCAGCGGTTATCATCGGGATATCGGTAACCCGGAAAGCTTGCGCCGGGCCCATTTGGAGTTTAATCACGAACCGCGCCGTGGCGGGGACGTCTGACGGGCGGCTTGCGCCGCCGGGCTGGTCGCCTTCCCTAGCCAATTTGTATAAAGGTGCGCGCGACGCGCCAGCCGGCGACACGACAGGCGAGCCACGGGGATTGCTCAGATGAAGATATTCGTGACCGGAGCGTGCGGCTACAAGGGCAGCGTGCTCGTGCCGAAGCTCTTGAAGGCCGGCCACAAGGTGGTCGCGTTCGACATCATGTGGTTCGGCAATTTCCTCGAGCCGCATCCGGATCTCACCGTCGTCCAGGGCGACGTCCGCAATCCCGACGCGATCGACCTGACCGGGGTCGACGCCATCATCCATCTCTCCAGCGTTGCCAACGACCCCTGCGGCGATCTCGACCCCAAGCTGACCTGGGAGATCTCCTGCCTCGCCACGATGCAGCTCGCCGACCGCGCCTATCGCCACGGCATCAAGCGCTTCATCTACGCGTCCTCCGGCAGCGTCTACGGCGTGAAGGAAGAGGAGCAGGTCACCGAGGACCTCGAGCTGCTGCCGATCTCCGAGTACAACAAGACCAAGATGTGCGGCGAGCGCATCGTGCTGTCCTACAAGGACGACATGGTGGTGCAGATCGTCCGTCCCGCGACCGTGTGCGGCTACTCTCCGCGCCAGCGGCTCGACGTCTCCGTCAACATGCTGACGATGCAGGCGCTGATGAACGGCCGCATCACCGTGTTCGGCGGCGACCAGACCCGGCCGAACATCCACATCGACGACATCACCGACCTTTATCTCTTCCTGCTCGATCATCCTGAGCACACCGGGATCTATAATGCGGGCTTCGAGAACATCTCGATCCTCGACATCGCCAATCTGGTCACCAAGCACGTGCCGGCTGAGGTCATCGTGACGCCCTCGAACGACCCGCGCAGCTATCGCGTCAACTCCGATCGCCTGCTCGCGACCGGCTTCCGCCCGAAGAAGACGGTGGAGGACGCGATCAAGGAAATCATCGGCATGTACTCGCAGGGCCAGCTCAAGAACGACGATCGCTGGTACAATCTGAAATGGATGGAGAAGGAGGTCGTGAAATGAACGTC
This sequence comes from Bradyrhizobium sp. SZCCHNPS1003, assembly GCF_032381555.1. NCBI lineage: Bacteria > Pseudomonadati > Pseudomonadota > Alphaproteobacteria > Hyphomicrobiales > Nitrobacteraceae > Bradyrhizobium > Bradyrhizobium sp. SZCCHNPS1003. The sequence continues at coordinate 130,296 of NZ_JAUHIU010000010.1, forward strand.
CTGGCCTTCAAGACCCCCGGCAGCCTGTTCGCCGACTACACCAGCCGCTTCAGCACCGTGCTGAAGGATTTCGACTGGAGCCCGGTCGAGAAGCTCGCCTATGATCTGCGCGACTGCTGGCAGACCGGCCGGCAGGTGTTCTTCTGCGGCAATGGCGGCAGCGGCGGCAACGCCAACCACCTCGCCAACGATTTCCTCTACGCGCTCTCGAAGACGCCGGGCTCGGGTCTGCGCGTGCACTCGCTGTCGTCGAACCCATCCGTGATCACCTGCCTCGCCAATGACGAAGGCTATGACCAGGTGTTCTCGCTGCAGCTCGCGGTGCTCGCGCGCAAGGGCGACGTGCTGATCACCTTCTCCGGCTCCGGCAACTCGCCGAACATCCTGAAGGCGCTGGAAGAAGGCAAGAAGATCGGCATGACCAGCTATGCCGTGCTGGGCTTTTCCGGCGGCAAGGCCAAGGCGCTCGCCGACGTGCCGATCCATTTCGCGGTCGACGACATGCAGATCGCCGAGGACGCGCAGATGGTGATCGGCCACATGATCATGCAGTGGCTGTACGCCCAGCGCGGCGACATCATCACGACGCGCGAGGTCTGACGGACAGGGACGATGGCTGCGAACGAAAAGTACCTGATCCTCGGCTCGAACTCGTTTTCGGGCGCAACCTTCGTCGACTTCCTGGCCGCGGCCGGTCACGACGTGATCGCGACCAGCCGCTCGGACGAGCCGCATGACGCCTTCCTGCCGTACAAATGGCAGAAGCGTCCCGGCAAGGTCCGCTTCCAGCGCGTCGATCTCAATCACGATCTCGATGCGCTCAAGGCGCTGCTGGCCTCGGAGCGGCCGACTCACGTCGTGAACTTCGCGGCCCAGAGCATGGTCGGCGAGAGCTGGCTGCATCCAGACCACTGGATGATGACCAACGTCGTCTCCGCGGTCCGGCTGCACGACATCCTGCGCAACTATGACGGCCTCGACCGCTACGTCCACGTCACGACGCCCGAGGTCTACGGCTCGACCGAGGGCTGGGTGCGCGAGGACGCAGCCTTCAACCCGTCGACGCCCTACGCCGTGTCGCGCGCGGCCGGCGACATGAGCCTGCGCACCTATTTCGCCAACTACCAGTTCCCCGTGGTCTTCACACGTGCGGCCAATGTGTACGGCCCGGGCCAGCAGCTCTACCGCATCGTGCCGCGCACCATCGTGGCGGCGATGACGGGGCAGAAGCTGCGGCTTGACGGCGGCGGCAAGTCGATCCGCGTCTTCATCCACATGACCGACGTGTCGGATGCGACGGTGAAGATCGGACGCAGCGGCAAGCTCGGCGAGACCTATCACATCTCGGGCTACGAGTTGGTCTCGATCCGCACCCTGGTCGAGATGATCCTGGCGCGTCTCGGCAAGTCGTTCGAGGATTGCGTCGAGATCGGACCGGAGCGCCCCGGCAAGGACACCGCCTACACGCTCGACAGCTTCAAGCTGCGCACCGAGCTCGGCTGGCGCGACACGTTCTCGCTGGAACAGGGCATCGACGACGTCATCGCCTGGGCGCGACGTTTCGAGGATGTCATGGCCAAGCTGCCGACCAAGTACGAACATAAACCCTGATCGACCCCTGCGCTTCCCGGAGAAGCGCGACTGGAGAGCACGATGAACGTTGCAGTCCGGAGCCCGGCGGCCAAGCCTGACGCCGCCGCCCTGAAGGCGCAGGCCGCAAGGTTGCGCGGCAAGATCATCGAGATGTCGCACAAGGCGCAGGCCGCGCATCTGGCCTCGTCGCTGTCCTGCGCCGATGCGATGACCGCAGCCTATTGGCATGTGCTGAACATCGACCCGAAGAATCCCACCGACCCGCTGCGCGACCGCTTCATCCTCTCCAAGGGTCATGCCGCCGCGGCGCTGTTCGCGACCCTGGCGATGAAGGGCTACTTCCCGATCGAGGAGCTCGACACCTACTGCCAGGACGGCGGCCGGCTCGCCGAGCATCCGCCGGCGAACCTTTTGCCCGGCGTCGAGGCGGCCACCGGCTCGCTCGGCCACGGCCTGCCGCTCGGCTGCGGCATGGCGCTCGCAGGGCGCATCAAGGGCGAGAACTACCGCGTGTTCGCCCTGCTCTCCGACGGCGAGAACAACGAGGGCTCGGTGTGGGAGGCGGCGATGTTCGCCGCCGCCCAGAAGCTCGAGAATGTCTGCGTCGTCGTCGACTACAACAAGTGGCAGGCGACCGCGCGCTCCAACGAAACCCTGATGCTGGCGCCGCTGCGCGACAAATGGGCCGCGTTCGGCTGGGACGCCCACGAGATCGACGGCCATGACATCGGCGCGCTGGCGGAAGCCATGCAGAACATCCCGAACGGCTCCGGCAAGCCGGTGGCGCTGATCGCCCATACCGTGAAGGGCAAGGGCGTGTCGTTCATGGAGGACGACAACAACTGGCACTATCGCGCCCCGACCGCTGAGGAAGTCGTCAAGTCGTTCAAGGAGCTCGGCCTGTCATGAGAAACGCGTTCGCTGACGAACTGACCAAGCTCGGCAACGAGGACAGCCGCGTCGTCATGCTCTCGGGCGACATCGGCAATCGCCTGTTCGACAAATTCAAGGACAAGCACCCCAGCCGCTTCTTCAACTGCGGCGTCGCCGAGGCCAACATGATGGGCGTCGCCGCCGGCATGGCCATGAACGGCCTCCGCCCAGTCGCCTACACGATCACGCCGTTCGTGACGACGCGCTGCCTGGAGCAGATCCGCACCGACGTCTGCTATCACGAGGTCCCCGTGACCATCGTCGCGGTCGGCGCCGGCCTCGCCTATTCCGGCCTCGGCCCGACCCACCACGCCTGCGAGGACATCTCGTTCCTGCGCTCGATCCCGAACATGGTCGTGATCTGCCCGGGCGATGCCTTCGAGGTGCGCGGCGCGCTGCGCGCGGCGATGCAGCAGGACCGCCCGGTCTACATCCGCATGGGCAAGAAGGGTGAGCCTGTCGTTCACAAGGGCCCTCTTGCGGATTTCAAGATCGGCAAGGCCATCACGATCGAGGAAGGCAGCGACGTCTGCCTGCTCTCCACCGGCAACATGCTGCCGGAAGTCATTGAAGCGGCACATAAGTTGAAGGAGAAGGGGATCTCCGCCGAGGTCGTCAGCTTCCACACCGTGAAGCCGCTGGATGAGGACAAGCTCAAGCAGGCCTTCGGCCGCTTCAAGCTGGTCGCGACCATCGAGGAGCATTCGCTGATCGGCGGCTTCGGCTCCGCCGTCTCCGAATGGCTCGCCGATACCGAGACGAAGCACCAGAAGTTCCTGCGCTTCGGCACGCCGGACGCCTTCTTCAAGAAATCAGGCGAACAGGAATACGCCCGCGAGGTGCTGGGACTGACCGGCCACCAGATCGCGGACAAGATCATCCACGCGTTGAGCTGAGACATCACATGAAGACCCAAGCTGCCCTCCTGGTCCAGACCGGCCAGCCGCTCGTCCTGGCCGAGATCGAGACGCCGGCCCTGAAGCCGGGGCAGGTCCTGGTCGAGATCGCCTATTCCGGCGCCTGCGGCACGCAGGTGATGGAGTGGCGCGGCGACAAGGGCGAGGACAAATGGGTGCCGCACTGCCTGGGCCATGAGGGCACCGGCACGGTGATCGAGGCCGGCAGCGCCGTCACCAAGGTCAAGGTCGGCGACAAGGTCGTGCTGTCCTGGATCAAGGGCACGGGCATCGAGGCCGGCGGCGCCGTCTATGACTGGGATGGCAAGAAGGTCAACGCCGGCGGCGTCACCACCTTCCAGCGCCATGCGGTCGTCAGCGAGAACCGCCTGACCCTGCTGCCGCCCGACCTGCCGATGGATGTCGCGGTGCTGCTCGGCTGCGCCGCGCCGACCGGCATGGGCGCGGTCTACAACGTGCTCAAGGTGCAGCCGGGCGACGCGGTCGCCGTGTTCGGCACCGGCGGCATCGGCCTCAACGCGCTGATGGCAGCGGCGCTCGCGGGCGCCATGCCGGTGATCGGCATCGATCCCAACCCGACCCGCCGTGCGCTCGCCCAGATCTACGGCGCGACTCACGTGATCGACGCTGGTGGCGACGTGCTGGCCGAGATCAAGAAGATCGTGCCGCAGGGCGTTGATCTCGCGGTCGAATCCTCCGGCATTCCGGCCGTGATGGAACAGGCGATCAACGCCACGCGCCAGCAGGGCGGCCGCGCCGTCGTGATCGGCAATGCCAAGCATGGCGCGGCGCTCACGCTGAATCCCGGCGTCTTCAACCAGGGCAAGAGCCTGCTCGGCACCTGGGGCGGCGACAGCGTGCCGGATCGCGACTACGGGCGCTACGGCCGGCTGCTGAGCTCCGGCCGCTTCCCGGTGCGGGATCTGCTGTCGAAGCCCTACAGCCTCGCCCAGGCCGACCAGGCGCTGCAGGATCTGGCCGCCGGCAAGGTCGGCCGTCCGCTGATCGACATGTCGCTGCGTTAAGTCCAGGCCATGCGGATCGGGATCGACTTCGACAACACGATCGCCTGCTATGATGGCGTGTTTCATGCGGCCGCACTCGAGCGCGGCCTGATCCCGGCCGATCTCGGCCGCGACAAGAACAGCGTCCGCGACCATCTCAACGGCAGCGGGCGCAAGGACGATTTCACCGAGCTGCAGGGCTATGTCTACGGCGCCCGTATGGACCTGGTGTCGCCCTATCCCGGCTTCGCGGAGTTCGTCGATGCGGCCCGTGCCGCCGGCCATGACCTGTTCATCGTCAGCCATAAGACCAGGCACCCCATTCTCGGACCGAAGCACGACATGCATGCCGCAGCGCGCGGCTTCCTGACCGACCGCGGCCTGATGGGATCAGCGCCCGGCCAGATCGCGCCGGACCGGGTGTTCTTCGAACTGACCAAGGACGACAAGGTCGCCCGCGCCCACGCGCTGGCCTGCGAGCTGTTCGTCGACGACCTGCCGGAGATCCTGGCCATGGCCGGATTTCCGCAAGGCATGCGCAGGGTGCTGTTCGATCCGGAGGACCAGTTCGCGACCAAGGCCACGGGCTATGAGCGCCGCACCTCCTGGGCCGAGATCGCGGCGGATGTCGTCCGTGACCGCGGCTGAGGCCAACGCCGACGCCGCCCTGCTGGCGCTCGCCCAGCGCCTCGCCGCGCAGGCCGGCAAGGCGAGCCCCAGGGCGCTGACGCGGCTGGCCGGCGGCCGCAACAACCAGGTCTTTCGCGTCGACACCGCCGACGGCCCGCTGGTCCTCAAGCGCTACTTCACCGATGCCCGCGACACCCGCGACCGGCTCGGCGCTGAATGGAGCTTCATCAGCCATGCCTGGTCGCGCGGCGTCCGCGTCGTGCCGGAACCGCTGGCCTGCGACCGCGCCGAGCAGGCTGGCCTCTACAGCTTCGTCGAAGGACGCAAGCTGACGGCTGCCGAGCTGGCACCTGTTCATGTCGAGGCCGCGATCGATTTCGTGCTCGCGGTGAACGCCCCGCCCCGCCCTGCGCTGGCGCCGGGCTCGGAAGCCTGCTTCTCGCTGGCCGAGCACATCGCGACCGTCGAGCGCCGTGTGGCGCGGCTGGCGACACTCGATTCCGACGTACCGCATGTGGCCGAGGCCCGGCAATTCGTGGCGACGCAGTTGCAGCCGGCCTGGGCAGACGTCAAGGCGACCGTTCTGAGCGGCGCCGCGGCCGAAGGGCTCGGCCTGGAGGCCGCCATCCCCGCCGATCAGGTCTGCCTGTCGCCGTCCGACTTCGGCTTCCACAACGCGCTGATCGACGACGCGGGCAAGCTGACCTTCCTCGATTTCGAATATGCCGGCCGCGACGATCCGGCCAAGCTGGTGTCGGACTTCTTCTGCCAGCCGGAGGTGCCGGTGCCGCTGGCGGTGCACGAGCATTTCACCGAGCGGCTGACCGAGGGACTCGGGCTCGATGCGGCCAGCGTCGCGCGCTGCCGGCTGCTGCTCGATGCCTACCAGGTCAAGTGGACCTGCATCATCCTGAACGACTTCCTGCCGCTCGGCGCCATCAGGCGCGCCTTCGCCGACACCGGCGCCTGGGCGCAGCGTTGCGCCGCGCAGCTCGCCAAGGCCGAGGCGCAGCTCGGCCTGATCGGCGCCACATCCGACTAACCGACAATCCCACGCCCGGAGATCTTCATGGCCTATCGCGAGTTCGTCAGTCTCGTCCACAAATCGACCAAGCGCGACTATCTCGCGCGTGTCACCCAGCGCGACAAGGCCGATGTCGCGGAGATGGCGATCAAGTACGATTACGACTATTGGGACGGCAGCCGCGAGACCGGCTATGGCGGCTACAAATATGACGGCCGCTGGCGCAAGGTCGCCGACGCGATGATCGAGACGTACGGCATCAAGCCGGGCATGCGCGTGCTCGACGTCGGCTCCGGCAAGGGCTTCATTCTGCACGATTTCCGCGAGGCCATCCCGGATCTCGAGGTCGCCGGCATCGACATCTCGTCCTACGGCGTCGAGCACACGATGGAGAGCGTGAAGCCGTTCTGCCAGGTCGGCACCGCGGCCAAGCTGCCCTACCCCGACAAGCACTTCGATCTGGTCATCTCGATCAACACGCTGCACAACCTCTACAACTACGATCTCGATGCCGCCCTGCGCGAGATGGAGCGCGTCAGCCGCGGCGCCAAATATCTCTGCGTCGAGGGCTACCGCAACGAGCGCGAGAAGGTGAACCTGATGTACTGGCAGCTCACCTGCCGCATCTTCCACACCCCCGAGGAATGGGCCTTCGAATTCAAGCGCTCCGGCTACACCGGCGACCACGAATTCATCTTCTTCGAATGAGTGCGAGCTGAGAGCGTCGACAGGCGCTCTCGCGACGCATTGGCGTCCGACGTCGAGAGGCCAGGACCACACGACTTCGCCATCCGCGCCAGCTGCGCTCGTCTGGCGCAGCCGTCACGTCCATCGCAGCCCACCTCCACGTATCGTGACGACGCGTACGTCCCTCTGCACGAGGCGGGATGTGACAAGACAACCACATTTTCTGTCAAAACGAAAGACAATAATTTTTGGGGACGGGACTGGACAGGAGTCATGCCATTGAAACGTAACGTGATTTCTATTCAGATCTCGGGGGCTTTAACCTCCGAGGTCTAGGGCAGAAAGACGGGCGGCAGCGACCACGGTCGCAGACGTCTCTGGCATCGGTGTTCCGGACCAGATCGCGGCTGACTCCCCCAGCGGATTCGCGCGTCCTCGTTGGCGTGTCCGCCAACTGCGTAATGTATGAGCGTTGCCAGCAGAAACTCTGTTCAAGACTCTCATTAAGATTGCGAGCGGTGGAGCGCCGCGATTAAATTAGCCGCGAATGCCCCCTATTTTTTCGTGGGTCAAACGTGAAACCGCGCGCTCCAGCCAGCTCGCGCATCCATACATTTCCTTAAGCCCCTGAACCAGTGCGAAGCTACTGCGGAGCATCAAGAGAACGATCAATGATCCGCACCAACTTCGATCTTGACATCATTGCCGCCAAATTCGTTTCGATCGGTCTACGTGCAGCCTCGCGGCTCGGGATCGATAACTTTCTTATCAACTGCCTCTTTGTTTTTCTTCCGCTTCGCTGGTCAACTCGGCTGGTCATTCTGCTTCGAAAGCACCGGCACAATCGAGACCTAGACCGCCATTTCCGATTCTTCTGCGGACCCGAGCTAGGGCGAGACCTGTCGTGGCTCCGCTCCTCTCTTGTCGAGCGGGGATACGCGAATGAAGTCTGGTACTATCTTTATCTGACCGACCACTATCAACTCGCCCTTGATCTGTTTCCGCAACTGGATTGGCAACAAGCCGACAATGACATCCTCAAAGCGTTGAATGAATTCGCCCAGGGCGCCGATTCCGGCTACTTGATGAACTTGTTAGCCCAGATTCACTTTGTTGACTGGAGCGCAACCGAGAAAAACAACTTATTCGCCTTTTCAAAAGCCACCCGCACGATGATGGACAACCGCGTATTTGAAGTTGAGGAACGGAATTATAGGCATAAAGAGCTTTCCAATCCCGATCTCGCGCATGCCGAGATCGACCGTTACATCCCTCATTTCTTTAGAAACAAGTGGATCATAGAGAGCTTGCAGTCGGCGCTTGGTCTCCACCGGCATCAGGACATTGCGTCACAGCTCGAAAACGCGGGTCAGTATTGGGAACCCTATCCGAACGCGAACACGCCGGAAGCCGCAAGTGTTGCTTGCTACTATGCCTATAACTATCTGCAGGCGCGCACTTACAACAACGGCGAAGGAGCGCGTGTGAGTGCGCTTGCGCAGGCGGCCGTGCGCAACCGAAACGGCTTAAGGGCCCACATGCCCATCGCGTCCAAGGAGCTCAGGGCAGCTCTCGAACAAGCCGGCATTGGCGAACTGCACGAGCTCCGTCTATTGTCTCCAGACTGGGGAGCGGTCATCGGGCACTCCGGTCACCTCAACGTTCACCTGATGATGAGGGAGCTCGGCTGGTGGTCCGGCTCCCCGCTACTTCTCACTTACGCGGACAAGATCGCCAATCGACCGTTTCTCAAGCTGATGGAAGATCGATGCCCGACGTGGATCGCCGGCGAAAACGTCAGCTTCAGCGTATGGCACGAACTCGCCGGTCTCACGCCCTTTGTCAGCGAGGCTCAAACCTTCGAGCTTCCTGATGGACGGATAGTCAATTGGAACGACGCAGGGGCTATGGCTGTCGCTGAATGGCAGCGACAAGGCCGCGGCGCTCATCTTCGCGACAGGTACGATGGGTTGAGCACGACGGGCGAGGTCTGTGCGCGGTTCGACCGGCTTCGCACCTCGTGGGGCATGACGCCCAAGGATTGGTATGTTTGCCTGCATATGCGGGATGCCGCAACGCGAGGGAATGTCGAGGGCGAAGGAGAGTCAATCAGGAACACAGAGCTGAGGAACTATTTCGACGCCGTAAACCACATCGTATCGCTGGGCGGCTGGGTCGTTCGAATGGGCGGACCAAAGGCTCCACAACTCCCCCCGATGAAGCAGGTCATCGACTACGCCCATTCAGTGGATAAAAGCGCTGAAATGGACATCCATATTGTCCGACATGCACGAGCATTCATCGGTACGACATCCGGATTTTCCTACGTCGCGTCGAGCTTCGACATTCCGTCGGCAATCGTTGACGCGATTTCGTCGATAGGACTTCTCTGGACCAAGAACACTCGCTTTACGACGAAGCTGGTTCGCACTCAGCAGGGACGTCTGCTTTCGCTTGCGGAACTCACGTCTGAGCAATTTCGCTGGTCATTGGCCAATTTCGAAAGTCTCGATCGGGCCGGGTTGACAGTCGAGGACAACAGCTCCGACGAGATCTTGGAGGCGACCAAAGAAGTCACAGGACTGGCCCTGGTCGAGCCGGACGCCAACGCGCCTACGGCGGACCCGTCGTGGACAAGAGGCTTCGAAAATCCCGACTTCTTTGGCGCCTCTCGCCCATCCAGATATTTTATCGACAAGCGACGCGAATTATTGCAATGAACCATCGTTTTCGGGCTCTGCCGCGCGGGGGCAGCACGGTCTTGAATAGAGTTTTGCGCGCCGGTCGGAACCACGATCCCGTAGCCAACCAATGGGTGGACGCAGGCGTCATGCACTCGCGGATTCCTTCCTACCCATAATGTGAGCCGGCATGCCTCAGTCTCCCAATCACTCGTATCGCCCGGATATCGACGGGCTGCGTGCCGTGGCAGTCATTGCCGTGCTCATGTATCACGCATTGCCGAGCATGCTGCCTGGAGGCTTCTTCGGTGTCGACATCTTCTTTGTAATCTCTGGCTATTTGATTACGGGCATAATCCACCAGCAGATTCAACAGAACCGGTTCAGCCTCGCGGAATTCTATATGCGGCGCATCCGCCGCATATTTCCCGCACTCGTTTTGGTCATCGCGATCACCTTTGCGGCGGGCTGGTTTCTCCTGCCCATGCGCGAGATGAAGTCTCTGGGCGCCAATATTGCCGGGGGCGCGATCTTTGCCCAGAATTTTATCCTGCTCGGTCAGATCGGCTATTTTGATTTAGCAGCTGACAAAAAGCCCTTGCTGCATCTTTGGTCTCTTGGAATTGAGGAGCAGTACTACCTCGTGTGGCCACTTGCTCTCCTGGGCTTGCGCCGGAAAGCTCCAAGCGCTCTACTCGCCATCGTTTCGTCGCTCGCAGTCGCATCGTTCGTTCTCTGCATCGCGATCGGAACCTACGCGCCCGACCTTGCCTTCTATCTTCCCGTGACACGCGCATGGGAACTGCTGGCCGGCTCCGCCCTCGCAGTATGGCAATTCCGAAGCGCCAATGATCTGACCGAGGCACGCATCGGACGGTTCGAAGAGGCTGCTGCCGCGGGAGCCATAGCCGTCGTCGCAGCGAGCTTGTTCGCCTATCGTCCGTGGATGCAGGTTCCGGGTTGGGTCACCCTGCTGCCCGTGCTCGGCACTGTCGGAATCATCGGAAGCGGAGCCACGCTGATTCATCGCCGCATTCTCGCGTGTCGTCCGATGGTCTTCATCGGGCTTATCAGCTATCCGCTCTATCTATGGCATTTCCCGCTCCTGGCGTACGCACGAATCCACTTCGTCGATGGACTACGGCTACGACAGAGCGTCACCATCCTGCTGGTCAGCGTCATTCTCGCTTGGCTCACGTACCGACTGCTGGAATGCCCCGTGAGATTCGGCAAAGGCAACCAGAAGATCAAGGTGGCGGCTCTGACCGCCGCGATGCTCGCACTCGGAATCGTAGGTCTCACTGCGGACCTGACCAACGGCTTGCCGATCAGAATTCCAGATTCCATTCGCCCATTCATGCTGACGGGTGACGAATCGTTGCCGAACTTCCGGTCCGCAAAATGTCTGCTGCTTCCGCACCAGGGACCTGAGGATTTCGATAGTCAGTGCGGCGGCAGCGGCCGACGACCGCTCATTCTGATCTGGGGCGATTCTTACGCCGCTTCGCTGTACCCTGGACTCCGGCATTCCGCCGAAGAACGAGCAGTCGATGTCGCGCAGTTCACCTCTTCCGCTTGTCCGCCGCTGGTCGGGTTTGTCAATCCCGAACGACGCTTTTGCAAGGCGAACAACGACTACATCCTGAAGCAGGTCTCCGAGCTGCGCCCCGACGTCGTCATCCTGTTTTCGACGTGGAGCTATCACCGCAATCGCGATGACCTCAGACGAGATGTACGACACACCGCCTCACTGATTCAGCCGTTCACAAAGAAGATCGTCGTTATAGGTCCTGTAGCCAGCTGGCTTGGCCAGGGATTGCCGGCGAACGTTCTTGACTACTACTATGAAAGTGGAAATTTCTCGATCCTGCCGGAGCGGACCTGGTACCGCTCGAACGACAACTGGACCAGCGCGGCGGAATCCGCTCTCGAGCCGGAGGTCAAGGCGTTGGGGCTGGACTACATCTCGGCACATCGAACGATGTGCAATGCAGATGGATGCCTTGCCCGTATTGGCCCGGACGGCTCGGATCTCACCACGTATGACAACGGCCACCTGACATATACAGGATCGCTCTATCTGGCCGCTCAGTGGATCGATCAGATTATAAAGGATTGACCGCCGTCCGCGTCTTCGCTGCCTGATCAGAGCGGCGCCAGGAAGCCGTTCTCGTACTTGTCCAAGTAGTACTGATTGATCTTGCTGGTTCCATAATGGAAAGGAACAGCGAGATGCTTCTGCCATTGCAACAGAAGATCCTGCTTGCACGTTTCATCGAGGCGATTTGTCGCCACCTGCTCGACTTCCTCGACGGCTGCGCAGATTTCATCGGCTGTATTGTTGCACGGAAACGCTCCACTTCGGCTCAACACACCGGCATCGAAGAGACGCCAACGCCACGGTGGTGACGTGAGTTGCGCCTGGGTCAGCATCGTCCCGTCGGTGAGCCGTACCGGCTTGGGCACGAACCGCACGAGGCTGTTCCAAAGCTGCGAGTCGGTGGTGATGCCGTTGACGATGGCGCTCGGAATGCCGAAGCTGATTGCGACGTTGGTCAGGCCCGATGTCGTCCCGATGAACATCCTGGCATGACGAATGAGACAGACGTCCATCAGCTCGGACCGGCAGTCGCTCACAGCGTAGTCGAACGTCCGCTCGAGTGGCGGAAGCTGAGGCGACTTCGGACCGCCGAGCTTTATCACCCAGCCGCCCTTGCTGGTGATGAAGCGTATCGCATCGATATAGCTCTCGATGGGCGCATTGCGATGTGTCTGCCCGGCTCCCGTGACCTCGCCATAATGGGAGGCGTCGCGAACGTGAAGACAGACATACCAGTCGTCGGGCTTCATGCCGAAGCTCCCGAGCATGCCCTGGAATTCGTCCTGTACTTTCGGCGATGCCCACAACACCCGGTCGAATTCGTCACGCAGGGGATGCCCCCGGTCCTGCTCCTCCCATTGCGAGATGGCCAGCGCTCCCGCCTCCTGCCAAGGGACCACGCTGCCATTCGGCAATTCGAATACGTTGAAATTCATTCCGTACCAGCGCTGCAAGGACAGGAGCTCCTCGCCGACGGACTGCGAGACGGTCTCGCCAACCACCACGACGTGGCCGAAGCGCTCGAACAGGCGGAGAAATACAGCGTTCGCAACAAAGCCTGGACGAACGACGATCAATGCGACACCCGACCACCAGCCCAGTTCTCGCATTCGGAACAGGATATCGAGCATCCCGAGGTGACCGATCTGGGTGCTCCATTCCTCGGGAATGATCCTGAGCTGGTCCCGCGGGGCATTGAGCCTGGCCAACAACAACGTCAGTTCCGCGGATATCGGCGGCTGCAGCCGAAGGCGGAGGTTGGACTGCGCAGCGAGCGCCCGCGAGAACAACTCGATGCCGAGATCACCGCGGCCGACATGCGTCACACGCTGGCCCGTGAAGTTGCAGAGGTCGAACAGCCGTCCTTCGGGACCACATGCAAAATCGAGCGGATTGGGACGATAATTTTGCGCGGGGCGCGAAGCCAGATTCTGATGAGGACGCATGTAGTCGCGACCGTCGCGGCAGGCTTCCGTCATGGCTTCCACGGCGTCAGCCTCGTTGCCGTGGATGACGTCCAGCATCGCCTTCAGGAACGCCAGATGGCAGTTTCCGACCGTTCCCCTCGGCGATGTCACCGTCGACAGCATGCGATGGGCTTTTCCGAACTCCTCGATCTCGAACAGGGTTTGGACGAGGTGCTCGACGGTGTCGGTCGATTTCAAGACCCTGGGATTCTGCATGGCCACATCGTAGGCTTCCTGCAGGGCGCCGATTCGAATCAGAAGGCCGGCTGCTCGGGCAGGAGATCGCCGCGCCAGCGGTCCCGAAAATTGCCAGGCTGGATTGTTCGCCAACAGCGACGCAACGTGACGCCTGTAGGCGCTCTCGACGCGGCGCCTGCCTCGCAGATCGAGGACGTCAAAGGCCATCAACAGCACGAAGGCCAGCCGCGGCGGCAGCAGGCTCAGCAGCTTGGTGGTCCCGACGATCAGGATGCGCGCCCATCGCTGCGGCCCCAGCAGAGACCGCTCTCCCCAACGGGCCGATTCGGCTGGCAGAGTCTCCAGTGCGTTGAACAGCTCAAGGAATCCGCGTCTGCGCACTGGGCTCTGCAGAACTAGCGGCTCCTTGAAGCGCTGCATCGGCTACCCCAAATCCGTCTTCGGCTCACGGCCAGGCCCCGTTCTCGAACATCCAGACCGCCCTGCGGCAGACCAGGAGAAGGCTATGCCGTTTGTCGCCTGTCTCGAATTGGCTGTCGGCAATACACGCCGCATGCCTGTCGGGCTGTCAAGCCAACCTACGACCAATGAGTGTGACGAGCCCATGAACCCACTCGGTGATCGGCAACAGCCCTGCCCTGTCGACAATCAGCAGAATTGTCGACCACAGAGCCAGCTGCTCGAGCACGAGCCGGCCGATCCCCAGCAAGATGAAGACGAAAGCCACAAATCCCGCAAGCAAGGCGTTGAGGAACCCTGCGCCGACTGCAAGAAGAACACAGAAGAGGACCGTGCTCACGCAGACGGTGCGCAAGATCGATCTTAAAACGAAAACCATATCCTTCACGCCGGCGCCCCCTCTTACCAACGTTAGATCTCATGCGGCGGAACAATAGCCGCCAAAGCCCCTGGTCATCATGTGTAGCATCTTCGCTGGAAGACTGCCCAGTCGCACAATCCCCGCTACTGTAGAACAAATATCTACTGGCGTTCTTGACACTGATTCGTCGGTTGAACCGAGAAGGAGTGATGCGAGCGCTCAAAGAGCAATAGTAACGCGAAACATCACAAATGACGCGAGTTCCAGGGTCTGTGCCAAGCCGAACATTTTACGTTGTCATGTTCCCGATTACACTGCTATGGAGGTTGCCTCCAGATGGCAACATCCATAGCAGCCGGCGCGCTGGACGCAGCGGCGAGCCTGAGCGTGTCCATTGATCGAGCGATCCAGCCGAGCCATGTCCACCGGACCACGATCCGGCTGCCGATTGTGCGGTCAGCCGATCTCCACGCAGGCGCTCCCGCTTGGTGAGCTCCCGGTCTGCAACCGGTTCGCGCGTGAGAACCATGTCCAGCTTCGGATAACCCTCGACATCGTCGCGTGCGACACGTGTCAGCTCGTCCAGCTCCACGAGCCTCCACCGCCAGACGTGCTTGTTCCCGAGGTGCCATGGATCCGCTACCGGGAGCCGGAAGGCCATCTCGACGCCCTGGTCGGAGAACTGCTGTCGTTGAAGCCGCGGGCCTGCACCGCCCTCGGCACCGGTCCGTTCGAGGGGCCCCTGCTGGGCAGGTTGCAGGCCCGCGGGCTCACCGCGAGCGCCCTTGCGCTCGGTGTCGACGGCGCTCCGGGGCGCTATCCCTATCTGGAAACCTGGCAGGCCACCCTCCGTGCCGAACGGCTGGCTGCAGAAGCGGCGCAGCTTGGCACTTTCGACATTGTATCGTGCCGCTACATCCTCGAGCACACGCCGGAGCCGGTGCAGGCGCTGCAAGCACTCAAGGTTCTGCTAAATCCCGACGGCCTGCTGCTGATCGAGGTCCCCGACAGCAGCAAGTTCCTCGCGGCGCGCGACTACTGCTTCCTGTGGGAGGAGCACAGCTGCTACTTCGTCGAGGACACGCTGCGGCGTCTGGCTGAGGTGAGCGGCTATCGCGTTCTGGCCCTGCTTCGCTATCCGGGCGCCCTGGAAGATGCCCTGGTCGTCGTCCTCACCCCGGCCGATGGTCCCGCCCCGCCGGTCGCGCCTCGCGGACCTTCCAGCCTGTTCCAGGCCTATCGTGACAATTTCGCCGCCACCCGCGCGCAACTGCGCAGCAAGCTGATGGCCCTGGCCGGTCCCGACCGCGACCGGATCGCGCTGTTCGGCATCGGCCATCACGCCATCATGTTCGTCAACGCCTTCGGCCTGGCCGACCTGATCGCGGTGGCCGTCGACGATGACGCCGACAAGGCGGGCTTTTTCCCCCCCGGTCTCCATACGCCTGTGGTAGGCTCGCAACGATTGCTGGATGACGAACGGATCAGGCTGTGCCTGTTCGCCGTGGCCCCCCATATCGAGGGCAAGGTGCGTGAAAAGCTTGCTCCGCTTGCCGCCAGGGGCGTGGAATTCCGCTCGATCTACGCCGCGCTCGACAATTCGATCATGAGGGATCACGCATGACGCTCGTCCAGAAATCCCCCGAGGTGTTCCTCGCCGAGGGCCCGATTGCGGCGGTCGGGCAGGCCGAGATCAGCACCCTGAAGGCCGCGGTGAAGGCCAGCCCGAAGCGGCGGGCCCGGATCAACGCCCATCCGGACGGCGATGACACCCTGCATGAAATGATCATCGCCATCGATTCCAGCTCCTACATCCGGCCGCACAAGCACCCGGGCAAGAGCGAAGCGTTCCACATCATCGAGGGCGAGGTCGATATCGTGGTGTTCGACGACGACGGCCGGATCGAGCGCGTGGTCGAATTGGGGCCGCCGGGCGGAGCGCGGCCGTTCTACTACCGGATGTCGAACGCGTTCTTCCATACGTTGATCATCCGCAGCGACCTGCTGATCGTGCACGAGATCACCAACGGCCCGTTCCGCCCCGGCGCCAGCGTGTTCGCCGACTTCGCGCCGGAGGACAGCGACACCGCCGGGGCCGAGGCCTATCAGGCCGATCTCGTCCGGCGTGTCGCCGCACGGCAGGACGCCGCCGCATGACCAGCCATGCCGTCGTGGTCGGCGGCACCCGCGGCCTCGGCCGCGTGGTCGTCGAACGCTTCCTGGCGCGCGGTTGCGCCGTCAGCGTCGTGTCGCGGCAACGCCCGGCCGATTTTCCCGATCAGCCCGGCTTGAAGCATTTTTCCGCCGATCTCGAGCGCAGCGAGAGCTTTGCCGGGCTCTGGGGTGAGATCGCCGAGGCCAGCGGCCCGGTCCGCTACCTCGTCCTGAGCCAACGCTTTCGCGGCCAGGGCGATCCCTGGGCCGGGGAAATCCAGGTCGGCCTGACCGCCTCGCGCGACCTGATCGAGGGCTTTTCCGGCCATTTCGCTGATGATGGCGACCGCGCCATCGGCGTGGTCAGCTCGGTCTATGCCGAATTCGTCGGCAGTTCGCAGCCGGTCGGCTACCACGTCGTGAAGGGCGGCCTCAATGCGATGGTCCGGCATTACGCCGCGACGCTCGGCCGGCGCGGCATCCGCGTGAACGCGATCATGCCGCTGACCTATCTGAAGCGCGAATCGCGCATCTTCTATGAGCAGAACGAGAAGCTGATGGAGACCTACCGGAAGCTGGTCCCGCTGGGCCGGCTCGGGACGGCCGAAGAATGCGCCGACGCCCTCGACTTCCTCTGCAGCCCGCGCGCTTCGTTCATCAACGGGCAGAGCCTGTTCCTGGATGGCGGAGTGTCCACAGTCTGGCAAGAAGAGGTCGCCAAGAGCTTCGCGGGCCTGTAAAACCCGCCGCAAACTCCTCTCCGGCCGACCATCCCGCCTGCGGGATCGCCAACCCAGGATCGACACCTCATGCAGCACGTCAAGCACAAGACCGATTGCCGCCTGTGCGGCTCGACCTCGCTCGATCACGTGCTGCCGATCAGGCCTTCGGCGATCGGCGACGCGTTCGTGACGGCGGACCGGCTGAGCGAGACCCAGGACCTCTACCCGCTCGACTGCTATCTCTGCCTCGACTGCGGCCATCTGCAGAATCTCGACGTCGTCGATCCCGACATCCTGTTTCGCGACTACACCTACCGCACCTCGGTCTCGCTCGGCCTCGTCGAGCACTTCAAGCGCTATGCGCAATCGGTGGTGTCCTCGCTCGCCATACCCAAGGGCAGCCTGGTCGCCGAGATGGGCAGCAATGACGGCTCGCTGCTCAAGGCGTTCAAGAACGAGGGCATGCGCGTGCAGGGCATCGACCCCGCCCGCGACATCGCGGCGACCGCCACCAAGGAAGGCGTGCCGACGATCCCGGATTTCTTCACCAGCGCGCTGGCGGCCCGCATCAAGTCGGAGCAGGGCGAAGCCAAGCTGTTCTGCGCCAACAACGTGTTTGCGCATATCGACAACATGTCCGACGTCGTGAAGGGCATCCGCCTCCTGCTCGCCGACGACGGCGCCTTCGTTTTCGAGGTCTCCTACATCGTCGACATGATCGACAACATGGTGTTCGACACCATCTACCACGAGCACGTCTCGCATCACGCGCTGATCCCGCTCGAGACCTTCCTGAACCGGCACGACATGACGCTGTTCCATGTCGAGAGGACAGGCACCAAGGGCGGCTCGATCCGGGCCTTTGCGCAGCCGAAATCGACCGGCAAGCGGCCGCGCTCGGCGGAGCTGTCGAAACTGATCGCCGAGGAGGAGCGGCGCGGCGTCACCAAGCCGCTGATCTACCGGGACTGGTTCGTCGCCATCGAAAACTGCAAGCGCAGGGTGCTCGCCACCCTCGACGAGGCCATCGCCGCGGGCAAGCTGGTCGCGGCCTACGGCGCCTCGACCACCACCACCACCCTGCTCTACCATTTCGAGCTGGAAAGCCGGATCAAGTTCATCGTCGACGACAACCAGCTCAAGCACGGCCGCTTCAGCCCGGGCGCCCACATCCCGGTGCTGCCCTCCAGCGAGCTCGCGACGCGAAAGCCCGACATCGTCGTCATCCTCGCCTGGATCTATGCGGACCCGATCCTGAAGCGCAACCAGGCCTACCTGGACGCAGGCGGCCGATTCCTGGTGCCGCTGCCGGAGCCGCGGATCGTCGGCGCCGCGGGCTCGGTCGCGATCTGAGCCGCGGCGGCGGCCTGAGCTGACCGGTTGACAGTGCCCTCGTAACATGGTCCAGCAAGCCCCGGCGATTGGCCGCCGGCGTGGCGGGGGTCCAACCGCATTCGGCTGGTAAGACAAACACTTACGGCTCACGCGAGGTACAAGGATGACCACCCTGACCGATGGACAGGTCGAGCGGTTCGTGGTTGCGGATCGGCGTCGCATCTCCTGGGCGCGCTGCCGCGAGGACATCGCACCTTTCATCACCCGTCACGTCACCTGGCGCGCGCTCGCTGCCGGTGACATCCGATCGAAATACCGCCGTACCATGCTGGGCCCGTGGTGGATCACGGCCACCAACGCGATCACCGCCCTGATCATGGGCACGGTGGCCGGCCGCTTCCTCGGCGCCGACATGAAGACCTACCTGCCCCACTTCATGGTCAGCATGACCATCTGGAGCTTCATCTCGTCCTCGCTCAGCGAAGCCTGTTACACGATGATCAATGCAGGCGGCATGATCAAGGCCGTCGACATGCCGATTCTGATCCATGTCATGCGTATGGTTCAGCGCAATCTGATCATCTTCCTGCACAACATCGCGGTGATCCCGTTCATCTGGCTCGTCTATCCATGGTCGATCGGATTCGGAATGGTCCTGGCCATCCTCGGCCTGATGATCGTCTACGTCTTCGTCGTCAGCGCCTCGGTGATCGTCTCAATGATCTGCGTGCGCTATCGCGACGTGCCGCCGGTCATGGCGGCGGTGCTGCAGCTCTTGTTCTTCGTCTCTCCGATCATCTGGGAACCGTCGAGCATCCGCGGCGGCGAGTTCATCGTCACGCTCAATCCGATCGCCTATCTGTTGGCGGTCACGCGCGGTCCGCTGATGGGCGACGTTCCCGGCCTTGCGACCTGGGCCGGTGCCATTGGATCGGTCGCGGTCCTGACCGCCGCCATGATCTATATCTACACGCGCTATCGGTCGCGCGTCGTGTATTGGGCCTGATATCATGGCCGGGAGCTCTGGATCCGCCTCGAATGACTCTCATTGAAGCCAAGCAAATCGGTATCGAATTTCCGGTCGCGCCGCCGAACGCACGATCATTCCGGCATCTGGCCATCAAGGCGGCCTCACGCGTCGGCGGCCGGGTCTCGAAGAGCGACGGCTCGTTCCAGTTCGTCCAGGCGCTCGACGACATCAGCTTCACCCTGAAGCAGGGCGACCGGCTCGGCCTGATCGGCCACAACGGCGCCGGCAAGACCACGCTGATCCGCGTGCTCGCCGGCATCTACGAGCCCACGCGCGGCTCGTTGCGGGTCGTCGGACGGAACGTTCCGATGTTCGACATCGGTCTCGGCATGGACGAAGAGGCGTCGGGGTATGAGAACATCAGGACGCGCGGCCTGATCCTGGGGCTCTCGCCCGAGGAGATCGAGCAGCGCGTGCCGGAGATCGCCGAATTCGCCGAGCTCGGCGATTATCTGGAGCTGCCGATCCGGACCTATTCCTCAGGCATGCTGCTGCGTCTGGTGTTCTCGATCGCAGCCTCGATTCACGGCGACATCATCCTGATGGACGAGTGGATCGCGGTCGGTGACGCGCAGTTCCGCAAGAAGACCCACGGCCGGCTGCAGGACATCACGATGCGCTCGGGAATCGTCGTGCTCGCCACCCATGATCATGGCCTGCTGCGCGACACCTGCAATCTCGGGCTCTATCTCGATGGCGGCCGCGTGCGGGCCTTCGGCGCCCTGGACGACGTTCTCAAAGAGCTGCCCAAGGTTTGAGCGGCCGGGCTCGACAGCATGCGGCAGGAAGCTCGCTGAACCATGACCACGACGACCGCCCGCGCCGCCTCCCCGACCGTCACGCTGGTCGTCCCGAACTTCAACCACGCCCACTACCTGCCCGAGTCGCTCGGCAGCATCGCGAACCAA
This sequence comes from Bradyrhizobium sp. SZCCHNPS1003, assembly GCF_032381555.1. Classification (NCBI taxonomy): domain Bacteria; kingdom Pseudomonadati; phylum Pseudomonadota; class Alphaproteobacteria; order Hyphomicrobiales; family Nitrobacteraceae; genus Bradyrhizobium; species Bradyrhizobium sp. SZCCHNPS1003. The sequence continues at coordinate 150,499 of NZ_JAUHIU010000010.1, forward strand.
ACCCGAGCCCCAGACCGCGTCATCATCATCGACGACTGCTCGACGGATGACAGCATCGCGGTCATTTCACGCTTCGTAGCGGACCGGCCGAGCTGGCGGCTGATCCGCCACGACGCCAACCAGGGCGTCGTGCGCGGCCAGAACGAGGCGCTGGCGATCGCGGACACCGAATGGATCGGATTTCTCGGCGCCGACGATGCGCTGCATCCGGCCTATCTCGAAAAGGCGATGGCGCAGGCGGCCAACCATCCCGAAGCCGGCCTGGTCTTCGCCTGCTGCGAGATCATCGGCCCTCAGGGGCCGTCCGCAAGACGGATGCTGCGGCCGATGATGCTGCCCGCGTCGTCATCGGCGATGCTGGCGCCCGCGGACGTCCGCCGAATCCTGCGGCAGGGCGACAACTACTTCTCCGGCACGACCTCGCTCTATCGCCGCACGGCCTTGCAGGCGCTCGGCGGGTTCGACGTCAAGCTCGGCTCGTTCTCCGATGCCTTTCTCGCCCGGCGGCTGGCCTTGACCTATGGCTGCTACTTCGTCGCCGAGGCGCTCGGCTACTGGCGCATCCACGGCCAGAACTATTCGACGGCGACGGCAACCGATCCGGCTTCGCTCGACGCCAAGCTCGCGGACATCGGCGCACTGATTGCGCAAAGCAGGCTGTTCCCGGAAGGGTATGAGGAGGTCTTCGCGCGGCGCAATCGCTTCGGCGCGGCACGGATGGTGCTGGACGGCGATACGCCCCCGGCGGCCAAGGCCGCGCGCGTATCCGCATTGATCGACGGCAATGCATTCGACACATACGTGCTTGGATTGATGTTGAGCTTGGGACGCTTGGGCCATTTGGCTGCGCTGGCCTGGATCACGCTGCGGACGCGGCCGATGTCGTTGACGCGCCTGCTCGCCCAGCACGGGGCGCGACGTCAGATCATCTCCGCAACGCCAGCGTACCGCGCGCCATGACGAAGCGCGCCCCCTTCGGTTCTCTGCGTCATCGCTTTGGCAAGCGGCAGCTGACGTCCCCTCCGACTCCCAGCGTGCCCGCCGCACCGCCCTTGCAGGCGCCACGAAGCCGCTGGTCGCCGCGGACGTGGCTGACGGCATCGGCGTTCCGTCTCTATGCGTTCCTGAGCGCGCGGCGCCGGCAATTGCTGCCGCTGACCACCCGCGCCGCCGACATCGTCGACAGCAGGCTGGTCGTTGCGCCGGCCGGCGCGAGATTGCTGCGGCTGATGAACAAGCAGCTCGAACGAGGCACGTTCATCGGCCCGGTTCTGGCGCTGACGACCTCGACCACGCTGGCCGCGGCGGCGCAGGTTCATCTCGCCGCGAGCCGCAAGCCGAGCGCGCTGCGCGCCGTGCGGATCTTGAACCTGATCTTCCGCAGCAACGTGCGCGCGCGGGCCGGTGTGGGCGCGCAGGCCTATTTCACCACCCTGGCGCTGTGCAGCGCCTATGACCGGATCGTGCGTGAGGTGCCACGGCCCGAGACGATCGACAGCTTCGCCATCAATTTCGCGGTCGGCGTCGCCCACATGTATCGCGGCAATCTTCCGGTCGCGGCGCATTTCCTGACAGCGGCTGCGGCTTCGGGCGACGGCAACGCGTTGCGCAAGCTCGGTGCCGTCCATGCCCTGGCGGGCGACCACGTCCAGGCCGCCGCGTGCTTCGAGGCGTCGGTCGCACGCGATCCCCGCTCGGTGATGGCGCACCAGAACTATGCCGGCGGCTACGATCCATCGACCTACACGCCGAGCGCCTGGGAGCTGGAGCATGCCGGCGAGCTCCTGATCTACGACAATCTGATCCAGCTCGGCGAGAACTTCTATCACCAGGGCCGTTACGAGGACACGTTCCGCTGCTATCAGGCCGCGCTCGACCATCAGGACGCCTTGGCGGCCAAATGGTCGATTCCCGACGCGCTGATCCAGCGCATCGCCTCCACCAGCAACATCTTCGATCCCGCGCTTCCGGTCCGGCTGCTCGGCTACGAATGGGTGACGCTGATCGGCCACATCGGTTTCATCGACTGCCATTTGCGCATGGCCGCGCTCGGCATGCTGCCGCGCGCCAACTACGTGCTGCTTGCCCCGCCAAGCAAGGTCGTCAACCAGCCGTTCCTCAAGCTGTTCGCGCCGCATGTCACGATCGTCGAAGACCCCGCTCTCGTCGACGATCTGCTGCCCTATCAGCGGCTGGTCGGTGACCAGTTCATCGCCGTCCGGGGCAAGGACGGCCTGGCCGAGCCATGGGCCCACGCGGCGTCGCGCGCGCAGGTCGCCTGGGCCGAACAGCAGCGCCGGCCGATCGTGAAGGTCCCATCGGAGCTGATGGAAACCGGGGCTGCCAGGCTGCGCGCCGCGGGTGTCACCGCCGACTGGTTCGTCGCGATGCACATCCGCGAGGGCGGCTATCACGGCGACGGGCCCGGCACCACGCGGCAGCATCGCTCCGCCAATGTCGGCGACTACCTCGACGCCATCGCCGCGATCACCGCACGCGGCGGCGCCGTGGTCAGGCTCGGCGATCGCAGCATGACGCCGCTGCGCGGCATGGCCGGCGTGTTCGACTACGCGCACAGCGACATCAAATCGGCGGACATGGACCTCTATCTCTGCGCCGCCGCTCGTCTGTTCGTCGGCACGACATCGGGCCTGACCACGGCCGTGCAGGCACTGGGAACGCCGATGCTGCTGGTCAACTGCATCTCCAACGACTGCCAGTTCTGGCATGAGCGCACCGACTTCACCGTGCGCCCGGTCTACGACCGCCGTACGCGGCGCTATCTGTCGCTACGAGAGACCTATCGTCAGCCCTTGCAGGCGCTGCTGATCGACACAGCCGTGCTGGCGCGTCACGGTCTCGATATCCATCCGAATACCGCGCATGACATCGCCGCAGCGGTTCGCTACAAGCTCGACTGCCTGGACGAACCAGGCCGGTCGTTGCGCGCAGGAGGGCCCCTGCTCGATCGCTATCGCGCCGCACTCAGCGGCAATCCCTATAACTTTGGTGCTGCATTACCAGTGCCGGATTTTCTCGATCGGCTTCCGGAATTGCTCGGATGAACGCGCGACCGAAGCCCGTTCGATCGACGCCCACATCAGTCGCCACCCGTCGTTTTCCGCACTCTCGCAACGCCCATTAACCTTCGGGCAAGACGATCGGCCTGATAGGTAACGTCGGCACGGTCGCGAATCGCCTTGAGCGAGACTCGACATTTGCGATCCGTGCTCCGTCGATCCGAACGGCAGGGACTGAGGCAATGCCAGCGTTGTTACAGGGCTCCCCTAACACCGACCCGATCGACGAGGGGGTCGGCCCTCCTCCGTCCAACCCCGTCGAGCTTCCCGAAGAAGCCGTCGAATCCCTGCTCGCGCAAGGCGATTTCGCGGGTATCGGCGCGGTCACCGCGGTGAGCGCCGGCGGACTGACCATCAATTTGCTGTTCGACACGGCGGCGATGAATGCGCCTGCGAGCTTTCGCGCCGGCATTCAGCAGGCCGCCGCGATCCTCACCTCGATGATCTCGGATCGCATCACCGTCAATATCAAGATCGACTATAGCGGCGTCGGCGGCGGCGCGGCGGCCGGTCCTGACGGCGGTCAGTGGATGAGCTACTCCTCCGTCAGGTCCAACCTGATCAACTATGCCAGCCCAGGCGATACTACCTTCAATGCCTTGCCGGCGGGATCCAGCATCCAGGGACAGTCCTACGTCGCGGTGTGGAATTCGCAGCTGAAGCTGTGGGGCGGCCTCGGTGCCAACGATGCGACCACCGACGACGGCAGCGCGACCTTCGCGACCGACATCAACTCAAACCTGCTGGTCGGCGTGGCGCTGCACGAATTGACGCACGCGTTCGGCCGCGTGCCCTACGGGCCGCAGCCGGACGTGTTCGATCTGTTCCGCTTCTCCAGCCCGGGCGTCCGGCTGATGACCGGCGGCGCGACGGCGGGGACCGCCTATTTCTCCCTCGATGGCGGCTATACGAAGCTCGCGGATTACGGCCAGTCCTCGGACCCCAGCGACTTCCTGAACAGCGGCGTGCAGGGCGGCAACGATCCGTTCAACGAATTCTACACCTACAGCACGCTGCAGACGTTGACAGCCGTGGATCTCAAGCAGCTCGACGCGCTCGGCTTCCACGTAAGCGGCTCGTCCGGTACGGTAATCCAGACGAACGGAGATACCAGCCTGACGTTGTTGGGAGGCCGCTATTATCTCATCAACAGGGCGACCGGAACCGGCCCTGAAATGAAGTACGGGGGCACACCGGTCACGGTCGGAGAGTTCGGCAACGTCGCTCCGATAGGCGCTGTTCAGACGAGCTCCGGATACAATATCGCCTGGCAGGTTGCAGGCGCTAATCAGCTTACCTTCACGACCGCCGACCACAACGGGAACTATACGTCGAACATTTGCGGCGTGGTCTCAGGCAATAGTCTAACTTCTGAACTGCAGGAAACGACCTTCGGCCAGGACTTCAACCGCGACGGGACCGTCGGGGTCACAGCGTCGCTTGTCCACGCCAACGGCAACACGAATCTGCTCGAGATTGCCGATGAATATTTCATGTATGTGAACGGCTCCGGCCCAGCGATCAAGATTGGCGGCGCTCCCGTCGTTGTTGGTCAATTGGGAAATGCCGCCCCGATCGGAGCGATTCAAACGCCGTCCGGCTACAACATCGTTTGGAAAGATTCGAGCACCGGTCAGTTCACCTTCACTGCCGCTGACAGTAACGGCAACTACACGTCCAACCTCAGCGGATGGGTGTCCGGAGCTAGCGCGACGGCGGAATCGGAAGAAGTCATCTTCGGTCAAGATTTCAACGGCGACGGCACGATCGGACCGATGATTACGGTCATCCAGGTCGACGGATCGACCAGCTTGGTCCAGATCGGCAACAGCTACGGACTCTATACCTCCGGCTCTGGCCCGACAATCAAGATCGGCGGCACGCCTGTAGTCGTCGGCCAACTCGGCAACACAACTCCGATCGGCGCCATTCTAGTCGGATCCGGTTACGATATTGCCTGGAAGGATCCGACCACCGGCCAGTTCACGTTCACCGCTGCCGACAGCAACGGCAACTACACATCCAACCTTAGCGGATGGGTTTCCGGAACGAGTGCGACAGCGAAGACGTTCGAAACGACCTTTCACCAGGACTTTAATGGGGACGGTGTGATCGGTATGTCAGCGCCAATCGTCATTCAGACCGATGGATCGACCAGCTTGGTCCAGATCGACAATAGCTATGGCCTGTATACTGGCGGATCCGGCCCAACGATTAAGATCAGTGGCGCGCCGGTGATCATGGGCCAGCTGGGCAACACTATTCCGATCGGCGCTATTCAGATAGGATCCGGCTACGACATTGCTTGGAAGGATCCGACCACGGGCCAATTCACCTTCACAACTGCTGATAGCGATGGCAACTACACGGCTAACCTCAGCGGGTGGATATCAGGGACCAGTACGACAGCTGAGAACCTCGAAACGGTATTCCATCAGGACTTCAACGGCGATGGCACGATCGGTATCCCCTCCTCCGGTAGTCCGCTGATAGCAAGCCCACAATCGGCAACGCCTGAAGCCAACTACAGCCTGAAGGTGTCGACCGACTTCAGCGGCAATCTCATTGGATTCGGCGGCACGGCCGCTCAGATCGATCTCAAGAGCATCGCATTCACGTCGCTTCAGATGCATTTCGACGAAACCAGCGGAATGCTGTCGCTGAGCGATGGGGCGAACAGCGCGTCGCTGCATTTCGTCGGCCCGCTGTCGCAGGACAACTTCCACTTCGCCACTGACGGCCAGGATGGCACTTTGATCTCCGGCACTTTGATCTCGGGCGTGGCAGCCTCAGCAGGCGGCACGGCATCCCAATCGGTGTCGCTGCAGGGTCACGACACCTTCGTGTTCGCCGAGCACTTCGGTCAGGTGAGCATTGCCGACTTCGCGGTCGGCACCGACAAGATCGCGTTCAGCCAGAGCATCTTCGCAGACCCGTCCGCATTGCAGGCCGCCATCCACGACGACGCCGCGGGCAACGCCGTCATCACCGATGCGGTACTGGACACCATCACGATTCAGCACGTGTCGACGGCCGAGCTGCTGTCTCACCTGTCGAGCTTCCATCTGGTCTGAGGACCGGCGGCATTCGAGGCGTCGTCTCCGCCGTTCGGGGTCGAAGGGTGCCCGGCAGGTGGTTTTCCGCCCGTCACAGGACAGATAACGGCTCGCGCGAGGCTCGCTCTTGGCCTATACGGCGCTTCGACCGCCCGAGATCGTGAGTTTGATGTCCCCGCCCCGCTTCCCTTCGCCGCGCCGCCTGCTCTACGTGGCCAACGAGGACTACGCCTTCCTGATGCACCGCCTGCCGATGGCGCGCGCAGCGCGCGAGGCCGGCTACGAGGTGCATGTCGCGACCAACGTCAATGCCGGCGCCGCCGCGATCGCCGCCGAGCGCTTCATGCTGCATCCGATCCCATTCCAGCGCGGCGGGCTGTCGCCGTCATCAGCCCTGCCCACGATCCGCGCGATCCGCGCCGTCGAGGCTGCGATCAGCCCCGACGTGGTGCATCATTCCGGGTTGCAATCGAGCGTGCTCGGATCGCTCGCCGCGCTCGGACGCACCACTCCGGTCGTCAACGCCATGACCGGCCTCGGCTATGTGTTCACGTCGGCGAGCTGGCGCTCGCGTCTGCTCAAGCAGGGCCTGCTGTGGCTGCTGCCGCGGCTGATGAACCGGGCACCGAGCTGCGTGCTGGTGCAGAATCCGGATGATCGCAACGCGCTTCAAGCCATGGGCGTCCGGGGCGACAAGATCACGCTGATCCCGGGCTCGGGCGTCGACACCGATCGCTTCCAGCCGCTGCCGGAGCCGGACGGACCGATCACCTTCGGCTTCGCAGGAAGGCTGCTGACCGACAAGGGCGTCCGCGCCCTGGTCGCTGCGCACCGCATGCTGCGCCAGCAGGGCCGCGACGTCCAGTTGCTGATCGCCGGCTCGCCTGATCCGGCCAACCCGGCCTCGGTCTCGGCCGAGGAGGTCGAGGCCTGGCGGAAGGAACCCGGCATCACCCTGCTCGGCCAGATCAAGGACATCACCGAGCTCTGGCGCCGCTGCCACGTCGCCGTGCTGCCGTCGCATCGCGAAGGACTTCCGGTCAGCCTGCTGGAGGCCGCCGCCTGCGCCCGGCCGCTGATCTCCACCAATGCACCCGGCTGCCGCGAGATCGCGATCCACGGCCAGACCGGCCTCTCCGTGCCGGTCGAGGACGCGCCCGCGCTGGCGCAGGCAATGGCGCAGCTGGCGACCTCGCCCGAGCTGCGCGCCCGCTATGGCGCGGCGGCCCGTCAACTGGTCGAGGACAAGCTCTCGGCCAGGATCATCGGCCGCTCGGTGGTCGCGCTCTATGACCGCCTCACCTCGGCGCCGGACGCGCGCGGATGATCGTCCATCCAGCCGCAATTCTCGTCACCATTGCCGTGCTCGCGGCCGCAATGTGCGGTGTGCTGATCGTGCTGCTGCGCCCGGTGCTGCAGCGCTACGCGCTGGCGCGGCCCAACGCGCGCTCCTCACACAAGATCCCTACGCCCCAGGGTGCCGGCATTGCCGTCGTCGGCGCAACGCTTGTGGTCGGCGGCGCCTTTGCATCCGTGACGGGCTTTGCACCGCTGCTCATGCTGTTCATCGCGGCACCGATGCTGGCGCTGGTCGGCCTGGTCGACGACATCCGGCCGATCCCGGTGCTGCCGCGGTTCATCCTGCAGGGGATCGCCGTCGGCCTAATCCTGTTCACGGCACCGGCTGACCTCAAGCTGTTTCCGATGCCACTGCTGGTCGAGCGCACGCTGCTGCTGATCGCCGGCCTGTGGTTCGTCAACCTCGTCAACTTCATGGACGGGCTCGACCTGATGACCGTGGCCGAGGCCGTGCCGATCACGGTGACTCTCGCCCTGTTTGGCCTCTCCGGTGAACTGCCCTGGCCGGCGACCGCCATCGCTGCGGCGCTGGGTGGCGCCATGCTCGGCTTTGCGCCCTTCAACCGTCCCGTCGCAAAAGTCTTTCTCGGTGATGTCGGCAGCCTGCCGATCGGGCTGCTGCTCGGCTGGGGCCTGCTCCATCTTGCCTGGCAGGGCTACGTCGCGGCGGCGCTGCTGCTGCCGCTCTATTATCTGATCGATGCCACCTTCACCCTGTTGCGGCGGATGGCACGGCGCGAGTCATTCTGGGCGGCGCACCGCACGCATTTCTATCAACAGGCCACCGATAACGGCTTCACCGTCTCGCGCGTCGTCAGCGAGGCGTTCATCCTCAATGTCGTGCTTGCGACGCTCGCAGCCATCTCGGTCGCGCAGCGTTCCATGACGGCCGACGCCATCCTGCTCGTCTTCGGTCTCGGCGCCGTCACCTGGGTGCTGAGCCGCTTCTCGCGGCGGCGCCATTGAAGACTCAGGCCGCGCTCGAGCCGAATTCCGGCACCGCATCCTTCAGCACCGACTTGATCGTCACCGGATCATTGCGCGCGATCGCCTGATCGAGCGCAGCAATCCATGCCTTCAGCGTCTGCATCGGAGGCTCGTTCGGGGTGGCCGCCATGACGCCGGCGACGCCGATCTCGACCGGCGGCTCCTCGCTCGCGAACAGGATCTCGTTCAGGCGCTCGCCGGGCCGGATGCCCGTGAACACGATCTCGACGTCGTAGCCGGGCTGCAGGCCGGACAGGCGAATCATGCGCTCGGCCAGATCGACGATGCGGACGGGCTGGCCCATGTTCAACACATAGACCGAGACATCCGGGCGCTGCGGCGCCAGCGCATGCGAAGCCGCCGTGATCACGAGATCGCAGGCCTCGCGGATCGTCATGAAGTAGCGCACCATGTCCGGGTGCGTCACCGTGACGGGGCCGCCCGCCTCGATCTGCGCCTTGAACTTCGGCACCACCGAGCCGTTGGACGCCAGCACGTTGCCGAATCGCACCGAGATCAGCCGCATCGGCGGCCGTCCCGTCGGCCGGTCGGCGAGCTGGCGATCGAGCGCCTGGCAGTACATTTCGGCGAAGCGCTTGGTGAGGCCGAGCATCGACACCGGCTCGATCGCCTTGTCGGTCGAGATCATCACCATGGCCTCGGCCCCTGAGGCCACCGCGGCATCGGCCACGTTGATGGAGCCGAAGATGTTGGTCTTGACGCCCTCGCTCCAGTCGCGCTCGAGGATCGGCACGTGTTTCAGCGCCGCCGCGTGGAAGACCAGATCCGGCTTGAACTCGCCGATCAGCGCGAACACCCGGTCGCGATCGCGGATGTCGGCGATGCGCCCCTCGACGGCGACGTTCGCCTCGGGATCGGCAGCGAGCGCCTCGGTAATCGCATAGAGCGCCGGCTCGGAATTCTCCAGAATGAGCAGCCGCGCCGCGCCGAATGCCACGACGCGCTGGCAGATCTCGGCGCCGATCGAGCCGCCGCCGCCGGTCACCACGACGGTTTTGCCACGCACCAGCGCTTCCAGCCGGCCGTAATCGATCTTCTCGCTCGGCCGCAGCAGGAGGTCCTCGACCGCGACCGGCGCGAGCCTCGGCGCATCGCCACTCTCCAGCGACGGCAGGCGGCTCACGATCAGGCGCAACCGGCGCGCCCGCATCAGGAAGGTCTCCGGATGACAGTCCGGATCGAACGCGGTCGGCATCATCAGGGCGCGCGCGATCGGCCGATCGCGACGGGCAAAGTCGGCGGCGACGTCCTCGACATCATCGATCCCGCCCAGCACCGGCACGCCGCGGATCAATTGGCCGCGGTCGGCGGTCGACGGCGAGAGAATGCCGATCGGCCAGATGCGCTTGACCGCGCCGCTCTCGATGCCGCGCAGCACGACCTCGGCGTCGGCCGCACGGCCGATCAGGAGCGCGGGGGCGGCGTCCTCGGACCGCGCGTGCCGTCGCACCCGCGTGTAGCGGAAGTAGCGATAGGCGAAACGCAGCGCGCTCAGCGCAAAGATCTCCAGGAACCAATAGAGAATGATCGTGAGCTTGCCGAAGAAGAAGGTGCCGCGGACGTTCGGCGCGACGATGATGTAGTCGAGAACCAGCAGCGCCAGCGTCAGCACGGTCGCGACGCGGACGATGTTCAGCGCGTCCGGCAGCGAGATGAACCGCCACTTCGTCGTCAGAAGGTTCGAGAAGTAGAAGACGACGAAGCTGAAGGCGATGAAGTACGGCAGGATCTGCAAGAGCAGCGGCACCCGCTCCCAGAAGGTGCTGGCGCCTTCGAAGCGGATATAGAACGCTGCGAACAGCGCGACGACGCTGACCAGGAGGTCATGCGCGGCGATCAGCAAGTTTCGGGAGGTGAGTTGCGAGAGGCGCGTCATGCTGTGACGGGCTCCGCATCGGGCTTTATCCTCGATCGCAGCACCATGCCGCCGGCCACGCCGACGCCGATGACATACATCCACCCCTCGTGGAAATCGAAGATGTGGGAATTGAAGAGCGAGGTGAAGATGTTCTGCACGACCACGAGAAGTCCGATCCAGGGCACCAGCCCGTCACCGCGGAACAGCAGGAGGTGCACGGCCCACATCGCGTAGAGAATGACGATCCCGAACGCTCCCCATTGGACCGCGACGTAGAGCGTCTGATTGTGCGGATTGCCGACGACCTGACTCGAGGAGAGGTCGCGCGACCCGCTCGCGGCCAGCTCGAACAAGTGACGCGTCGAGCCCGAGCCGTGTCCGATCAGCGGCGCGTCGGCCAGGAACCGCAACGACTTGCGCCAGAATTCGAGCCGCTCGCCGATCGACGTGACGGCGCGATCGTTCCTGTAGTCCTGATATTGGCTCGTGAACGTCGCCACCTTGCCCTGCAATTGCGGGGACACGGTCCATGCAGCGAGACCCAGCGCAAGGGCACCGGCCGCGATCAGCAGGTTGTCGCGCCATTTCAAATGGATCAGCCCGAACACCGCAAGCAGGATCGGGATCGTCACCAGCGCGGTACGCGAGACAACGATGAAGATCATGTTGGCGAGGAACGCGATCATGATCGCGGTGAGCAGGCCGGCCGGAAGGAAGCGGCGGGCGCGCAGCAACTGGGCGATCGGATAGGCCAGGGCCACGGCGCAGAGCGAGAACTCCTGGCCCTGGTCGATGTAGTTCTTCACGAAGATGCCGCGATCGGCATTGGCCTTGAGCGCGAGCGCAGGATTGAACGCGACCGCGGTCGACGCCACGACCATCAGCACGCAGGAGGCAAGAAACGCGGTGAAGACCCACAGGCCGCGCTCCGACCGCTGGAAATGGTAGAGCAGCGCGGGCAGCACCAGAAGCTTCGCCGCCGGTCCCACCGCGTAGAGCCGTGCGCCCCACGCCACGTCCGACCACAGCGTTCCGATCAGCGCCAACAGGAAGAGCGCGATCGGCGCCAGCGAGATCGGCCGCTTCAGGACCTGCAGCAGACGCTCGACGTCGAGAAACGGCAGCATCGTGATCAGCATGACCACGCCCAGGATCGACACCAGCGACGTCGACCACGGCAGCGACGCCGCCAGCAGAATCGCCACGACATCGACCGTCGTCCGCCACGCCGCCGGATCGCGCCAGCGGCGCGCCAGCAGCGCTGGGCCGGGATGACCTGCCAGCGCGCTCATCGCGCCTCGCTCCGGGCGCGATCGACCAGCGCGGTCGTGCTGTGCCCTTTCAGGATGTCGATCAGAATCACCTCGCCGCCGGCGGCTTCGACGATCTCGTGCCCCACGACCTGCTCGCGCGTATAGTCGCCGCCCTTGACCAGCACGCTTGGCCGGACCAGCTCGATCAAGCGGAGCGGCGTGTCCTCCGCGAAGATGGCGACGACATCGACCGCCTCGAGCGCGGCCAGCACCTCGGCGCGCGCGCGCTCGTCCTGAACCGGGCGGCTCTCGCCCTTCAGCCGCCTGACCGAGGCATCGCTGTTCAGCCCGACCACGAGACGGTCGCAGGCGGCGCGCGCCGCGGTCAGCACCTTGACGTGGCCGGGATGCAGAATGTCGAAGCAGCCATTGGTAAAGCCGACGCGCAGGCCCTCTCCCCGCCACCCCTCGACACGGGCGGCGAGTTCGTCATCGCTCTCGATGATCTTCTCCTCAGCGGCACGATAGGCATGCGGCAGGATCTTTCGGCGCAGTTCGGCCGATGTCACGCTGGCGGTGCCCTGCTTGCTGACGGCCACCGCCGCTGCGGCGCTCGCCATCCGCAACGCATCCGCCCAGGCGGCGCCGGCCGCGAGCGTCGCAGCAAGCACGGCAACAACCGTGTCGCCGGCGCCGGAGACGTCGCGCACCTTCACGGGATAGGCCGGCACGTGAATCGGATCGCCCTCGCGCGGTACCAGCGTCATGCCGCGCTCGCTCTGCGTCACCAGAATTGCCTCGCAGTCGGCGAGATAGATCGCATCCTGCGCGGCCGCGGCGATCTCGTGCTCGGTTTCGGCCCGGCTGCGGGTCGCTTCCGAAAACTCCTTGCGGTTCGGCGTCAGCACGCTCGCGCCGCGATAGATCGCGAGATTTGCGCTCTTGGGATCGACGATCACGCGCTTGCCGGCCTTGCGGGTCGCGTCGATCACGTTGCGCAGCACGCGCGCGGTGAGCACGCCCTTGGCGTAGTCCGACAGCAGCACGATGTCGGCCCGCGCAATCAGCGGCAGGATGGCCTCGATCAGCTTCTGCTCGACCTCGCCGATCGCCGGTGAGGCGCGCTCCCAGTCGGCGCGCAGCATGTGGGTGGAGAAATGCTCGGAGACGAAGCGCACCTTGCGCGTCGTCGGCCGCGAGGGATCGCGCACAAGCACGCTCTCGATGCCGCCCTCCTTGGCGAGCTCGGCCTCCAGCTGGTCGCCGGCCGCATCCTGCCCGACGAGGCCGACGAAGATGCAGCGGGCGCCGAGCGCGGCGATGTTGCGCGCCACGTTGCCGGCGCCACCGATATTGGTCTCGCTGCGCTGGACCGCGATGACAGGCGCCGGCGCTTCGGGGGAAATCCGCGACACCTCGCCATAGACGAACTCATCCAGCATGAGGTCGCCGATGCACAGCACCGTCTGGCGGGCGATCGCTTGCGAGAGATCGTCAAAGTCAAACATCAGCGGCAGTCTCGGTGAGTGGTCAGAACCAGATCGTCTAGCGGAAGCGGTCGGTAGAATCGAGATAGTCTCGGACATAGCCAGCGACCGCGTCCTCGAGCGACGTGAAGCCGCCGTTGTAGCCGGCGGCCAACAACCGGTCGACCTTGCTCTGGGTGAAATACTGGTAGCTGCCGCGAATCGCTTCGGGCATGTCGATGTACTCGATCCGGGGCGTCGCACCGAGCGTGGTATAGGCCGCCAGCATCATGTCCTTGAAGCTGCGCGCCTGTCCCGTGCCGACGTTGAACAGGCCCGAGACGGTGGGAGAGGCCAACAGCCACAGCATCACGCGGACGACGTCGTCGACGTAGATGAAGTCGCGGCGCTGGTCGCCATCGGCGATGCCTTCACGGTGCGACTTGAACAGTTGCAGGGTGTGCCCGGCCTTGATGTCGTCGAAGCGGCGGGTCAGCACGCTCATCATCGATCCCTTGTGGTATTCGTTGGGACCGAACACGTTGAAGAACTTCAGCCCGGCATATTGTGGCGGCAACCTTTCGCCGCGCTCGGCGCGCGCAGCGACCGCCATGTCGAACAGATGCTTGCTCCAGCCATAGAGATTCATCGGCCGCAACGTCTTCAGCGCCGCGAGCGACGGATCATCCACGAAGCCCTGCGCGCCGTCGCCATAGGTCGCCGCCGACGAGGCGTAGATGAACGGCGTGGAACTTTCGGTGCACCAGTCGAGCAGGCGCAGCGAACTCCGGAAATTTTGCTCCATCACGAGGTCGCCGTCGGTGACCGTCGTGGCGGAAATGGCTCCCATGTGCAGGACGGCGTCGAGCCGACGGCCCCTTAGCCATTCGCCCAGATCGGATGGCGGCACGACGTCCGCCAGCTGCCGCTTGGCGAGGTTGCGCCACTTGCCCTCGCTGCCGAGCGTGTCGCAGACGACGACATCCGTGCGTCCCGCGTCGTTCAACGCCGCAACCAGATTCGATCCGATAAACCCGGCGCCGCCGGTCACCAGCAACATTCAGCAACCCGTCCTGATCCCGAAAACCCCGCCCTCGCGTAGCGCATGCGACGGCAAAGTGTAAGCGCTTTGGTGTCGGCTCGCTCGGGCCACTTTACCTGCGGCGGCCGAGCGGCTACCAGCGCGCCAAAGCCAGGCAGACAAAGAATGAATTCGAATTCGACCAAGGTCGAGGTGGACGCGGCGGACACCAGCCCGATCCTGATCATTCCCTATATGTGGATCGGCGATTTCGTGCGCGGCCACACCGTCGTGCGGGTGCTCAAGGAGCGCTGGCCGAACCGGCCGGTCGACCTGCTGGTGACCTCGCTGTGCGCGCCGCTGGTGGATTACATGCCCGGGGTCCGCTCCGGCATCGTCTGGGATCTGCCGCGCAGCCGGCTGGCGCTCGGCCGGCAATGGCAGCTCGCCGCGATGTTGCGCGAACGTCGCTATCGGACCGCCCTGGTGATGCCGCGAACCTGGAAATCGGCGCTGGCACCGGCGCTGGCCGGCATCCCCGAGCGGGTGGGCTTCGTCGGCGAGGTCCGCTTCGGCCTGCTCAACCGCTGGCGCTGGGGCGAGAAGGCGCTGCCCCGCTTCATCGACAAGAATGCCGCGCTGGCGCTGCCCGACGGGGCGCCGCTGCCGCCGGAATGGCCGGTCCCGCAGCTGCGGGTGCCGCCGGAGGACGTCGCGCGCTGGCGCGAGGCCAATGACCTGGGGAACCGCCCGGCCGTGGCGCTGGCACCGGGGTCGGTGGGTGCCGCCAAGCGCTGGCCCTATTACGGCGAGGCGGCCCGGCTGTTGCGCAATGCCGGCCTCGACGTCTGGGTGGTCGGCGGCCCCGGCGAGAAAACGCTCGCCGCCGAGATCGTCGCCACCGGCGGACCGGCCGTCCGCGACCTGACTGGAACCGACTTGCGCAACGGTATCCTGGCCATGGCCGCGGCCGGCGTCGCCATCTCCAATGATTCGGGGCTCATGCACATCGCCGCGGCGCTGGGGACGCCGACCATGGGTATCTTCGGTCCGACCAGCCCCTACCATTGGGCGCCGCTGAACGGTCTTGCGGCGACGGTCCAGACCAGGACACAGGTCCCCTGCCAGCCCTGCCACCGCCCGGTCTGCCGGATGAACGACCACCGCTGCATGCGCGACATTCCGGCAACCGATGTTGCCACCATCGCCCAGCGGATCCTTGCTGACGCGGCCATACCGGTCGTGCACTAGCTTGCGAAGCGACACCGCGCCCCATACACCGGCCCCGACGTAACCCGAGCCGCCACGTGACCCGCGCCCCCGACCCGATCGCCAACCATCTCGCCCGCTCCCGCGCCGCCATGGAGCGCGCCGCCGACGATGCCGCGATGCTCGCCAGCGCCCGACGGATCGCGGCGAGGATCATCGCGGCGCTGCGCGGCGGCCACAAGCTGCTCATCGTCGGCAATGGCGGAAGCGCGGCGGACGCCCAGCACATCGCGGCCGAGATCGTCGGCCGCTACAAGCAGGAACGGCCGGCCTACGCCGCCATCGCGCTGACCACCGACACCTCGGCGCTGACCGCGATCGGCAACGACTACGGCTTCGATCACGTCTTCGCCCGCCAGGTCGAAGGGCTCGGTACACCGGGCGACGTGCTGCTGGCGATCTCGACCTCCGGCCGCTCGCCGAGCATCCTCAATGCGCTGCGCAAGGCGCGCGAGCGCGGGCTGGTCACGGTCGGCTTCACCGGCGCCAAAGGCCTCGCGATGGGCGAATCGTGCGACGAGATGCTGGTGGCGCCGAGCGACGACACGCCGCTGATCCAGCAGATCCACCTCGCGACGGCGCACGGCATCTGCGAGGTGATCGAAGCGGCGCTGATGCAGGACGAGGGCTAGATGACGACTGCTCAGCTCAAGCCGGCGGCGTTTCTCGACCGCGACGGCGTCATCAATCACGACGACAACTACATCGGCTCGCGCGAGCGCATCCGTTGGATGCCGAATGTGGCCCACGCGATCCGGCGCCTCAATGACTCCGGCTATCACGTCTTCCTGTTCACCAACCAGTCCGGGGTTGCCCGCGGTCTGTTCAGCGAAGACGACGTCATGGGTCTGCACGACTGGATGCGGGCGGAGCTCGCGGCGCAGGGGGCTGTGATCGACGACATCCGCTATTGCCCCTACCACACCGAAGGCTCGGTCGAGCGCTATCTGCGCGAGCATCCCTGGCGCAAGCCGGCGCCCGGCATGATCCTCGACCTGATGCAGCACTGGCCCATCAGGCGCGAGGGCAGCTTCGTGATCGGCGACCGCACCTCGGACATCGCGGCTGCCGAGGCGGCCGGCCTGCCCGGCTTCCTGTTCGCCGGCGGCGATCTCGATGCGTTCGTCGCCGACATCATCGCTCAGACCAGTCGCCGATAAACGGCGGCGATCTTGTCGGCCTCGGCCTCGAGGCTGAATTTCTCCACCACGCGCTGCCGCGCCCGCGCGCCCATCGCCTGTGCGGCATCCGGATCCTGCATCAATGGCTCGAGCGCTGTGACCAGCGCATCGACGTCGCCGGGCGGGACCAGCACGCCTGTGACCCCATGCTCGACCACGATCTCCGCCGCGCCGGCGCGCGCCGCGACCAGCGCCGCTCCTGCCGCCATCGCCTCGATCAGCGTGAGACCAAAGCCTTCGTTGCGCGAGGTGAAGGCGTAGATCGTGAGACGCTGGTACCAGCGCTGCACGTCGGCGATGTCGAGCTCGCCGGTGATGACGATGCGCTGCTCCAGGCCCGCGGCGGCGATCTGCTTCTTCAGCTCGCTCGCGAACGGCATCTGCTCGGGCGTCACGGCGCCGACCAGCACGGCGGAAAAATCCGGAAAACGCGGCAGCAGCCGGCACATCGCGGCGACGAACACATCGCTGCCCTTCTGCGCACGGACGCGGCCGAAGCAGCCGATGGCATATTTTCCCGGCAGTCCGCTCTCGGCGAAGGCCGCGGCGCGATCCGCTGGCGGCGTATAGATCTCGGTGTCGACGCCATGCGTCACCACCGTCGCGTCGCGCTTCAGATAGGACGCCGAGATGTCGCTGGTGGCGATGATCGCGTCCATGCGGCGGATCAGCCAACGCGTGATCCAGCTGTGATGGCGCTGCGCGGCCGAGGTGAACACCAGCTTGAACGGCCAGCCGAGCGCGCGCATGATCACGCCGACGATCATCTCGTTGTTGCGGCGCGCGTGCCAGATCAGCGGCCGCCGCCGACCCCACAGCTTGAAGAGATCGCTCGCACCGATCCGCGCAATCCCATCCGGCGCGTAGGAGCCGAGCCAGGCGGCGCGCACGCGCTGCGCCAGCTTCGGCGCCACCATCCGGTTGGTCGCCGTCACGCCGGAATAGCGCCGGTGCAGGTTGGGCACGATCACGTCGAGATCGGCGGCAGAAACACGCTCGGCTTGCACCACTCACTCCAATTGCAGCGGTTCCCTATACGCAACATTAAGCATCGCCGCCAGTTCGCTATGCACGCAAGAGGTCCTTCACTTCGCCGGCGTTAGTTTGCCGGAAACAAACAGGGATCGCGTCAAACAATGACCGTGCTCGTGACCGGCGGCGCCGGCTATATCGGCAGCCACATGGTGCTGGCGCTGGCGGAAGCCGGCGAAAGCGTCGTGGTGATCGACAACCTCTCGACCGGCTTTTCGGCATTCGTCCCGGACGGCGTGCCGCTGTTCATCGGCGATGCCGGCGATGAAAATCTCGTGGATGGCGTCATCAGCCAGCACGGCGTCGACAGCATCATCCATTTGGCGGGCTCGGTCGTGGTGCCGGAATCGGTGCGCGATCCGCTGCTCTACTACCGCAACAACACGATGACCACGCGCAGCCTGTTGAATGCGGCGGTCAAGCGCGGCGTCAGCCGCTTCGTGTTCTCCTCGACCGCGGCCGTCTACGGCAATCCGGACGAGGTGCCGGTGCCCGAGAGCGCGCCGACCCGTCCGACCTCGCCCTACGGCACCTCGAAGCTGATGGCCGAGATCATCCTGCACGACGTCGCCTCGGCCTATGACCTCAACTACGTGGTGCTGCGCTACTTCAACGTCGCCGGCGCCGATCCGTTCGGGCGCAGCGGGCTTGCCACCGTCGGCGCGACACATCTGATGAAGATCGCGATGGAGGTCGCGACCGGCCAGCGCGCCAAGATCGACGTCTTCGGCACCGACTATCCGACCCCCGACGGCACCTGCATCCGCGATTTCATCCATGTCTGCGATCTCGTCCAGGTGCACCGCGCCGCGCTGGCCTATCTGCGCACCGGCGGCGGCTCGGTCACGCTGAATTGTGGGTACGGCCGCGGCTATTCCGTGCTCGAGACCATCGAGGCCGTCCGGCGCGTCTCCGGCCGCGCCATTCCCGTCCAATACGCGCCGCGCCGCCCCGGCGACATCATGAGCATGGTCGCCGACACCAGCCGTTTGAAGGCGCTGCTCGACTGGACCCCGACCTATGACGATCTGGAAACAATCGCCGCCCACGCCCTGACCTGGGAGGAGAAACTGTTCCTGGAACGCCACAGCGGCACGCTGCAGCGGGCCTCGGCCTAGAATCAACGACTTAGCCGGACGCCGGGGGGCTTGAAAAAGCCGCCCCGAGCGGGCAAGCACTGCTGTCCGCCCGGCGATTTGTCCCGGCGGCCAGGGACCAGAATGGCCGAATTTCCGAAGAAGATCACCGACGATCCCTATGGCGCCGCGATCCTGATCCGCCGCCTCGTGATGGAACAGGGCATCCTCTACTGGCGTCGCTATCTCACCGCTTTCGCGCTGATGGCGGTCTCGGCCGGCGCCAGCGCCGGCGCCGCCTACATCCTCGGCCAGGTCATCAACAAGGCCTATGTCGACAAGAGCATCCCCGGCATCGCGGTGCTCTCCGGCGTCACCGTGTTGCTGCTGTTCGTCAAGGGCGTCTCGACCTACGGCTACGCCGTCATCCTGTCGAAAATCTCCAACGCGATCCTCGCCAACAACCAGCGCCAGCTGTTCGCCAAGCTGATGAGCGAGAGCATCAGCTTCTTCTCCGAGCGTCACTCGTCCGAGTTCCTCGCGCGCCTCACCGCCGGTGCCAAGTCGATCACCGACGTCCTGACCATGCTGATCAACGCAATCGGCCGCGACCTGCTGCTCTTGATCAGCATGATCGCCGTGATGGTCGCGCAGGATCCCTGGATGTCGCTGCTCGGCCTGGTCGTCGTGCCGCCGGCCATGCTGGTGTTGCGCAAGCTGGTGAAGCGCATCAAGGGCCTCGCGCACAGCCAGTTCACCGGCAATGCGGACATCCTGGAGACGATGCAGGAATCGCTGCAGGGCATCCGCACCGTGAAAGCGTTCACGCTCGAGGACGCGATGCGCGCCCGCATCGACGAGAACATCGCGGTGGTCGAGCGCAACGCCAACAAGATGGCCCGCGTCTCCAACCGCTCCAACCCGCTGATGGAGATGCTGGGCGGCTTCGCGGTCGCCGGCTGTTTGATGTATGGCGGCTATGCCGTGGTCGCGCTCAACGCCACACCCGGCCAGTTCTTTTCCTTCATGACCGCCTTCCTGATGGCGACCGAGCCGGCCAAGCGGCTGGCGCGGCTCAACATCGATCTCAACAGCCAGCTCGTCGGCGCGCGCATGCTGCTCGAAGTGGTCGACAGCCCCGCCAGCGAGCAGCCTGACGACGACAAGCCGGCGCTGAAGCTGACGCAGGCCAGGATCGAGCTGCGCGACGTCAGCTTCGCCTATCGCGACAACGAGCCGGTGCTCAACCGCATGAGTTTCGTCGCCGAGCCCGGCAAGGTCACCGCGCTGGTCGGCCCGTCCGGCGGCGGCAAGTCGACGGTGCTGGCGCTGCTGTTGCGCTTCTACGAGGCGACCTCGGGCGACATCCTGATCGACGGCCAGTCGATCTCGAACGTGTCGCGCCGCTCCCTGCGCGAGCAGACCGCCTATGTCGGCCAGGACGTCTACCTGTTCCGCGACTCGATCCGCGCCAACATCGCCTTCGGCAAGCCGGGCGCGACCGAGGCCGAGATCATCGAGGCAGCGAAGGCCGCCTGCGCGCACGACTTCATCATGAGCTTCCCGCTCGGCTACGACACGCCGGTCGGCGAGCACGGCACCCAGCTCTCCGGAGGCCAGCGCCAGCGCATCGCGGTCGCCCGCGCGCTGATCCGCAACGCGCCGATCATCCTGCTCGACGAGGCTACCGCGGCGCTGGACTCCGAGTCGGAGCGGCAGGTGCAGGAGGCCATCGAGCATCTCTGCCAGAACCGCACCACCATCGTCATCGCGCATCGCCTGCACACCATCATGAACGCCGACGCCATCCTGGTAGTCGAGGCCGGCGAGATCGTCGAGCGCGGCCGGCATGACGATCTGTTGCGCCGTGGCGGCCGCTATGCTTCGTTCTTCCGCCTGCAACAGCGCGACATGGGGCCGAATGTGATCCCCATGACCGCCACCTCCTGACCCGCCCATTTCACCGCACCCGAGATCGTTTCATGAGCGCCTCCACCGTCATCCCGGCCCTGCCGCAACCGTCGCTGCCCGTGGTGGGCGAAGCCGGCGTCTTTCCCGTTCGCCGCATCTGGTGCGTCGGCCGCAACTATCTCGAGCACATCCGCGAGATGGGCAATGACGAGCGCGATCCGCCGTTCTTCTTCGCCAAGCATGCCGACATGCTGGAGCCGGACGGCGCCGTGATCCCCTACCCGCCGTTGACCAAGGACATGCATCACGAGGTCGAGCTGGTGGTCGCGCTGAAGAGCGGCGGCCTCAACATCCCCACCGACAAGGCGCTCGAGCACGTCTACGGCTACGCCGTCGGCATCGACCTCACCCGCCGCGACCTGCAGCTCGCCTCCCGCAAGATGCAGCGCCCCTGGGAGGTCGGCAAATCGTTCGACCATTCCGCGCCCTGCTCCGCGGTGGTGCCCGCGTCCAAGATCGGCCATCCGGCGACGGGAAAGATCTGGCTGTCGGTCAACGGCACCGAGCGTCAGAAGGGCGACCTCTCCGAGCTGATCTGGAACGTGCCCGAGATCATCTGGAAGCTGTCCCAGCAGGTCGAGCTCGCCGCCGGCGACATCATCATGACCGGCACGCCCGCGGGCGTCGCCGCCGTGGTGGCCGGCGACACCATCGAATGCGGCGTCGACAGCGTCGGCACGCTGAAGGTCTCGATCGGGCCTGCGGCGGCGTAAGCGGCGGCTGCCTGAAGGCAGCGGCCTGCCCCTTGCTTGCAGACATCGCTTTCAAAAAGGCCGCGCCGTGCGCGGCTTTTTTAATTGGTCATCCTGCCCGAAGGCGGACACGCTGCCGGCGCCACGGACGGTCCACTCCCCTCCCCCTTGCGGGGAGGGGTCGGGGGTGGGGGTCCACGAATCCCGCTCTCTCGATCGACCGAGACAAACTCGCGCAACGTCATCAACTCTCACATCGGCGCTCCAACGCGTAGCTCGGCCCATCTGCCTCCTCGCGCCCCCGAAGCGCCGTCCAAGAGGAAAGATCGGACGCGCTCCTCATATCGTTCAGCGCCCGGAGACCCCCACCCCCAACCCCTCCCCGCAAGGGGGAGGGGAGCTCACCGTCTCCGCGGCGAGACGTCGCGTCCCCGACGGACAAGGCCCGCACACCCCCTGCTCCGCCCGCGCTTGATCACCGCGCCCGATCGCAGCCAAGCCCCGGGGTCACCCTCCCCTGGAGGGGGAGGGTCGCCTCACGAGGAGCGAAGCGACACGTGAGGCGGGGTGGGGTGATCTCTCCACGACCACCGGCGCCCGCTGAGAGATCACCCCACCCCGCTCGCCCGCTTCGCGCGCGAGCGCCCCTCCCCCTTCAGGGGAGGGTGAGACCTGCTTTGCGACATCATCTGATCCACAATCTCAAACAGCGTTCAGGCTGAGACGAGCACCCACCCTCTCGCGACGCATTCCGCGCCCGAGCTATGCCCGAAAGTCCCGCCCTCACCGAATGGAGGGCGCGAGGAAGGCCGGACCTCGGCTGAGGCCCGTGGCCCGCCTGCAGAAAAAAAGCAGGCGGCAGTCACCACAGGTACAGCCGGACAGACCCGGCCTTCCCCGCGCGATGGTTTTAACAAGCTATAGCGCGCTCTTCCTGGTGCACCGGGCTTTCTGGCCACCATGTCGCGCCATGCGCTTCTCGCGCATGACGCTCGATACTAGCATCGGAGTATCAGAACCACACGCCTTCACCGTCCGCGAGGCCAGCGTTCGTCCGTGCTCATCGCACTGCGCCCGCCCGCGTCCACCGCATCCCGCTGCCAACGTCCGTGACGACCGCGAACCGTCCCCTACAGTGCAACGGGACGGGCGCGACAATAATGCTGATTTGGGGGAGCATCCAAGCGATTTATGTTTATCGGAACGACTTGACTCGATTCTGTAAAGACGAATTGATTTGCCCGTCGGGTCACCCCGCCGAATTCGCCGAGTTGGAAGACCGTAGCAGAGATGCTGATCGCGGCAAAATCTACGAATAGAGGCTTCCCGCAGCGGCCGTGCCTACTAACGCGCTCTGCGGCTCGTTCTCACCTTGAGTATCCGCGTCGCCTCCTTGGCCAAGGGTCGGCACGTGTAGAAACTCTTGCAGGGCATCATCGACGAGCGGCAGACGTGAGCGCGTCAGCGCATCGAGCAAGAGGCCCCTGCAATCGCCGAGGCTCGAATCGCGAACAAACGCGATCAGCTCCGGCATCACTTCATCGTCGGCGCTGTTCGCCAGCGCGACAGCAAGCCCCTGCTCTGTCCGGCTCCCTCGCGCGGCCTTCATGTAGTAATCGGCGAGGATGTGCCAGGCAAAGCGCAGCTCCGGATCGGCAAGCGCGCGGGCAATACCGTCGCGGATCGCATCGGGATAGGGACGGTCCAGATGGGCAAGCAGGATCGGAAAGGACCGCGGCCAACGCCGCCGATCGTTGACGAGGTCCCAGACCGACGAGACCGGGATGCCGGCCGATCTAAGATCGGCCACCAAGGGCGCTTCCGCCAGCGCATTCTGTGCCCGCTTCTCCGCGAACACGTGCTCGCGCTCCCGCTCTGCGGCCAGCCACGCGGGGTCGGCATGCAATCGCTTTAATAGCTCGTCGGCGGTGACTGGTTTGTCCTTCAAGAGACATCCACCTCGATAGGCCCGCCTGCCAGCAAACCTGGGCGCCCCAACGGCGGGGGCGTTTGTCTAGCCTGACTCGGAAGCAAGCGTAGGGCGGATTAGCCGAAGGCGTATCCGCCGTCCCTCCGCGGAGAAGAAGCGGCGGATTACGCTCCGCTAATCCGCCCTACTCTGTCCCCCTCACCGAAACGCCGACACCACGATCGCTCCCACGATCGCCACCGTCAGCGTGTACTTCGCGGCGTAGTACACCGTCCGGTTCCACGCCTTCACCTTGCGCGTCGCCAGATGAAACTCATACAGCTTGCCGAACACCTTGTTGAGCACGCCGACGTGCTCGCCCTCGACGTTCTGCGTCGCCGAGGCCTTGACGATGTGGTGGCTGACCCAGCGGTTGATGGCGGCGATGAAGCCGAGCTTCATCGGGCGCTCGACGTCGCAGAACAGGATGATGCGGTTGATTTCGGTTAAGTTCTCGGCGCTGTGGATGAAGGTCTCGTCGAACATGAAGGCCTCGCCGTCGCGCCAGACGCAGGGCACGCCGTCGACCAGGATACGGCACTTGTCGGAGTTCGGCGTGACGAGCCCTAAGTGATAGCGCAGCGAGCCGGCGAAGGGATCGCGGTGGGCGCCGAGCTTGCCGCCGGGCGGCAGCATCGCGAACATCGCGCCGTGGACGTTCGGAATCGAATTGAGCAGCTCCACCGTCTTCGGGCACAGCGTACGCGCCGACGGCAGGAAGTCGTCGTACCATTTCAGATAGAAGCGCTTCCAGCCACTCTTGAAGAACGAGTAGAAGCCCCAGTCGTTGTTGGCGGCGGCGGCGCGGATGAAGCCCTCGTCGAACAGCCGCACCGCCTCCTCGCGGATCTCCTGCCAATTGTCGGTGAGCGTCTTCAGCTCGGGAAACCGCTCGACCGGGATCACCGGCGTGTTGGGCACGGCCGAGCCCGCATACATCAGCACGTTATAGGGGGCGAGATAGGTCGAGTGGTCGCCGAGCTGGCGGGCGAAGCGCAGCCGCTGCTTGCCGCGGAAGTGGACGTAGAGGGTGGCCCCGATCAGGATGTAGAGGCCGATGAGCTGTGGCGCGAAGAGCTGTCTGAGCATGTCCGGTACCCATGATCCGGCCGCTCAGAGCGTGTTGCGCAGAACCGTGTCGCCTTCTGGGCGAGGATTCAGATGGTGCTCTGATGCCGGCCAAGCGCCTCAATTTAGCCGCAAGCGCGGCCGGCCGCATCCCTTCGCACATGGGTTGTGAACGGGAATCGGGGTTGAAAGTTCTGCGGCGTGACCCGGCTGCAACAGCCGCCGGCCCCGGCTGCAATCATGCTAAGCCCGCGTCAGCTCCTGCAGGCCCTTGAAGGTCAGCCGCTTGGGGTCCCGGACGCCGGCGAGATACATGCGGCGGATGAAGACGGCCACCGCGTCGCGGTCGCAGCCGGTGAGGACGACGATGGCATCCACCGCGGTCTTCTGGGCCTCCATGGGACTGGTCCTCCTGGCAATGCACCCGGCAACGCAAGCTTTCACGATGCCGATTAACATCGCGTTAACCGTGCGGACGGCCGCCAGTTCCCATGCCGCGATTCCCGCCTTCGCTCCATACGCGAAACCGCGCAGGCCGGAGCGGCCGCCGTCGAACGCCGCAGGAGCGCCGCCGTCACACCAGGAAGAAGTCCTCGGGCGCCCCGATCAGGCGGTCATCGCCGTGGGCCACGAGCTTCCGCCGCAACGGGCGCGCCGGCGGCGTGATCACCCGCCGCTCGAGCTCGTTGGCGCCTGGCAACTGGTCGACGAAGCGGACGGCGAAGCCACTGGGGAAATGCCTGATGACGCGGCCGATGCAACTGCCCACCGCCAGCGGCGTGCCGATCTCCGGCTGGATCTCCGCCGAGACCGCGGCGCCCGACATCGAGGCATCGATCACGAAGCACGGGATGCAGCTGCCGTCGGCGAGCGTCAGCGCCGAATGCGGCGAGTTCGGCACGAAGCGCGCATCGCGGCGGGAGTCGCGGATCGACGGATCCTTCTGCTTCTTCTCCAGCCAGACCAGCTTCTCGGCGAGCTTGGCGCGCTCGGCGCGCGTCATCTCTAGCTCGAGCAGAAAGCCGCCATGCACGGTGTCGCTGATCTCGCCTTCGAACTTGCCGAAGTCGCGGAAATACGAGGTCAGACGATCGCCGACCTTGCCGACCACGGGCACCTCGAGCAGCGCGCGAAACGGCGACACCCGCGTGGTGCGGCAGGCGAAGGATCGCAGCCGTCCTTCCGGGGAATACCAGTTCGAAAGCGTGTAGGACCCGACCGTCTGAATCCTGACCGCGCGCTGCTTCAGGAATCGAGCAACCGACATTGCACGTCTCCCCTCGAACCCATGATGTCCCCGATGGCCCGGCCCCCGCCGAGGCACGATATGCCTGTTACAATTTCTGCGTGCATTTTCGGTCGAACTAACTCGAAATAGGCAAAGCCGCCATGCCCCGGACCGTGCGCGCAAATTCTTGAGGAAATCTGAATCCGAAACGGAAATCCCGCTCAACGGAATCGTATGTCCAACCCGTTTCCGCTTTCTGAAAATGCCGGCCCGTCAGATTACGGTGGGGCGCGGCACGTGTTCGTCCCAGGCCGCGGCTGATCGCATCAGCCGCGGCGCGATCGCGTCACGACGCACACCGTCTCACGATGTGCGTGCGTTCGCGTTCAACGTGATTAGTCAATGATTCATCCTAACGCGCGGCCACCGAGGCGCGACTGCAACTCACAATTTCATTCAATCGGGTGAGCAACTATCAGCGCGCGCAACCGCGCTGCCAGCAAACAGCTAACACGTTCGTGTCGTTTCGCTATTTGCTCGCTAACAACCTGTTCACCACTTGCGCAATCGGTCCGCACGGCAGCGGCTGCCGCCTATGCTGTTCAATTTCGCATATACTATTGCCGCTTAGTCGTAAGTGAGGGGGACGGCTGTCAGTCGGCTCGCGCGTCGCCCCAGGCGTATGAGTAAGCAAAGTAGTCACGCGTATGATGACCGCACGCATCGTGGTGTTAACCATCGCTCTCGGCGCGGGCGGCGTTGCGGCCTATCTGGTCAGCAATTCCGACGGCCAGCGGCAGACGCCGGCGGCGCCGGTCGTGCAATTGCCGACGGTCGAGGTGCTGGTCGCCAAGAATGACATCGGGCTCGGTCAGGCGATCAAGCCCGGCGACCTGATCTGGCAGACCTGGCCCGAGGCCGCGAGCAACATCTTCATCCGGCGCGGCGACCGTCCCGAGGCGGCCAATCAGCTGGTCGGCACCATCGCCCGCTCGCCGTTCGTGATCGGCGAGCCGATCCGCGAGCAGAAGCTGGTGAAGGCGGACGGCTCCGGCTTCATGGCGGCGATCCTGCCTGCAGGCATGCGCGCGATCTCCACCGAGATCTCGCCCGAGACCGGCGCCGGCGGCTTCATCCTGCCGAACGACCGCGTCGACGTCATCCTGTCGAAGCGCGACAAGAATCCGGACAAGCCCGGTGCCGCCGACTTCGTCAGCTCCGAGATCATTCTCTCCAACGTCCGCGTGCTCGCGATCGACCAGGCGCCGAAGGAGAAGGAAGGCCAGAACACCGTCGTCGGCAAGACGGTGACGCTCGAGCTCAAGCCCGAGCAGGCCGAGACCCTGGCGCGCGCGCGACAGGCCGGCTCGCTGGCGCTGGCGCTGCGCAGCATCGCCGACGTGAACGCCGCCGACGGCAACAAGACCGAGATGCAGCAACAGCAGCAGCAGATGGCGCGACGGGGCAGCGCCATCGAGATCATTCGCTATGGGATCACGAGCTCGCTCACGGCGCAGAAGTGACCGAAAGGACGAGGAAGATGATGGGTGGGCATCAACGCGCAAAATTCGGGACGTGGGTCGTCCGCGCGCTATCGACATCGGCCGTGATCGGCCTCGCGCTCAATCCGGCACTGACGCCGGTGAAGGCGGCTGACGACAGGCTGGAGACACCTGTGGTGTCGGTCGGGTCATCGAAGGTTCGCTTCCTCTCGCTCGGCATCGGCAAGTCCGTGGTCGTCGACTTCCCGCAGGACGTCAAGGACGTGCTGGTCGCCGATCCCAAGGTCGCCAACGCCGTCGTCCGTTCGGCCCGGCGCGCCTACATCATCGGCGCGGCGGTCGGCCAGACCAACGTCGTGTTCTTCGACGGCGAGGGACAGCAGGTCGCGGCCTATGACATCGCGATCAAGCGCGATCTCAACGGCGTGCGCCAGGCGCTGAGCCAGAGCATTCCCGGCGTCAAGATCGACGGCGTCGGCGAAGGCGTGATCCTGACCGGATCGGTGTCGAGCCCGGTCGAGGCGCAGCAGGCCAGCGAGATCGCCGCTCGCCTCGTCGGCGGTGCCGACAAGGTGGTCAACTCGATCGTCGTGCGCGGCCGCGACCAGGTGATGCTGAAGGTCAACGTGTCGGAGGTCCGGCGCGAGATCGTCAAGCAGCTCGGCATCGATCTCAGCGCCAGCATGACCTACGGCACCGCTGTCGTGAACTTCAACAACACCAACCCGTTCACCGCCTATGGCAGGTCGCTGGTCGGCACCAACGGCCTCTCCGCCACCGGCGGCGGCTTGTCGTCGGTCTCGGCGACGATGCGCGCGATGGAGACGGCGGGCGTGACCAAGACGCTGGCCGAGCCCAATCTGACCGCGATCTCTGGCGAATCCGCGACCTTCATCGCCGGCGGCGAATTCCCGATTCCCGGCGGCTATTCCTGCGATCCCACCACGCGGGTCTGCAGCACCTCGATCACCTACAAGAAGTTCGGCATCTCGCTCAACTTCACGCCCGTCGTGCTCAGCGAAGGACGCATCAGCCTGCGGGTGATGACCGAGGTGTCGGAGCTGTCGAACGACAATGCGATCACGGTGTCGTATGCGCTGACCTCGGCCTCGACCTCGTCGGTGACGATCCCCGCGATCCGCACCCGCCGCGCCGAGACCACGGTCGAGATCCCCTCCGGCGGCTCGATGGCGATGGCCGGCCTGATCCAGAACCAGACCAAGCAGGCGATCAACGGCCTGCCCGGGCTCAATCAGCTGCCGGTGCTCGGCCAGCTGTTCCGCAGCCAGGACTACGTCAACAACGAGACCGAGCTGATGGTGCTGGTGACGCCCTATGTCGTGCGCGCCGTGGCGCAGAAGGAGCTGTCGCGTCCGGACGACGGCTTCGCGCCGGCCACCGACTCGGAGTCGGCGCTGCTCGGCCGCATGAACCGGCTGTACGGCATCGCGGCCAGGGTCGACGCGGCCACGGGGCAGCCGGCCGGCTTCGGCTTCATCATCGACTGAGATTGCGGGACGACGGGGCACGGGGGAACGATCATGTCGGCAACATCCACACCAGGCGGCGGACGCACGCTGCGCCGGATCGGCGCCATCGCGGGGCTGGCGCTCACGCTCGGCGCCTGCAACACCACCACCGGCGAGGTCGTCGCGACGATCCCGGACGACTACAAGATCCGCCATCCGATCGCGATCGAGGAAGGCCGGCAGTCGACCGTCGTCTTCATCGGCAGCGGCCGCGGCGGCCTGACCTACCAGCAGCGCGTGGACGTCGCGGGGCTCGCGCGCTCATGGCTGCGCGAAGGCACCGGCGGGATCATGGCGGAGGTGCCGGCAGGCACGTCGAATGCGCGCGCCGCGGCCGACGCCTATCGCGAGATCCGAGCCGTGCTGACTGCCGGCGGCGTGCCCTCGCACGCGATCTCGATGCGCAACACCATGCCCGACGATCCGCGGCAGCTCGCCGTCATCCGGCTGAGCTATCCGAAGATCGCCGCCGTCGCCGGTCCCTGCGGGCTGTGGCCGGACGATCTCGGGCCGAACATCAACAATCCCGGCTACAGCAGCAACCAGCACTATCAGAATTTCGGCTGCGCCACGCAGCGCAACCTCGCTGCGATGATCGACAACCCGGCCGATCTCGAGCAGCCGCGCTCGGAGATGGCCGCCTACACGCCGCGCCGCTCCGCGCTGTTCGAGAAGTACCGCAAGGGCGAGTCGACCGCGGTGGCGTATCCGGAGTCAGACAAGGCCAAGCTCAGCGATACAGGCAAATGATCAACGCGTCCCGTCAGAGCCAGGATGAGCAGCCCGGCCCCACCGGCCCGGCCCTCGACGATCACATCGCGCCGGTCCCGCGCGTCTCGGTGCAGGCATTCTGCGAAACCGACCAGACCTCGGCCGCGATCCTCGCGGCGAGCCAGGACCGAAGGCTCGGCAAGGCCCACATCACGATCAAGGCGGGCGGCATGCCGCGCGCGATCGAGACCTATCACTCGCAGCCGACGCCGAACGTCATCTTGATCGAGACCAGGCCCGGCGGCGACATTCTCGGCGGCCTCGACGACCTCGCCAGCGTCTGCGATCCCGGCACCCGCGTGGTGCTGATCGGCAGCCCGTCCGACGGCGTCGCCTATCGCGAGCTGGTCCGGCGCGGCGTCAACGACTATGTGATCGGCCCGGTCGAGACCATCGACGTGATCCGCTCGGTCTGCAGCCTGTTCTCGGCCTCGGAGGCCGTCATCACCGGCCGCATCATCGCCGTGGTCGGCGCCAAGGGCGGCGTCGGCGCCTCCACCGTCGCCCACAACGTCGCCTGGAGCATGGCGCGCGACCTGACGCTGGATTCCGTCGTCATCGATCTCGACATGGCGTTCGGCACCGCGGGACTGGACTACAACCAGGATCCGCTGCAGGGCATCGCCAACGCCGTGTTCCAGCCGGACCGGCCGGATACGGCGCTGATGGAGCGCCTGCTCGCCAAATGCACCGAAAATCTCAACCTGCTCGCCGCCCCCGCGACGCTCGACCGCGTCTATGATTTCGGCGCCGATGCGTTCGACGCGATCTTCGACACCCTGCGCATGACCCAGCAATGCATCGTGCTCGACGTGCCGCACCAATGGTCGGCCTGGACGCGGCATGCGCTGATCAATGCCGACGACATCCTGGTGGTCGCCGAGCCCGATCTGGCGAACCTGCGCAACGCCAAGAATCTCCTGAGCGTGCTCAAGGCCTCGCGCCCGAACGACCGGCCGCCGCTGTATTGCCTGAACCAGGTCGGCATGCCCAAGCGGCCGGAGATCGACCTGAAGCGCTTCGCCAAGACCGTCGAGGCCGAGCCGGTCGCGGTCATCCCGTTCGACTGCAAGCTGTTCGGCACCGCCGCCAACAACGGCCAGATGATCGCGGAGATATCGGGGCTGAGCCGCACGCCAAAGCTGTTCCAGGACGTCGCGAACCGGCTCACCGGGCGCATCGACCACAAGCCGCAGCGCGGCTCGCTGCTGGCGCCGATCGCGAAACTTCTCGGCGCCAAATAGCGTCTTAGATCATGATCTCCGCGCAAACGCCTTTGGCGTTTGTCGCGAGGGAAAACCGGTTTCCACTCTTCCGGATCATGCTCTAGTCGTCGGACCGGCTGAGCGCCCGCGCCAGCGCCTTGTCGGGCTCGCCGGCCACCGGACGGTCGCGGCGCGGCGACAGCTCGCGCTGCGCGATCTTGCGGCGCTCCAGGATGCGCTTCACATAGGCGACGCTGGCATTGGCCTGCTCCGGCGGCAGCCCCGACCGCGCGATGCTCTCGGCCTCGCTCATCCGGCCCTGCAGCCCGACGATGACGGCGAGATTGGTCCGGACCCGCGGGCTGGCATCCGGGTGTGCGCTGGCCTTGCGCAACTGCTCCTCGGCCTTGGGCAGTTCGTTGGAGAGCGCGTAGGACAGGCCAAGATTGGACAACACCGAGGGATCGTCAGGGGCGATCTTCAGCGCCGTCATGTAGTATTGCCGGGCCTCCTCGTTGCGCCCCATCTGGTCGAGCGTGGCGCCCTGCGCCGACAGGATGCGCCAGTCGGGATCCTCGGGCGAATGCGCGCGGCTGAGCACGTCGAACGCCTGCTGGAAATTGCCGTTGTCGGCGAGCGCACGGCCGTAGGCCGCCAGCAGCGCCTTGTTGCCGGGGCTGGCGATGCTCGCCTGCTCCAGCACGGCGACGGCCTGCGAGCGCTGGCCGGTGCCGCGCAGGGCGCTGCCATAGCGCAGCGCCACCTCGGGATCGTTGGGATTGGCGCGGAAGCGCTCGCGGAGCTGATCGATCTCGGCGCGCGGGTCGGCGGCGGCCGCGCGGCTCTTTTCGGGATTGCCGCCCAGTGCCCCCGTGACCTCGCTGAGATCGGTGGTCTGGCAGGCGCCGAGACCGAGCAGCACGGCCGTGAACGACAGCGCGAACGCGGCCGGCCGGAGCAGAGGGAGAGAGCGAAGGGGCCGCGTACGCATGCAACTGAACTACTTCGGGACCAGATGATCTGCACGCTGGCAGATTAACCCTAAGGTCCCGTTAAGCGGGCGCGGCCGGCCCGCCTCAATCGATGAATTCGGCGCCGAACTCGCAGCCGATGCGCCAGGCCAGCCGGCACTTGCGCTGGTGGTCGGGCGCGAAGACGATGGTGAACTGCGGGGGAATCTCGACGAATTCGGCGATCACCTTGACGCCGCCGTCGGAAATATCCGTGACCGTGCAGTCCCGCGGCAGGCTGCCGTTGCCATAGTGAATCTTCGCGATCCTCCTGCACAGCCGACGTTCACTCTTGCGACGGTTCGCCAACATCAACATTTCGACGTCTCACCCACTCAATCGTCCATTCCGGAGACCTCGTTTGTAGCAAGGAAACCTTGGGATCTGACTAGCGCAAAGCCTGGAAATCCGAGGGGCGGATTTGGGTTTCGTTTACCATCGGCCTGCCTCAGCGGACCGGCAGCAGCACGCCGTCGAAATACGCCGACAGTCTCCCGACGCCGTCGAGCGGCAGGACGTCGGCGACATACTGATCGGGCCGCACGATCACGATGCAGCCCGCCGCGCGATCGATGCCGCGCATCGCAAAGATGTCCTGGCCGCTCTTCAGATCGGCACAGAACATCTTCTCGTAGTCGATGAGGCCGTAACGCCCCTTCCGCGGCAGCAGCAGCTCCGGCATGTGTTCGATCGCGAGCTCGCGATGCCCCTGCTGGAACACCGCGCGCAGATCGATCACGGAATCGATGTCGGCGCCCGCTTGGGTGTGGCGGCGCACGGGTGATGCCGAATCCTCGCTGAGGAATTTGCACAGGCGGCGGATGGCGGACTCCGGCGCGGCTGGATCCTCCGCCGCCGCGAACGCAAAGATGCGGAAGCGGCCGTCGGCCTGGACGACATGGCCGAGCTGCACCGGCTTGGCATCGCCGAGCCGGATCACCGGCGCCGAGTGAAAGCGCTTGCCGATCACGAAGCCGGCGGCGAGCGGCTGGAAGGTGTCGTCGCCGGTGAGAACGGAGGGTCGATAGTGCGTGGCGGTGCCCGCCGTGTAGCGGCCGTGACGGACGAAATAGTCCTGGGTCTTGGCCGCGTCGGCGCCGCCCTGCTTGGCGGCGGAGGCAAGAATTCCTGCCCATTCGCGATCGAAATCGATCAGCTCCTGGGCGATGGCCCGCCGCTCCGCCGAATAGCTGTGCAAGAGCTGCGGCGCGCAACGCTTGCCCAGGACGGCGGCGAGCTTCCAGCCGAGATTGAACGTGTCCTGCATCGACACGTTCATGCCCTGCCCCGCCTTCGGGCTGTGGGTGTGGCAGGCGTCGCCGGCGATGAAGACGCGCGGCAGCCGCGTTGCGACCTCGGCCTCCGGCACGTCGTCGAACTTGTCGGTGATGCGCTGGCCGATCTCATAGACCGACCACCACGCGACCTCCTTCACCTCGAGCGCATATGGCGCGAGAATGCGCCGTGCCTTGGCGATCACTTCGTCGACGGTGATGTTGCGCCCCGCCACGCGCTCGCCGACCTCGAGCTTGGCAAGCTCGACATACAGCCGGACCAGATAGCCGCCCTCGCGCGGGATCACCAGCAGGCTGCCATCCTTGGCGGACTGGATCAGCGACTTGAAGCGGATGTCGGGAAAATCGGTCACGGCGAGCACGTCCATGACGCCCCAGGCATGATTGGCGGAATCCCCGTGCAGCTCGCGGCCGATCGCCTTGCGCACGACGCTGCGCGCGCCATCACAGCCGACGACGTAGCGCGCGCGCACCGTCTCCACCTGGCCTTCATGCTCCGGGTCGATGCGGTCGAAGCTGACGGTCACGCCGTGCGCATCGACGCCTACGGCCGGATCGATCCGCAGATCACGCAGCCGCCGCGCGTAATGCGGCTCGAGCTTCGCGGCCGACCGGCGCATCACGTCCAGGAAGAAATCGTGGACCCGAGCCTGGTTGAGCACGACATGCGGCATCTCCGACAGGCCGTCCTCGACGTCCTGCACGCGACCGCTGCGCGCGATATGCTTGCTGTCTTGGTCGCTCGGCTTCCAGAACGTGGTCTCGTTGATCCAGCACGCTTCCCTCAGCACTTTCTCGGCAAAACCATAGGCCTGGAACATCTCCATGGTGCGGCAGGCGATGCCGTCGGCCTGGCCGAGCAGCAGCCGGCCCGGCTTCTGCTCGACGATGCAGGTCCTGATGTCCGGAAAAGCGGAAAGCTGGGCAGCGAGGTTCAACCCGGCGGGGCCACAGCCGACGATGAGGACATCGGCCTCGGGCGGCAGCGGGCTGGTCGCGCCGGCGCTCGCGACACGTTCGGCCGCGTCGAAGATCTCGGGATCGCCCGGCTGGAAGCCATTGAGATGAAACTGCACGTGACCACCCTCCCTCGCTGTTCCTTATTGATCAGTATGCTGATCATCAGTATACTTGTCAAGCTGGTGACAGGAGATTCGAATTGACCGAGATGCGGGACATGCCGGGGCACCTGGCACGCCGGTTTCAGCAGATCGCCGTGGCGGTGTTCCTGGCGGAGGTGGAAGCGGCCGGCTTCGACCTCACGCCGGTGCAATACGCGGCGCTGGCCGCGATCGCGGCCAACCCGGCCATCGACCAGATCACGCTCGCTGGCCTGATCGCCTATGACCGCACCACGATCACCGGCGTGATCGACCGGCTCGCACAGAAGGGCCTCGTCGTCCGCCGTGCGAGCGCGCGCGACCGCCGGTCACGCGAGCTGTTGATCACCGATGAGGGGAGAAGGACGCTGGAGGCGATCACGCCGGCGGTCGAGGCAGCGCAGCGGCTGATGGTGCGCGGCCTCAGCGGGGCCGAGGCGAAGGAGTTGATCCGCCTCATGCAGAAGGCGATCGCCGCCGGCAACGATCTCAGCCGCGCGCCGCTGCGGGAGGGGGCGGCGGAGCGGTGATGGAGGGCATTGCATTCGGACGTGGGGGCGCAGGCCGAAAGTGCCTTTCCCCCCGGGCGAACTGCCACCTAGTTGCTCATGGCCGGGCTTGTCCCGGACATCCACGTCGTGCTTGCCGGGATGTCGGCATGGATGGGCGAGACAAGCCCGGCCATGACGCCGTGGAGAGATCTCGACGCAGACTCACACCACGTTGCCGATTCTCCCTGCCCTCACGAATACCGCATCACGCCGTCGTCGACCTTGCCGAAGCGCAGCGAGACGATGTCGAGGGCGTAGTTCTGGTACAGCCGCCACGGCCGCTTCGAGCCCTGCTTCGGCAGGTCGGCAACCGCGCGCTGCACATAGCCGGAGCTGAAGCTCAGCGACGGCAGCGGCGTAACGCTGGCATCGTCATTGTGCGGCACGCATTGGCGGTAGCCGTGCCGGTCCATGTAGTTGAGCAGCCGGCAGACATATTCGCAGGTGAGATCGCATTTCAGCGTCCAGGACGCGTTGGTGTAGCCGAGCGTCGCCGCCAGATTCGGCACGTCGGAATACATCATGCCCTTGTAGTTGAGCGTCTTCGCGAAATCGACGGTGCGGCCATCCACGACAACCTCGATGCCGCCGAGCACCTGCAGCACCAGCCCGGTCGCGGTGACCACGATATCGGCCTCGATTTCGCGGCCGTCGGCGAGGCGCAGGCCGCGCTCGGTGAAGGTCTCGATCCCGGCCGTCACCACCGAGGCGCGCTGCTCGCGAATGGTCTTGAACAGGTCGCCGTCCGGCACCAGGCACAGCCGCTGGTCCCACGGATTGTAGCGCGGCGTGAAATGGGTGGCGACGTCGTAATCGGGACCCAGCGCGGCGCGCACGCCGCCCAGGATCAGCTGCTTGACCCGCTGCGGCTTGCGCCGGCTGAGCTGGAAGAAATACATCCCGAACAGCACGTTGCGCCAGCGGATCAGGTGATAGGCGAGGCCAGCGGGCAGATGCCGGCGCAGCTTGTTGGCGAGCGCGTCCTGCGCCGGGCGCGACACCACATAGGTCGGTGAGCGCTGCAGCATCGTCACATGCGCGGCGGACTTCGCCATCGCCGGCACCAATGTGACCGCGGTCGCGCCGGAGCCGATCACGACGACGCGCTTGCCGGCATAGTCGAGATCCTCAGGCCAGGCCTGCGGATGCACGATGCGGCCCTTGAAATCGGCCATGCCCTTGAAGTCCGGCAGATAGCCCGACTCGTAGCGGTAGTAGCCGGAGCACATGAACAGAAAGCCGCAGGTCATCCGCACGGTCTCGACCGTGCCCTGCTCCGTCCGGCGCTCGGCCTCGACGGTCCAGCGTGCGTCCGCGCTCGACCACGACGCGCGCCGGACCCGATGGTTGAAGCGGATGTGGCGGTCGATGCCGTTATCGGTCGCGGTGTCCTGGACATATTTCAGGATCTGCGCCCCGTCGGCGATCGCCTTCGGATCGGTCCACGGCTTGAACGAATAGCCGAGCGTGTACATGTCGCTGTCGGAGCGGATGCCGGGATAGCGGAACAGGTCCCATGTGCCGCCGATCGCGCCCCGCCCCTCCAGGATCGCGAAGCGCTTGCCCGGGCACTTGTGCTGCAGATGATAGGCGGCGGCGATGCCGGACAGCCCGGCGCCGACGATCAGCACGTCGACATGCTCTGTTGACATGAGGTGTTCCTGGCGTTTCCTGGTGCGGCTTTCTTGCTCTGGCTGCGGACAGTCGCAACCCGGCTCGTCGCTGTCAAATCGCCGGCGCATTCGTCGTCGGTCAACCCTCCTTCGCTATCAGCGGGAAACACCCTCGATACGGATCTGGTGATGAACGCTCCCCACCCGCGCGACGACAGGCCCGGCGACAGCGACAGCCGGGACGGCAGTGGCGCGCCGTCGCAGCGCATCGCCCTGGGCTTTTCGCTGTTCGCAATCGGGCTCGCAGCCTGGTCGCTCTTCCCGAGCTTTCCGGCCGGCCAGCTGATCGCGGTCGTCACCGTCATCCCGCTGCTGGCGCTCGTCCTCACCTTGCGCTTTCCCGGCCGGTTCCGCATCGGCCTCGGCTCCGGCTACGGCGCCAATCTCGGCACCGGTTGCATCGTGGCGGCCGGCACGCTCGCCGCGCGCACGCTGTCGGACATCAACCTCGTCGACTGGCTGCCGCTGACGGCCTTCGCGACCGCGGTCGCGATCATTTTCCTCATCGTCGCCGCGCGGTTCGAAACCCAGTTCCGCCGCCGCGGCTGGCGACTGCTGCTCGCCGCTCTCTTCGTCGCCGCCTATGCGTTCGGGGCGCTTGGCCAGTTCAACACCGCGCTCGACCGCTCGGCGCCGGCGCTGCTGCGCAGCCGTGTGCTCGCCAAGCATCTCGGCCATAGCCGGCTCGCCACGCATCAGGTGACGCTCGAGCCGTGGGGCCCGTTCGCGAGAACCACCGATGCACATGTTGCGCAGGCGCTGTACGAAAGGTTGCAGCCGGGCGACACCGTGTGCCTGCGCCTGGGCGATGGCGCGTTTCGCATGGCGTGGTTCACGGTGGCGGCATGCCGCTGAGACCCGGCGCTGCGGCCGAGACAGGAACGGCCATTTGCGCAGCGCCGCGATGCTGCGTATCGTCGTAGCTTCGTGGCCCGCATGAGCGCAGCCATATGCGGGGCCTCACTCGCCGTCTCGATGAACCCGGATGTCGCTCCGCTCATCCGGGCTATGCGATTGCGAGCCGTTCTGCATGACCGACTTCCTGCCCCGCCCTTTCGCTGTCGATCGTCCCGACGTGCTGGATCTCGACATCACCGCGCTCGACGCGCGCCCCGGCGCGGTGCTGGTGGCGCGCTCGCCGTTCTATCCCGGCGGCGGCGGCCAGTTGCCGGACCGCGGCACGATCGCGTGGAACGGGATCGTCCGCGTCGTCACCGGGTTCGAGCCGACCGCCGACGGCATCTGGCACCTGATCGGTGATGACGCCATCCCGGACGGGGCGATCGAGCTGCGCGTCGATCCGGCGTTCCGGCAGCGCATGAGCGAGCAGCACACGGTGGCGCATCTCGTCAACAGTGCCGTCTACACGCTGTTCGACGGCGCGCTGCTGACCGGCGTCCGTATGACCGAGACCAACGAGTTCAGCGTCGACTTCGACCTGCCCAAGGTCGCACCGGAGCAGTTGCGCGCGGTGGAGGATGCGGTCAACGCCGCGATCGCCGACGACCGCCCGGTCCGCGCCTTCGACATGGGCTACGACGAGGCGCAGGCGACCGCTGGCCTGTTCCGCGCCAAATCCGTCGCCCCGCCACGCCAGGCCGACGGCCTGATCCGCATCGTCGACATCGACGGCCTCGACCGCCAAGCCTGCGGCGGCACGCATCTGGTCTCGACGGCGCAGGCGCGGCCCATCCGCATTCTCAAGGTCGACAACAAGGGCCGGCAGAATCGGCGCTTCAGGATCGGAATGCAGAGCGCTTAGGAGCGACTTGCAGCGGCTCACGACGCGTAGCCCGGATGAGCGAAGCGACATCCGGGGTCTCACGCAGTGTGCCGGTGAACCCGGATGTCGCTTCGCTCATCCGGGCTACGAGCACGTTGACGATCGCTCTGTTTATTGCGAGCGGCATCACGTCCGATGCGCGATCACGTCGAATCCTTCCTCCGGGGTCGGCGCCACGAAGTAGGAGGTGAACAGGTCGAACTCCTCGTCGGTCACGGTGAAGGCGTGGCGGCCTTCTGCGTTGCGCGCGCGCAGCCGCGCCTTGCAGACCTCGTCGGGGACGTCGAGGTGATGCAATTGGTGCGGCACGCCGGCGGCTTCGAACAGACTGCGCATCCAGGCGCGGCTCGCCGGCGTGTTGGCGGGGAAGTCGAGCACGACCGAAACGCCGGCTCGCAACAGCGCGACGACGTGCGGCCCCATCACGCTGCGCAGCCGAGACGAATTGCGCACGTAGTCGGCCAGGGTGCTCTGCTCGCCGGGATAGAGCCGCGCCAGCCACTCATCCTCGGCAATCACGATGGTGCCTGAGCGCCGGCCGAGCGCGGCAGTGAGCGTCGATTTGCCGGCAGCGATCTTGCCGCACACGAGGTGCAGCGTCGGTTGGTTGGGAGACACGGATACAGACCTCGCATACGGCGCCTCTTCGGGCGCCAAGAGCATTCACAGGCAATTCTCACAGGCAGAAGCGCCCGGCCCGACGGATCAGGCCGGGTCGGTAATTCGGCTGCTGACGGCAGCGCCTGCGATGCGAATGCGGAAGGTCATGAGGCTATATTTGACAGATGTCGCTGACGGCGTCCAGGCCCGGCCGTCATCCGTCGCGAGACCGCGCCGCGATTGAGTTCGACTCGCAAGAATGGCCCGCGCGCGTTTCAGTCGCGCCGGCCGCTCGCGAATGAGTTGAAGTCACTTCACTGTGGCCGAATTGATCCACTGCGACGGGAGTCGAGCCGGCCGCGTGTCGTCCATTGCCAACCGGATGTCCGCTCCTGTAGGTAGTTGCGAGGGACGGGGGCGTCAGTCGGTGGCTCGTCAGGGGCGTCAACTACAAGGCATCGCATCAGGACGACGTGAGGCGCGCATGCGCTCGGCGCGGCGCCGTGCAGCGCTGTCGCGGCTCGGCGCCGCTCTCGTCTGGTTCGCGGCATGGGCCCTGATCTTCCAGTCCGTGCTGGCGCTCTCCGCGATGAGCGCTGCGGTTGCGGCTCCCGACACCGCCATCATCTGTCAGAGCTCCACCGATGGTCCGCCGTCGGACGATATCGGCACTGCGGCCAAGCAATGCGCGAGCTGTCCGTTCTGTGCGCTCGGGCGCGGCGTCACCGTCCCGCACGTACCCGCCGTGGCGCGGCCGATGCCGGTGGTCGTGGCGATCCTGATCGAGCGGATCGACGTCGTTGCGGCGCTCCGGCCCGCGCTCGAACTGCCGGTCGCTCGCGGACCACCGGCGGCCGTCTAGGCCGATCACTCCAGACATCTCATCCCGTCACGATGCGGCCGGTCTCGTCCGCGCGCGCTGTGGGCTGCCGTCCGGCGGTCGCCGCAGCCGTGCCCGCAGCCGCCTCGTCGCGACATGTTCACGGGGCCACGGCGCGCTCGCCGCCAGACGCCTCTCCCATTCCTATTCCGAGATCCCATCATGGACCAATGTTCGACACCCGTCCGGCGGCGGTTGCTCCGCTCGACCACCGTGCTGACATCGCCTGCGCTGCTGGCATTCGCCCTTTCGAGCCCCGTGCTTGCGCAGGACCCATCGCGGGCTCGCTCTGCCGCCACGCTGCCGCAGGTGACGGTCACTGTCCCGCAGCCCCGCCCGGCCGCCCGAACGGCCGTCCGCCGCAGGGGCGCACATGCGGCGACGACCAATCCGGCAAGCGCGCCACCGCCGCAGGCGACCTCATCCGACGGCGTCGCCTCGCCTCCCGGCGCCACTTCGGTTGCGCCGGGTGACATCCTGGCGAAGCGCGCCATCACGAACGACACCGCTGCGCTGTTTGCCGATGTACCCGGCGTCAGCCTCTATTCGGCCGGCGGGGTCTCGAGCCTGCCGGCGATCCATGGCCTCGCCGACGACCGCCTGCGCATCAAGGTCGACGGCATGGACACCATCGCCTCATGTCCCAATCACATGAATCCGGCGCTGTCCTACATCGATCCGGCCCAGGTCGCCGCAGCCAAGGTCTGGGCGGGCATCACTCCCGTGAGCGTCGGCGGCGACTCGATCGGCGGCACCGTCGCCGTCAGCTCGCCGGCGGCCCTGTTCGCGGCGCCGGGGCAGAGCCTGCTGACCAAAGGCAGCATCGGCACGTTCTACCGCAGCAACGGCAACGTGCGCGGCGTCAACCTGTCGGCCACCATGGCCACCGAGAACTACAGCGTCAGCTACAGCGGCGCTGCGGTCAAGGCAGACAACTATACGGCCGGCGGCAACTTCAAGAACTTCACCCTGAGGAGTTCGATCACGCCGGTGCTTCCCCTCGATCAGGTCGGCTCATCCGCCTACGAGACCAGGAATCATCTGATGGGCATCGCCTGGAGCAAGGACGGCCAGCTCATCGAGCTGAAGGCGGGAGTGCAGGAGGTCCCCTATCAGCTCTACCCGAACCAGCGCATGGACATGCTGGGCAACGA
Organism: Bradyrhizobium sp. SZCCHNPS1003; assembly: GCF_032381555.1. NCBI lineage: Bacteria > Pseudomonadati > Pseudomonadota > Alphaproteobacteria > Hyphomicrobiales > Nitrobacteraceae > Bradyrhizobium > Bradyrhizobium sp. SZCCHNPS1003. Next base: position 191,139 of record NZ_JAUHIU010000010.1, read on the forward strand.
TGCCTACAGCCTCAACCTGCACCATCTCGGCCGGTTCGACTGGGGCGATCTGGACACCCGCCTCTATCACCAGTCCGTCGATCACTACATGAACTTCGGCGGCGATCGGCTGCTCTCGTATGGCACGCTGCGCCCGCCGAACACGACGGGTGCGAGCTATCCGGTCAACGGCATGCCGATGTATACGCGCACCAAGACCAACGGCCTGACCTCCAAGGCCGACATCACGCTGTCGCCCCGCGACGTGGTCCGCGTCGGCGTCGACCTGCAGACCTATCGTCTCGACGACTGGTGGCCGCCGGCCCCCGATTGCGGCGTCGGCAACTGCATCGGCGGCATGGCGCCGCTGACGTTCTGGAACATCAACGGCGGCAAGCGCGACCGGGCCGGCGTGTTCAGCGAGTGGGAGGCGAAGTGGAGCCCGTCCTGGCTGTCGCTGCTGGGCGTGCGGTTCGAACGCGTCGAGACCGACACCGGACCGGTCGTCGGCTACAACACCAGCACCACGCCGCTGACATCGGGGTTCATGTCCGGCATGTACGAGACGAGCTCGGTCGGCTCCCGCGCGGCGTTCAACGCCATGGATCGCTCGCGAAAGGACAACAATGTCGATCTGACGGCGCTGTTCCGGAATACGCCGAGCGCCCATCTCACCTTCGAGTTCGGCGCGATGCAGAAGACCCGGTCGCCAAATCTGTACGAACGCTATTCCTGGTCGCGCAACACCATGGCGCTGGAGATGAACAATTTCGTCGGCGACGGCAACGGTTATCTCGGAAACCCCAATCTGAGACCCGAGGTCGCCCATACCGTGAGCTTCACCGGCGCCTGGCACAGCGCCGACCATGAGGCCGAGATACGGCTCACACCCTATTACACCCATGTGCGCGACTACATCGATGCGGTGCAGTGGAAGGCCGCCACCAACACCGCTGCCGCGCCTGCCGTCGCCAACCAGTTCGTGATCATGAAATACATGAACCAGCAGGCGCGGCTGTACGGCTTCGATCTGTCCGGCAAGGTGCCGCTGGGCAGGACGCCGATCGGCGATTTCGGCCTGAAAGGAGTCCTGAGCTATACCAACGGCAGGAACCTCGACACCGGAGGCGGCCTCTACAACATCATGCCGATCAACGGCAAGCTGACGCTCACGCACCGGCTCGACGGCTGGGACAGCGGCCTCGAGCTGGTGATGGTGGGCCGCAAGTCCGACGTCTCCGTCGCGCGCAACGAGCTCAAGACCCCGGCCTACGGCCTGGTCAACCTGCGCAGCAACTACAGCTGGCAGAAGCTGCGCATCAGCTTCGGCGTCGAGAACCTGTTCAACAAGCTCTACTACCTGCCGCTCGGCGGCGCCTATATCGGCGAGGGCGCATCGATGTCGTTCAACAAGGAGGCCGGCACCGTCGCTGCCACCGGCGGCGGCGTATCGGGCACCGCGACGATGTGGGGCACCGCCGTTCCCGGTCCCGGACGTTCGTTCTATCTGGGTGCGAACCTGGAATTCTGACGCCGGCATTCGCATCTCGCCCTGTCCCGCCAGCGGGACCGGGCGAGAGCGGACGCCAGACGACCACAGTGTCGCGATGAGCAGCGCGAGCGAGACGTAACGTCGCGCATCACACCGTCTGCGATTCTCGGCTGAAAAATCGCGGCCCTGGCGAATTTGGAAAAGCTCTAAGAGCAATTCCAGCCGCCGCTCCGTTGACACATCGGGGCGGTTGCCGTCTCCACTGATCCCACGATGCATCGTATTTGTATTTGCTCATTGGAGGGATTGATGAGACTGACCATTGCGGCCGCGCTCGCTGTCGCGTTTGCCGCCATCTCGCCGGCCTTGGCGGACGGCTACAAGGACTGCACCAAGCTCGACAAGGCGTCGTGGAAGCCGGCGGCCGAGGCGGAAGCCAAGGCGAAGGATGCGGGCTACGAGGTGCGCCGCTCGAAGGTCGAGGGCACCTGCTACGAGGTCTACGGCGTCAAGGGCGGCAAGCTGTATGAGCTGTTCTACAGCCCGGAGGATCTCAGCCTGAAGCACACGATCGCCAAGTAGTTGGCGCAAGCGTCGCCCAGCGTGCTGGATGACCTGACGTGAGAGCCATGCACGGCACAGCCCCCCGCGCCAGCCTGAAACACCGGGACGCCGCCGAGACAGTACGGGTCTGGGACCTGCCGCTGCGGCTGTGGCACTGGATGCTGGCCGTGCTGGTGCTCGTCGCCTGGGTGACGCCGAACGTCCATGACGGCCTGCACCGGATCGCGGGCTACGCGATCCTCGGACTGCTTGCGTTCCGCCTGATCTGGGGCATCATCGGCACCCGCCATTCGCGCTTCCGCAGCATCGGCGCCCGGCTGCGCGCGACGCCCGCTTATCTGTGGAATCTGCGGCGCGGCAGGACCGGACGCTATCTCGGGCTGAACCCTGCGGGCACGGCGATGCAGCTCGCACTGCTGCTTCTGCTCATCGTCTCCGTGGTGACCGGCGCGATGCAGGTGACCGTGCGCTTCTTCGGCATCTGGTGGGTCGAGGACACCCACGAGGTGACGTCATATCTGCTGATCCCGCTGGTGGTGCTGCATGTCGCCGGCGTGGTGCTGGTGAGCCGCCTGCAGCGCGAGAATCTCGCCCGCGCCATGCTGACAGGGCGGAAGCTGCTGCGGCGCAGCTCGCGCACGAGCTGACTGGCCGGCTCAGCCGAGTACGGCGTAGGGCGTCAGCCGGAGGCCCTGCGGTCTCCATCATCTGTCGTCGCCGAACGATCGTTCGCGGCGAATCGCGCCACACCCGGAACTCACGAGCGTTGCACGCAGGCCACAGTTCTCGCAAAAGCTGCGCGGGCGCGGAGATGCGTTATTGCGCCGGGCCGTCTTGCGCCGAACAATCGCAGGTATCGGATGCCTGACCGCCCCTCACCAGCAGGGGCTCGGATTTTGGGGAGGCCGGATGATGAGCTCGCAGCAGCTTTCGACGCGTGCGTTGTGTCGGTCCGTTGTCCTGATAGCTTGTGCGGCGGCATGGCCCGCGGCCGCCGCCGAGATCGAGGCGGCGACGCCGCCCGTCGTCGCGGAGCCGATCGCGACGTCGCCGCAGCCGACCGCAGCCGAGCCCGCGCTGACGACCGCGTCGATCACGCCATCGGCCGTCCTGCCAGCGGACGAACAGGCCGCGCCCAGCGCAGCGACCGAACCGCCTCGGCCCACCGTCGCCAGCGCCGACCGCATCGAGATCCTCGACGAGTGCCCAGCCATCGATGCCTGCATCGATCGCTATCTGTGGGCGCTGTACGAGCGCGCGCCGAAGCTCGACAAGATCCGCGAGACCGAGCGCCGCGTCGTCACGGTCAAGCGCAAGGGGCGCATGGTGAAGGTGACGCGCAGCTTCACCAAGCTGGTCGACAATGACTTCACCTGGAAGGATCCGAAGGCGGCCGAGCGCGTCGGCCGCAGCATGATGGAGTACGTGATCGGCGGCATGGACCGCGGCTTCAAGCTGAAGCTGTTTCACACCTTGCACGCCGCCGAGGCCGCGGGTCTCGCGCCGGGCATCACCAGCGGCTTCCGCGACGATTATCGCCAGGAGATCGCGAGCGGGCTGAAGGCCGCGACCAACCGCTCCTATCACGGCGGCAGCCTGCGCGGCGGCTACGGCCATGGACTCGCAGCCGACATCGTCAGCGTCAACGGCGCGACGCGCGCGCAGCGCTGGGTGGCGACCGAGCAGTTGTGGAAATGGGTCGACGCCAACGGCAAGAGCTTTGGCATCGGCCGGCCCTATCTCGATCGCGACCCGCCACATGTCGGCCCGGTCGACGGCGAGGAATATGCCAAGCATCGCGCGCCTGCGGTGAGGGTGGCGGCGGCGGAGACGAAGAAGGGCAAGCGGATCGCCGCGCGACCGGAGCATCATGCGGCAAAGCGCACGAAGGCGGTGCGCGCGTCGGCGCTGGCCTCGCGGCGGACAGGGTGATTGTCACGTACACTGCAGGTGGCAGTATCTCGTTGATTTCGTAGAGCGCACACTCTCTCCGTCATTGCGAGGAGCGAAGCGACGAAGCAATCCAGAGTCGCACGCGACACCCTGGATTGCTTCGCTTCGCTCGCAATGACGACGTCCCATCTTCGGAGCATCGATGACGACAAAACAAAAGGCCGGGGCAATGCCCCGGCCTTCACCATCTCCGCCGCGCGTCGCGCCGGATTATCAGTAGCGGTAGTGGTCCGACTTGAACGGGCCTTCCGGCTTGACGCCGATGTAGGAGGCCTGGTCGGGGCGCAGCTTGGTGAGATTCACGCCGATCTTGGCGAGGTGCAGCATCGCCACCTTCTCGTCCAGCGACTTCGGCAGCACGTAGACTTCCTTCTTGTACTTGCCGTCCTTGTTGTTGGCGTAGAGCTCGATCTGCGCCAGGGTCTGGTTGGTGAAGGACGCCGACATCACGAAGGACGGGTGGCCCATCGCATTGCCGAGGTTCACCAGGCGGCCTTCGGACAGCAGGATCATGCGCTTGCCGTCGGGGAAGGTGATCTCGTCGACCTGCGGCTTGATGTTGGTCCACTTCAGGTTCTTCAGCGAGGCGACCTGGATCTCGTTGTCGAAGTGGCCGATGTTGCAGACGATGGCGCGATCCTTCATCGCGCGCATGTGCTCGATGGTGATGATGTCCTTGTTGCCGGTGGCGGTGACGAAGATGTCGGCGCGCGGCGCGGCGTCCTCCATCGTCACAACCTCATAGCCCTCCATTGCCGCCTGCAGCGCGCAGATCGGATCGATCTCGGACACCATGACGCGGCAGCCGGCCTGGCGCAGCGAGGCGGCCGAGCCCTTGCCGACGTCGCCGAAGCCCGCAACCATCGCGACCTTGCCCGACATCATCACGTCGGTGCCGCGGCGGATGCCGTCGACCAGCGACTCGCGGCAGCCGTAGAGGTTGTCGAACTTCGACTTGGTGACGCTGTCGTTGACGTTGATCGCGGGCCACAGCAGCGTGCCGGCCTTCTGCATGTCGTAGAGACGGTGCACGCCCGTGGTGGTCTCCTCCGAGACGCCCTTGATCGACTTGGCGATCTCGGCGAAATAGCCCTTCGGCTTCTCCTTGAGCTGCTTCTTCAAGAGCGCGAAGAACACCTCCTCCTCCTCGGAGGCAGGCTTGTCGAGGAACGCCGCGTCGCCGTTCTCGGCGCGCAGGCCGAGATGGACGTACATGGTGGCGTCGCCGCCGTCATCGAGGATCATGTTGGGATGGCCGCCGCCATGCCAGTCGAACAGCTTGGCGGTGTAGTCCCAGTAGTCGACCAGCGTCTCGCCCTTGACGGCGAACACCGGAATGCCGGCGGCAGCGATCGCCGCGGCGGCGTGGTCCTGGGTCGAGTAGATGTTGCACGAGACCCAGCGGATGTCGGCGCCGAGCGCCTTCAGCGTCTCGATCAGCACCGCGGTCTGGATGGTCATGTGCAGCGAGCCCGCAATGCGCGCGCCCTTCAGCGGCTGCTTCGGGCCATACTCCTCACGCGTCGCCATCAGGCCGGGCATCTCGGTCTCGGCGAGCGAGATCTCCTTGCGGCCGAACTCGGCGAGCGAAATGTCCTTGACGATGTAGTCGGTGAAACCTGGCTTGGCGGTCATGTGGGGTTCCTGTTTGTCAAAAAACATCATTCCGGGGCGCGTAAGCGCGAACCCGGAATCCATCACTTCGAGATTCCGGGTTCAGCGCTATTGCGCTGCCCCGGAATGACGGCCCTAACAACTACACCGCGCGCTTGAACGCTTCGGCGAGGTCGGTCTTCTCCCAGGAGAAGCCGCCCTCGTTGTCCGGCGTGCGGCCGAAATGGCCGTAGGCCGCGGTGCGCGCGTAGATCGGGCGGTTGAGGTCGAGATGCGAGCGGATGCCGCGCGGGGTAAGGTTCATGACCTCGGCCGCCGCCTTCTCGAGCTTGTCCTCGGATACCTTCCCGGTGCCGTGGGTGTCGATGTAGATCGACAGCGGCCGCGCCACGCCGATGGCATAAGCGAGCTGCAGGGTGCAGCGGTCGGCGAGACCGGAAGCGACGATGTTCTTGGCGAGGTAGCGGGCGGCGTAGGCCGCGGAGCGGTCGACCTTGGTCGGATCCTTGCCGGAGAAGGCGCCGCCGCCATGCGGAGCCGCGCCGCCATAGGTGTCGACGATGATCTTGCGGCCGGTGAGGCCGGTGTCGCCATCGGGGCCGCCGATGTAGAACTTGCCGGTCGGGTTGATGTGCCAGATCGTGTCCTTGGTGATCCAGTCCTTCGGCAGCGCCTCACGCACATAGGGCTCGACCCGCTCGCGCACCTGCGCCGAGGTCATGTCCTCGACCAGATGCTGATGCGAGACGACGATCTCGCGCACGCCCACCGGCTTGCCATTCTCATAGCGCACGGTGACCTGGCTCTTGGAGTCCGGGCCCAGCACCTTCTCAACTCCCGAATGGCGGGCTTCCGAGATCAGGCGCAGGATCTTGTGGGCGTAGAAAATCGGCGCCGGCATCAAATCGGGCGTCTCGTTGCAAGCGTAACCGAACATGATGCCCTGGTCGCCGGCGCCCTCTTCCTTCACTTCGCCCGGCTGCAGCGCGTCGACGCCCTGCGCAATGTCGGCCGACTGCGGATGCAGCAGGATCTCGATGTCGCAGGTCTTCCAGTGGAAGCCTTCCTGCTCGTAGCCAATGTCCTTGATGGCCTCGCGGACGACGTGCTCGATGTGCTCGTTGGTAACCGAAGCCGGGCCGCGGGTCTCACCGGCGATCACGACCTTGTTGGTGGTGGCGAGCGTCTCGCACGCGGCGCGGATCTGCCAGGGGTCGATGCCGGCCTTCGGCCCTTCGCGGTAGAACAGGTCGACGATCTCATCGGAAATACGGTCGCAAACCTTGTCCGGATGGCCTTCGGACACCGACTCCGAGGTGAACAGATATGACGCGCGCATCAAGCAACCCCTTCTTCGCCGCCCACGGCGGTCGTTTGTATTGATCCCTAAGGAATGTCAGTCGCGACGCCGCGAGATGACGTAGGACTCGTCGTAGAACCACAGCCCGTTGTGCTTTCGCAGAACCTCTCTGGCGGCGTCGAGCGCACGAGACGAGTGTGCGACCTCCGTCAGGCGGTCTTCCTCGATCTGCGCGACATACACCGCCGCGTTCCAGGCTGCAAAGGCCGTCGAGGTTCCGATGGTACCGGTGACCTCGTTGGGCAGAGCCTCCATCTCATACCTGAAAATCGAGCGATTGTCCGCATAGGCGTTAAAATTTAAGTCCCGCCCACTGGACCCCAACTCGTACTTGACGGCGCGCAATAGCTCATGCCGGCTGACCGAGAAAGGATTTTCTCCGGGCCAGACCGCCTGGATGATCTCCAGGCCCGGATCCTCGCCATGGGAGTGGATTCCGATCAGCCGCCCGCCCGGCTTCAGCGCCCTCGCCAGCGGTGCGATGATGCGCTTGGCGCGGAAATTGACCGAGGAACGGGCCCGGTAGGGCTGCGAGGCGATGATCAGGTCGAAATTGGCCTCGACCCGCCCGGCCCGCGGGATGATGCCGTCGAGCAGGAAGCGGTGATCCTCGCGGTAGAGCACCAGCGCGATCGGCCGCTCATAGACCGGCATGCCCGTGCGCTGGGAGACGTTGGCGCGCCAGTTCTGCTCCAGGAACGGCTTCAGCGCCGCGATCTGGGTCTCGAAATCCCCCGACGAATCGCCCTGCAGCACGACCTCGTGCCAGATCATCGATGCCGCCACCGACGGCGAGGCCGGGGTCAGCCAGGGCGCCTCGGCATAGTTCATGTTGGTGAACACGAACACGCTGGCGGGGTGCTCGAACAGCCGGTCCGGCACCTTTTCCAAGGTCAGCCGGACGTCCTCGAGGCTCAGCTCCTTGCCCGCGACATAGAACGGGATGTGGGGAAAGCGGCCATGCATGGTCCGCAGCACCTTCGACAGCACGGTGCCGTCGCCGACGCCGGCATCGAACAGCCGCAGTGCCGGCGGCCGCGGATGGATGCTGGCGAGCTCGAGCCCCACCCGTTCCGCCACCACCCGCTTCTCGCTGCAGGTGTGCACGAACAAGAGATATTTCTGGCGGTTCTCGAAGAAGCGGAAATTGCTCTTGGGATCGCGCTTCTCGGGCACGACATCGAGCCGCGGCGGCGGCAGGGTGCCGGTGGATGCCGCGATATAGGCCTGGATGCGGTCGAGCGTGTCGATGGTGATGCGCTTGCCCTCGCGCAGCCGCTGCACCAGCTTGCCGTCGTTGACGGCGCGCCGGCCGAACGTCGACTCCGCCATGTCCGACTGGCGGCAGAACTCCGTGATCTGGGCGAGCAGCTGGTCGTTCTTCATTCGATCCGGCGGGGTGGGAAACATGAGTGGGCAGCGCGCCCATGGCCCAACCTCCTAGCACCATCTGCCCACCATTGGAAAGAGCCCGAACCCGGAACCTTCCGGACGCAGAAACACCGGATACGCCGCTGTCGCGCCACATCGGCACGCCCGGTCGCGAGGTGCAGCATGTCCGAATCCTGCTATCCTTGTTGAACAATGGAGACGAAGCGTATCGCCGTCGGCCCGCCGCATCGCCGACACGATCCGCCAGCAACAAGCTCGTCTCGAAGGATTAGGGAGGCACGCATGATCGGTCGTTTTGTCCTTGGACTTGGGTTCTCGCTCGCGCTGGCCGCAGGCCCGGCGCTCGCCGACGACGTCACCGGCGTCTGGCTGCGCGAGAGCGGTGCCTCCAAGGTCAAGTTCACCCCCTGCGGCGGCGCCATCTGCGGCACACTGGTCTGGATCAAGGAGGGCACCGACACCCCGGCCAAGGTCGGCCAGCGGCTGTTCTCCGGCATGAAGCCGACCGGACCCAATGCCTGGGCCGGCAGCTACAGCAATCCCGATGACGGCAAGACCTACGATGCCAAGATGACGCTGTCGGGCGGCACCTTGACGACCGCGGGCTGCGCGCTCGGCGGCATCGTCTGCCGGTCCTCGACCTGGACGCGGGCGAATTAGAGCTCCGTTTGCGAATTTGCACTACGGTCTCACCGATCGAGGGCACCAATCGTCCACATGGCAGCGAAGGCACAGGCGCGACTGGGTTTTGTGCTGTTTGCGGTGATTGCCGCGGCAGCCGCGACGTTCGTGCTGGTGCGCCGCTCTGCGGCGCCGTCCGGCAGCGACCACCGGACGGTTCGCCAGCTCATCGTCCACTACAACCTGCTGGCGCGCCCCGATGATCCGATCGTCGTGCTTGGCGACAGCATCGTCGAGGCGGCGACGCTGCCGGCCAGCGCCTGCGGGCATCCGGTCGTCAATGCCGGTCTCGCCGGCGCCGGGACGCGCAGCGACCTCGCCGGCTGGCTCAAGCCCGCACTCGGGCCGAAACGGCCGTTCGCGATCATCGTCTCCCTCGGCGTGAACGATGCACTGACCGCCAAGCCCGACTCCAGCGAGGTCTTCGCTGGACGCTACGAGGCCCTGCTGCGCGAGCTGTCAAAGCTCACCACGCGCATCTTCATCGCTGAGTTTCCCCTCGTCGAGGCGCGCGGGCCATTCACGCCAGCCATGGAGAAGGCCGCCATGGCGAGCATCAGCGGCTATCGCGCCATACTGCCGGACCTCGCGAGGCGCACCGGCGCAACCTTCCTGCCCCTGCCGCCGATGGAGTCGCCGTTCACGCTCGAAGGCATCCATCTGAATGCCACAGGCTATCGATCCTGGGACCAGGCGATCCTGCAGGGAACCGAGCTCGCCTGCCGCTGATCCCCGCAGGCAGCGAAAACAATCCTTCACTTCGCGCCGGCTAGGATTGGGCCGCACATCCCGTCGAGACGGTTAACGATCACCGCATGGCCCTGCCTCACACATCGACATCGCCTGGGACTCACAAGCTGCTCGGGCTCGAGCTGCTGCGTTTCCTCGCCACGATCTCGGTGCTGCTGTGGCACTACCCGCACTTCGCCTACATCGCCGATGCCCCTGTCGATCTCGTCCGCAGCGAGCTGCCGTTCTACAATGTCCTGTTTCCGTTCTATGAGCTCGGCGAATACGGCGTCGTGATCTTCTGGTGCATCTCTGGCTTCATCTTCTTCTGGAAGTACAGCGCGATCATCCCCGACGGCACGGTCGATGGCTGGACCTTCTTCGTCAACCGGCTGTCGCGGCTCTATCCGCTGCATCTCGCAACGCTGCTGCTGGTCGCGGGGTTGCAGGCCCTCTATGTCGCGCAGCACGGCTTCTTCTTCGTCTACCAGAGCAACGATCTCGCTCATTTCGTCGCCCAGCTTTTCATGGCGAGCGACTGGCTGCCGCCGACCGGGGTCAGCTTCAACGGCCCGATCTGGTCGGTCTCGATCGAGGTCCTTGCCTATGCGGTGTTCTTCCTGGCGCTGCGTTTCGTCACCACATCACCGCTGTTGAACCTGGCGATGATCCTGGCCGGCATCGCGAGCGGGACACTGGTCGGCAAGTGTTTCGTGTTCTTCTATGCCGGCGGACTGGCCGCCATGGCGCGGCAGAGCGTCGCCGATGCCTGGTATCGGCCGAAGCTCGAGGCCCTCGCTTTGAGCGCGGCTGTCGGAATTCCCGTCGCTCTCTGGATCTCCGGCATTGAGCTGGCCGAGCGGGCCGCAGCTCTGCTGCTGGTCACCACGCCGATCCTGTTGTTCGCCTGCGCGAGGCCGATCGCCCTGCCGCGGCGCATCGAGAACCTGCTGCAGGCCGCCGGCAACATGACCTATTCCTGCTATCTGCTGCACTTCCCGATCCAGCTTGCGATCGCACTGGTTTTTGGCTTTTTAGGACGAGCAATTCCATACGGCAGCCAGTCGTTCTGGATTGGCTTCATGGCGCTGACCCTGTCGGCGGCGTACGTCACCTATCGCGGGTTCGAGGCGCCAGCGCAGCGGCTGATTCGTCGCGCACTGCTACGCAAAAACGAAACGGGGCGGATTGCTCCGGCCGCCCAACCTTGATCGCAAGACCGCCGAGCCCAGCGCTCGGGCAGGAGGGCATTGCCGGCGCGCCTCGCTCTCGCACCCTTGCGCCTCTGTACCTTTTAAGATACACTCTTTCATGTCCAAATCCGGCAGACCAGCGAATTCAAGGAATGGCTTCTTGGTCTGCGAGATGCGAGAGCAAAGGCACGTATTGCTGCCCGCATTGCCCGTGCTGAAGGTGGCAACCTCGGGGACAGCAAGCCCGTTGGTGGGGGCGTCTCCGAAATGCGGATCGATTACGGCCCCGGCTATCGGGTCGATTTTCGCCAGAAAGGCAACGTCTTGGTGATCCTGCTTTGCGGTGGTGACAAGAGCACCCAGCGTTCCGATATCCGGCGCGCTCAAGAACTGGCCGAGAGAGAGGGGTAGCGAATGGCAACAACGCGCTTCGATGCCGCGGAATATCTTGCAGAGCCGGAGGCCCAAGCCGAGTTTCTGGCCGCGGCGCTTGAGGACGGCACCGCTGATGAAATCCGCGCCGCGATCAACACAATTGCCCGGGCGCGCGGCATGTCGGAAGTCGCAAAGGCAACCGGCATCCGTCGCGAACAGCTCTATCGGGCGCTTGGTGAAGACGGGAACCCGGAGTTCGCCACCATCCTGAAAGTGCTCCGCGCTCTCGGCGTGAAGCTCACCTCGGCTCCGCCTAAGACGGCTCCGAAGCGGAAGACCACCAAGAAGGCGGGCCGCCGGGCCGCGTAGTGAGACCTTCGAGATGCATTGAATGTGCTGGTCGTTACCAGCCATTCAGCAGATCATCGGCCTCTTGCAACAGAGCCAAGACCCGACGGGATTGCTTGGGCGGCTTGATGAGTCCACCTCGGCCAGACCTATTGAAATCGCAATCGTCAAAATCAGGTCACGGACATGGCGGCTCTTGCATCCATCGCCGAGAAGGATCGCCGCGCATTTGCCGCGGCGATCCTGTTCCGAAGCGACCGTCTTAGTCAGCCGCCCCGGGTAAGGTACGGGTCTGACTTCAATGGGCTCCTGTCCGCAGGCTTACTTCCCCCAGATTTCCTCGGCGAGCTCGACGCAGAGGCGCAGCTTGGCCCACTGCTCTTCTTCGGACAGGATGTTGCCTTCCTCGGTCGAGGCGAAGCCGCATTGCGGGGACAGCGCGAGCTGGTCGAGCGAGGCGAACTTCGAGGCCTCCTCCAGGCGGCGCTTGATGTCGTCCTTCTTCTCGAGTTCGCCGACCTTCGAGGTGACGAGACCGACCACGACGACCTTGTTGCCCTTGGGCAGGAAGCGCAACGGCTCGAAGCCGCCGGCGCGCTCGCTGTCATACTCCAGGAAGTAGCCGTCGTAGTTGGTGTTGGCGAGCATGGTCTCGGCCACCGGCTCGTAGCCGCCCGAGGAGATCCAGGTCGAGCGGAAATTGCCGCGGCAGACGTGGGTCGTGATCGTCATGTCGGCGGGCCGCTCGGCGATCGCGTAGTTGATGATGCGCGAATAGATCTGCTGCAGGCCATCGGGATTGTCGCCACGCTCCCTGGCCTTCTGCAATTCGTCCTGCGAGCACAGATAGGCCCACACGGTGTCATCGAACTGCAGATAGCGGCAGCCGGCGTCGTAGAACGCCTTGACGGCCTTGCGATAGGTCTTGCCGAGATCCTCGTAGAAGGCGTCGAGATCGGGATAGACGTCCTTGGAGATCGACTTGCGGCCGCCACGGAAGTGCAGCACGGCCGGTGACGGGATCGTCATCTTCGCCGTCACATGCGCAGTGTCGGCGTGCTTCTTCAGGAAGCGGAAATGGTCGAGCATCGGATGATCGGTCGGGAAGTCGAGCTTGCTGATCACGCGCACCGCGTCATGACGGGTCTGCACGCCCGTGAACTGGATGCCGGTGTCGGGATGGAACAGCTCGCAGCCAGTCAGCTTGGCGAGGAAGTCGAAATGCCACCAGGAGCGGCGGAACTCGCCATCGGTCGCAAGCTTCAGGCCGGTCGAGGCCTGGCGGTGCACGACCTTCTCGATCTCCATGTCCTCGATCTTTCGGAGATCGTCGGCCGAGATCTCGCCCTTCTCGAGTTTGGCGCGGGCTTCCTTGATCTTCTGGGGCCGCAAGAGGCTGCCGACTTCGTCGGCGCGGAATGGGGGCTTGGTGCGTTGCATGTGCTCACTCCTTGGAAGGCGTCGATTCGTTGGATAGACTTGTTGGGCCGATTGCGATCTGCCTTGGCGTGCGATCCGGGCAAAGCGTCATGGACGGGTCCATCCCCTACCCCGTATCCGATCGGTATACAATTCCGTTGGAACGGGGAGCTTGGCCCGGTCCCCAGCCACACCGCTCGCCTGGGCTGCCAGAAATCATCCAGGGGTGATTTTGCGACCGTCTCCGGGTGGGCCGAGGCGGAAGGGCCGGGTTGCCCTTTGTCGGCGCTTCACGATCGTTCCCTGCGATGGCGAATCCTGCATACCAATGTGGCAGAGGCGGCGCGGCACACCGCAATCGACCCCCGCACCGCGTGCGTGAACCATATCACAACTGCAACCGAAGATGACGCTGCCCGGCTGCCGTCGAGCCGGTTGATCGGGTCAATGCGCCGCCGCGCTCGCAACCCCCAGATGCCGCTCAAGCGGCGCCGGATCGGCCTTCAGCGCGCTGGACGGGGCATCATGCACGATAGTGCCGCGCTCCAGGATGACGACACGATCGGCCAGCGCGAGCAGCTTCTGCGCGTGCTGCTCGACGATAACAGAGCACAGCCCGCCGGCCCGGCTGATGGTGCCGATCGCGGCCAGCAGCTCCTCGACGATGATCGGCGCCAGGCCCTCGGTCGGCTCATCCAGCAGCAGCACCTTCGGGTTCAGGGTCAGCGCGCGGCCGATCGCCAGCATCTGCTGCTCGCCGCCCGACAGCTGGTTGCCGAAATTGTTGCGGCGCTCCTTCAGCCGCGGAAACATCTGGTAGACGCGCTCGACCGTCCAGGGGCCGGGCTGCGCCACCGCGGTCATGTTTTCCTCCACCGTGAGCGAGCGGAAGATGTTGCGCTCCTGCGGCACCCAACCGATGCCGGCACGGGCGCGCTGATCGGCGCGCAGGCTCGTGATGTCGGTGCCCGCCAAGGCCAGCTTGCCGGAGAAGCGGCGGGTGACGCCAACGATGGAATTGATCAGCGTGGTCTTGCCAGTGCCGTTGCGGCCGAGCAGCGCCAGCACTTGGCCCTCAGGCAGCTTGAGCGACATGTTCGGCAGCACGACCGCCTGGCCGTAGCCGGCGCGAAGATTTTCAATCGTGAGCAGATCGGTCATCACGCAGCCTCGCCGAGATAGACCGCCTTGACCTGCGGATCGCGCGCGACCTCGTCGGGCGTGCCTTCGACCAGCAGAGCGCCGGAGACCAGGACCGAGATGCGGTCGGCGAAGGAAAAGACGAGATCCATGTCGTGCTCGATCAGCAGCACCGTCACGTCGCGCGGCAGCGCGGCGACGGCGGCGAGAATGTCCTTGCGCTCTCCCTCGGGCACGCCGGCGGCGGGCTCGTCGAGCAGCAGCACGCGGGGCTTGGCGGCGATCGCGACGGCGATCTCGAGCAGGCGCTGCTTGCCATAGGGTAAGGTCGAGGTACGATCATTCATCACGTCGAGCAGGCGGAAGCTCTCCAGCGTCTCGGCGATCTCGGCATTGATGTCGTCGCGCGTGCCCATGCGCCGCCACCAATTGCCGCCGCCGCCGAGGCGCTCGGACACGGCAAGCCCGATGGTCTCCAGCGGCGTCAGGTCCGGATAGAGCTGATTGATCTGGAAGGTGCGCGACAGGCCGCGCAGCACGCGCTTGTGCACCGGCAGGTCGGTGATGTCCTGGCCTTCGAGCAGGATGCGGCCCGCGCTCGGCTCCAGCACGCCGGTCAGTTGATTGATCACGGTGGTCTTGCCGGCGCCATTCGGGCCGATCAGCGCGTGGCGCGCGCCCGGCACGATCTGCAGCGACAGGTCGCGGGTGACGTGAAGGCCGCCGAAATGCTTGTCGAGGCCGCGGGTTTCCAATGCGTAGGTCATGGCGCCTCGTTATCGGTGAGGGCCACCGCGGCCTTGCGGCCAGCGATCTGGCGCAGGATGAGGTTGGGCAACCACAGCGCATAAGCGTGGATGCGGTGACGGCCCACCAGCACGATGACGACGAGCACGAGGCCGATCCAGAACATCCAATATTGCGGCGTGATCCACTGGAACAGCTCCTGCAGCATCCGGAACACGGCGGCGCCGATCAGCCCGCCATAGAGATAGCCGGAGCCGCCGATGACCAGCATCAGCACCAGGTCTGCGGAGCGCTCGAACGAGAACACGTCGAGCGAGGCCAGTGCCGTGGTCTGGGTGAACAGCGCCCCGGCAATGCCAGCATAGAACGCCGCGACCGTGTAGATCGCGATCAGGCGTTTGTTGACGGGAATGCCGACGGCGGCGGCCCGCAGCGGATTGTTCTTGATCGCGCGCAGCGACAGGCCGAACGGCGAGTGCACGATCGTCCGCGCCAGCAGAAACAGCACGAACAGCACCGCAAGCGCATAGAAGAACCCGGTCTTGCCGAACATGTCGAAGGCGAACACGCCGAAGATCGGCTGGATGTCGATGCCCTGGAGACCGTCGGTGCCGCCGGTGATGTTGGAAAAGCGCTCCGCCAGCGCCTCCATCAAGAGCGCGATGCCGAGCGTCACCATCAGTCGCGTCAGGTCGACACCGCGGATGACCAGGAAGCTGGTGGCGAAGCCAAGCACAGTGGCGGCAAGTCCCGCCACGATCAGCGCCAGCACCGGCTCGTTGATGATGCCGTGCACCGAGAGCAGGCCCGCGCAATAGGCCCCGACGCCGAAGAAGGCCGCGTGCCCGAGCGAGACGATGCCGGCGTAGCCGAGGATCAAGTCGAGCGACAGCGCGAACAGCGCCAGCCGCAGGATCTCGGTCATGATCAGGTAGCGCGATGGAAACGCGAGGCCAACCGCCAGCACGACGATCCAGAAGGCGAACTCGCTCCAGTGCCAGCGGCCGTGCTGCCTGGCGTGAAATCCGACCTCGGTTTGTGCATTCGTCGTCATGCGATCCTCACCGCGTCGCCGTGCGACCGAACAGACCGTTCGGGCGCCAGATCAGGATCACGATCATGATGGTGTAGATGACGAAAGGGCCAAGCTTCGGCACGTAATATTTGCCGGCAACGTCGCCGATGCCGAGCAGCAGCGAGGCCAGGAACGGCCCGGTGATCGAGGACGAGCCGCCCACGGTGACCACAATCAGGAAGTAGATCATGAACTTGAGCGGGAAATACGGATCGAGGCCGAGGATCTCGGCGCTGAGCGCGCCGCCGAGGCCGGCCAGTCCGCAGCCGAACGCAAAGGTGAAGGCGAACACCTGCGGCACGTTGATGCCGAGGCCGCTCGCCGCGCGCGGATCATCGACCGCGGCGCGCAGCCGGCTGCCGAACCGCGTCTTGGAGAGCACCAGCTGCAGCCCCACTGTAAGCAGGCCGCATATCACGATGATCATCAGCCGGTAGCGGCCGATGCCGACGCCGAAGACGTCGAACTGGCCCTGCAGCACGTCCGGCAGCTTGATGAAGATTCGCGAGGAGCCCATGATGTAGTCGACAGCGGCCACCGTCATGAAGACGAGTCCGATCGAGAACAGCACCTGGTCGAGATGGCTGCGCGCATAGAGATGCTGATAGAGTGTCCGCTCCAGCAGCGCGCCGATCATGGCGCTCGCGACGAAGGCCAGCGGCAGCGCTGCGAAGAACGGCCATCCCATTCGGTTGACGAGCACGGCGCAGACATAGCCGCCGGCCATAGCGAAGGCGCCGTGGGCGAGGTTGACGAAGTTCATCAGGCCGAGCGTCACGGCGAGCCCGCAGGCCAGCACGAACAGCAGCATGCCGTAAGCGACGCCGTCGAACAGGTTGGTGAGGATGGCGGTCATGGAGTCGAGTTTCAGTCCCCGGTCATCCCTTCATCCGAAGGGCATGCATACAACGCTTGCTCGGTCTGCGCCTCTCCCGCTTGCGGGGGAGGTCGGATCGCATCGGAACGATGTGATCCGGGTGGGGGAAATCTCTCCACACGACGCGTGTGCCGTGGGGGTGCCCCCACCCCAGCCCTCCCCCGCAGGCGGGGGAGGGAGCGCACGGTCCGTGCGCGCTTGAGATGACGCCTATCGCGTCACTTCTTGGCCTTGCCCGGATCCTTGACGGCGTCGAAGGTCTGGAACTCGACGTTGTAGAGCTCGCCGTCGACCTTCTCGACCTTGCGGATATAGACGTTCTGGACGATGTCGCGCGTCTCCGGATCGATCGAGATCGGGCCGCGCGGGCTCTCCCAGGCCATGCCCTTCATCGCCGCCAGCAGGGAATCGCCGTCGGTCTTGCCACCGGTCTTCTTCAGCGCCTCGTAGATCAGATGGATGCCGTCGTAGCCACCGACTGCCATGAAGCCTGGACGGCTGTTGAACGCCTTCTTGTAGGCCGCGACGAACTCCTTGTTCTTCGCCGACGGATGCGCCGCCGAATAGATGTGCGCGGTGACGGCGCCGAGCACGGCGTCGCCCATGTCATTGAGCAGGTCGTCGTCGGTGACGTCACCCGGTCCGATCACCTTGATGCCGCTCTTGTCGAGGCCGCGCTCGGCATATTGCTTCATGAAGTTGCCGCCCTGGCCGGCCGGCACGAACACGAACATGGCGTCCGGCTTGGCGTCCTTCATGCGCTGCAGGAAGGGAGCGAAGTCGGGGTTCGCCAGCGGAACCTTGATTTCCTCGACGATCTCGCCGCCGCCGGCGGTGAAATGCTCCTTGAACGAGGCCAGCGCGTCGTTGCCCGGCGCGTAGTCCGAGGTCAGGGTGGCGACCTTCTTGATGCCGTTCTTGACCGCCCAGTCGCCGATGATGGTGGAGGACTGCGGCAGGGTGAAGCTGGTGCGGACGATGTACGGCGACTTCTCGGTGATGATGGAGGTGCCGGCGGCCATGACGACTTCCGGAATCTTGCCCTGGGTGGCAAGCGGCGCGGCGGCGAAGGCCGCCGGCGTCACGCCGAAGCCGGCGATCACGTTGACCTTGTCGTTGACGATCAGCTCCTGCGCCAGACGCTTGGTGTTGTCGGGCAGCGCGGCGTCGTCCTTGAGGATGACCTGGATCTTCTTGCCGGCGACGGTGTCGCCGTTCTGCTGCATGTAGAGCTTGATGGCATTGTCGATCTGCTTGCCGGTCGACGCCTGGCCGCCGGTCATCGGCACGATCAAGCCGATCTTGAATGCGTCTTCGGCCCGCGCCGCACCGGACGCGAGCGCAGCCGCGGCAAGAGCCGCACTGGCGAGCGTCAGTGTCTTGCTTCGCACGAACATTGAAACTACCTCCCTGGTCGGATCAGGACCGCAGCCCCCGGCCATTGTTGTCTTAACCGTGCGATCTCGTTCACGATATCGCGGGCGCATCGCTGCGGACTCGGGACCCCATTGTCAATGGCGATCATGGGAGGCTTCGTGAACGGTAGGTTTCCGCAACGGACCACCAATCCGTGATTGGTATATTAATACCGATATCATCGAACGGCCAAATTTTACCAATTGATGGCAAATCGTTAGGGTCCGGGCCGCGGGTCGCCCGCAGCACGAAAGGTCACCTGTCAATGCCGGCCAGATGCCGAACCCGGACCAGGCTTTTTCCGGCCGCGATAATGCTTCTGGCCGTGGCCGGGCCGGTCCTTGCCGGCTGCTCGTCGATCAATGAGAAGGTCGGCGCGGGGATGGGCGATCTGATGCCGCAATGGGCCGGCGGCCTGCCGGCCGGTGCTCCGCCCCGTCCAGGAACCCCGGAATACGACCGTTTCATGCAGGAGCGCGAGCGGCAGCGGCAGATGCCGGCCGCCGAACGCGACAAGGAGACGCAGTCGAACGCCAACGCGCAGGCGACCGTCCCCGGCCGCTGACGCGCGGTCGCGACATCAATCCATGAAGACGACGGTCTTGCGGCCGTTGAGGATGACGCGATCCTCGAGGTGATAGCGGATCGCCCGCGCCAGCACGCGCCGCTCGATGTCGCGGCCCTTGCGCACGAGGTCCTCCGGCGTGTCGCGATGGCTGATGCGCTCGACATCCTGGTCGATGATCGGACCCTCATCGAGATCCCGGGTCACGTAGTGAGCTGTGGCGCCGATCAGCTTGACGCCGCGCTCATAGGCCTGGTGATAGGGTTTTGCGCCCTTGAAGCCCGGCAGGAACGAATGATGGATGTTGATGCAGCGGCCCGATAGGCTCGCCGACATCTCGTCCGACAGGATCTGCATGTAGCGCGCCAGCACGACG
The DNA here is from genome assembly GCF_032381555.1 of Bradyrhizobium sp. SZCCHNPS1003. Lineage (NCBI taxonomy): Bacteria > Pseudomonadati > Pseudomonadota > Alphaproteobacteria > Hyphomicrobiales > Nitrobacteraceae > Bradyrhizobium > Bradyrhizobium sp. SZCCHNPS1003. Next base: position 210,434 of record NZ_JAUHIU010000010.1, read on the forward strand.
AGATCGGTCTTTGTCTCATCGACCAGCTTCAGGATCGCCTGCTCCTGGTCGCGCTTGGTGTCCTTGGTCACCGGCATGTGGTGGAACGGGATGTCGCCGAAATCGAGCCCGGCATAGGTCTCGCGCGGATGGTTGGAGACGATGGCGGTCGGAATCATCGCGAGGTCGCGGGTGCGCCAGCGATAGAGGATGTCGACCAGACAATGGTCGAACTTCGACACCAGCAGCATCACCCGGCGCTGCCCGGCGCGGTCGCGCATCTGCCAGTCCATCGCAAAGCGCTCGGCGATCGCGGCGAAGCCGGTCTGCAGCGCCGGCAGGTTGACGGCGAGATCGGCGGCCGTGAACACCACCCGCATGAAGAAGTGACCCGTCTCGAAGTCGCCGAACTGCTGGGCATCGAGAATGTTCTGGCCATTGTGGGCGAGGAAGGTGGAGACGGCCGAGACGATCCCGGGACGATCCGGGCAGGACAGGGTCAGGACATACTGGTGGTCGGACATGGCGATGACGTACCGGGCGGATGATGTGAGGATGAATGATGCGGCAGGCTTGGCGCCCGTTCGGGCCCTGCTCTATCACCCTCCACGCCCTTGCGCCAACGCTCGGCGCGGGGGCAGGATGAACAAAACATCAACTCTCAAACTTCGAGCATCGCCATGGCTGACAGGCTGACCGGCAACCGCATCCTGATCCTGGAAACCCGCGAGGAGGCGCAGTTCTCGCGGCTGCTCGCCGAGCAAGGCGCCGACGTGCTGCAATGTCCGATGTTCACGATCCAGGATGCGCCGGACCCCGTGCCGATCGAAGCCTGGATCCGCCGCTGCATCGAGCGGCCGTTGGATGATCTCGTGCTGATGACCGGCGAAGGTCTGCGGCGGTTGATGACGGTGGTGCGGAGAATCGGGCTCGAGACCGAATTCATCGCGGCGCTTCGCAAGGCCCGCAAGTTCACCCGCGGCCCCAAGCCGGGCCGCGCCTTGCGCGAGCTCGGGCTCGAGCCGCAGGTCACGACCGAGAAGCCGACGTCGGAAGGCGTCGCCGAATTGTTGGCGCGCTTCGACCTCAAAGGCCACCGGCTCGGCCTCCAGCTCTATCCCGACAAGGATCATGCGGCGCTGATCGGCGCCATCGCGGCCGCGGGCGCCGAGGTCGATCCGGTGCTGCCCTATGTCTATGACGCCAAGGCGGCGGATGCGAACATCCTCACCGCGATCGACGAGATGATCGCCGGCCATGTCGATGCGATCGCGCTGACGAGTTCGGGCCAGCCGCGGCGGCTGTTCGACGTCGCCAAGGCACATGGCGTCGAAGACCGCCTGCGCCAGGGACTGGCGCGCACGCCGATCGCCTCCGTGGGGCCTGTGGTCACCGAGGAGCTGCATGCCCATGGCGTTGCGCCGACGATCACGCCCGCGGGCGAGGCCTATTTCATGAAACCGCTGATCTCGGCCATGGCGGTGGCGCTCAGTGGAAAGCCGCCGCGGACGGCGACGAGCTGAACGGCCCGGAACTCAATCGAAGTAGAACGGCGCGTGTGCGATCGTCGCATTCTGCACGATATCGTGGTTGATCCAGAGCTGCGCCCCCTCGGCCCGAACGACGGCATCGACGCGCGCCATCGATCGTTGCGACTGCTCCGCATCGGCGTTCATGGTCGGCACGCAGCGATGCTCCATGTTGTAGCGGTCATGCGCAACGTCGCCTGACAGCAGGATCGGCCCGGTGTTCGCGAGCCGGACCAGCAGCGAACTGTGCCCTGGCGTATGTCCTGAGGTCGCGATCACACGGATCGAACCATCACCGAACATGTCATGGTCTCCGTCCATCAGTTCGACCTTTGCCTGCCTCAGGCATTCGTAAAGCAAAGGCACATAGCCATGCTGTCGATAGTCGGGACCGAACATCGCCCGATGCTCGTCCCGCTGGATGTGCCACGTGGCATGCGCGAACAGCCGCGCATTGCCGACATGGTCGAAATGCGCATGAGACAGAATGACCGTCGCCACATCCTCGGGCACAAGTCCGATATCGGCGAGTTGGCTGACGATCGGGCGCGCAACGACGCCCCTGATGCCGTGGGCGATGATCCGGCCGCCGGCCTCCTCTGCGATCGTATCCTCGATGCCGGTATCCCACATGATCCAGGCGCCGCCACGACGGATCAGGTAGGCATTGCAGCTCAACGTGACCTGTTCGCCCTCCCACTGTCCCGGCGTATAAACCGATCGATCAGGCGCGACCGCGAGCCCGGCATCCAGCACGTAGAGCCGATCGATGGTGCCGGCGGGTCCTGCTGAAACTGACATGGGAGATCTCCCGGATTTGCTCGTCTCAGATGCCTTGTCCACCCGAGACTTCGATCCGCTGCGCGTTGACCCAGCGATTGTCCTCCGACAGCAGACTCGCGATCATCGGCCCGATGTCGTCGGGCAGGCCGGCGCGGCCGAGCGCGGTGATGTCCGCAAACACCCTGTTGATCTCGGGATTGTCGCGAACCACCCCGCCGCCGAAATCGGTCTCGATCGCGCCGGGCGCCACCGTGTTGACCGCGATCCCGCGGCCCCCCAATTCCTTCGCCATGTAACGGGTCAGCACCTCGACCGCGCCTTTGACCGCCGCATAGGCGGCGTAACCGGGAAACGACGTACGGGTCAGGCCGGAGGACAGGTTGACGATGCGGCCGCCATCGGCGAGCAATGGCAGCAATGTCTGCGTCAGGAAATAGACGCCCTTGAAATGGACGTCGACCAGGCGATCGAATTGCGCCTCAGTGGTCTGGCCGATCAAGGCATAGTCGCCATGGCCGGCATTGTTGACGAGATGGTCAAACGTCTCTCGGCCCCAGGTCTCGCGCAACGCGGTCCGCAGCCGCTCGGCAAACGACATGAAACCTGCGACGTCACCGGTGTCCAGTTGCAAGGCGACAGCCTTGCGGCCCAGCGCAGCGATCTCCGCCATGACCGCGTGAGCGTCGTCCACTCTGGACTGGTAGGTGAGGACGACGTCGCCACCGCGGCGGGCGATGTTGAGCGCGGCGTTGCGGCCGAGGCCTCGGCTCGAACCGGTCACGAGAGCAATCTTGGTCATGGTCTGAACTCCTGCGGTCTTGACCACCCCGATATCGACCAGGCGCGCGCGCCTTTGTTGCCGGAAGCTCGCCGCTTCTTGCCTAATCCTCCAAAATGCGGTGCATCGCCGGCGTCGACCGGTTAGGCTCGGACCATGATGAGCACGCTCCTTCACGCCGTGGGCCGCCACGCCGAAGCCCATGCCGACGGTGCCGGTATTGGCCAAACACCAATCCCGGGCCTGATGACCGTACGGGCGACCGCGCCCAGCGGCCTCCTCTACGCGATCTCGCGGCCGCTGGTCTGCCTCGTCGTGCAGGGGAGCAAGCATGTCACGATGGGCGGCCAGGGCTTCGGCTTTTCCGCTGGGGATTCGCTGTTGATCACGGCCGACGTGCCGACCGTCAGCCAGATCACGCGCGCAAGCATCGCGGCGCCCTATCTCTCGCTCGTGCTCGAGCTCGATCCGGCGATTCTCACCGATCTCTCGGCACAGATGGATGACGCCGGAGGAGACGACCAGGCGCCGGTCCGAGTCGACCCGACCGATCGCGAGGTGGCCGACGCTGCACTACGTCTGATGCGCTTGCTCGATCGTCCGGAATCGATACCGGTGCTGCGGGGACAGTTGTTGCGCGAGATGCACTACTGGCTGTTGACCGGCCGGCATGGAACGGCGATCCGTCGTCTCGGCTGGCCGGATGGCCACGCGCAGCGTATCGCACGCGCAGTGGCCGTGCTGCGCACCGAGTTTGCACGGTCCTTGCGGGTCGAGCAATTGGCGGCCGTCGCGGGCATGAGCCCGTCGTCATTCCACCAGCACTTCCGCAGCCTCACCTCACTGTCGCCGCTCCAGTTCCAGAAGCAGCTTCGGTTGATCGAGGCGCGACGGCTTATGCTGGCGGAGGGCATGACCGCAGGCAGCGCGGCCTTTGCCGTCGGCTATGAGAGTGTGCCACAGTTCACGCGCGAATACGGCCGGATGTTCGGCTCGTCGCCGGTGCGCGAGATCAAGGCGGTGCGCAGCAAGATAGGGGCTGTGCAAGGAGCCGCCGAGGGACGCGCGGCCGAATGACAGGGGTTCGCGGAGCAAGTCAGCGTCTCACGTTCGGTCCTGGACGGCTTCGACGCTGCCGCGGCTCGCAAGGACGGACGTTACGCTGCGCCGTGCCCCGTCTCCGTGAGGAACGACTGATACGCGCGCGCGAGGCCGTCCTGAAGCGAGGTCGTGGCGCGCCAGCCGAGCTTCGCGAGCCGCGACACGTCGAGCAACTTGCGCGGCGTGCCGTCGGGCCTCGAGGTATCGAAGCCGATGGCTCCTGTGTAGCCGACGGCCGCTGCAACGACGCGTGCGAAATCGGCGATCGTGATGTCCTCGCCGGTGCCGATGTTGACCAGCTCCGAATCCGAATAGGTCTTCATCAGATGCACGCAGGCATCCGCCATGTCGTCGACATAAAGGAATTCGCGGCGCGGCGTGCCGGTGCCCCAGACCACGACCTCGCCGGCACCCGCAAGCCTGGCCTCGTGGAAGCGGCGGATCAGCGCCGCGACGACGTGGCTGTATTCGGGATGGTAGTTGTCGCCGGGACCATAGAGATTGGTCGGCATCACGTTGATGAAGTCGGCGCCGTACTGGCTGCGATAGGCCTCGACCATCTTGATGCCGGCGATCTTGGCGATCGCATAGGGCTCATTGGTCGGCTCCAGCGGCCCGGTCAGCATGGCGTCCTCGCGCAACGGCTGGGGGGCGAGCTTGGGATAGATGCAGGACGAGCCGAGAAACATCAGCTTCTCGGCGCCGTTCACATGCGCGGCGTGAATGACATTGGCAGCAATCGCGATGTTGTCGTAAATGAACTCGGCGCGCAGCGTGTTGTTGGCGACGATGCCGCCGACCTTCGCCGCAGCGAGGAACACGACCTGCGGCCTGGCGCGGGCAAACCAGGCGAACACGGCCGCCTGATCGCGCAGATCGACCTCGCTGCGCGGCACCGTCAGCAGCTCGACGCCTTCGCTCGCCAGCCGCCGCACCAGCGCGCTGCCGACCATGCCGCGATGGCCCGCGACGAAGACACGCTTGCCGCCGAGATCAAACGGCGTTGCCAATGCTCGCCTCCCGCCGCGCGGCGCACAGATCGCTGGCGACCATTTCCTTGACCAGCTCGGCGAAGCTCGTCCTCGGTTTCCAGCCGAGCTTGTCGCGCGCCTTGCTGCAATCGCCGATCAAGAGGTCGACCTCGGTCGGGCGGAAATAGGTCGGGTCGATCCGCACCACCACCTTGCCGGACTTGGCGTCGATCCCGGTCTCCTCGACCCCCTCGCCGCGCCATTCGATGCGGCGATCGACCTCGGCGAAGGCGAGCTCGACCAGCTCGCGCACCGAATGGGCCTCACCGGTCGCCAGCACGAAATCGTCGGGCGTATCGGCCTGGAGGATGCGGTGCATGCCCTCGACATAGTCGCGGGCATGGCCCCAGTCGCGCTTGGCCTCGAGATTGCCGAGATAGATCGTCTCCTCCAGGCCGATCTCGATGCGGGCGACGCCGCGGGTGATCTTGCGGGTCACGAAGGTCTCGCCACGGATCGGGCTCTCATGGTTGAACAGGATGCCGTTGCAGGCGAACATCCCATAGGCCTCGCGATAGTTCACGGTGATCCAGTAGCCATAGAGCTTGGCGCAGCCGTAGGGCGAGCGCGGATAGAACGGCGTGGTCTCCCGCTGCGGGATCTCCTGCACCAGACCGTACAGCTCCGAGGTCGAGGCCTGGTAGAAGCGCGTCTGCTTCTCCATGCCGAGAATGCGAATGGCTTCCAACAAGCGCAGAACCCCGAGCGCATCGGCATTGGCCGTGTATTCCGGGCTCTCGAAGCTGACGCCGACATGGCTCTGGGCGGCGAGATTGTAGATCTCGTCGGGGCGGATCTGCTGCACCAGCCGGATCAGGTTGGTGGAATCGGTCATGTCGCCGTAATGCAGCAGGAACGGCACGTTGCCTTCGTGCGGATCCTGGTAAAGATGATCGACCCGCGCGGTATTGAAGGATGACGACCGCCGCTTGATGCCGTGCACGGTGTAGCCGAGGCCGAGCAGATATTCGGCCAAATAAGCGCCATCCTGGCCGGTGACGCCCGTAATCAGCGCCACGCGACCGCTGCAATCCTGCCCCGCCATACTCACTCCAACACCGTCTCGGCCCTTCAAGGCCGGAGTTCCCGGTGAGCAGTCCACAGCCGAGGCCGCGGGTCAAGCTCAACGACGAACCAGCGCCGGATAGACCCTGAAGGGGCCTGCGAAAAGCGGAATCTAATCCCCGTAGCAGCGCAGTCGGTCGAGATCGAGCACCGTGACCCCGCCATATTCCACCCGCAGCAGGCCTTCGCGCTCCAGCGTCTTCAGGCATTGATTTGCATTCTGCCGCGACAGGCCCGAGAGCGCGCCGATCTCCTCCTGGGTGATCTCCAGGTGACGGGTCGTATTCGGGTAGAGGATCGGGTTGAACAGCGAAGCGATGCTGCGGGCGAGCCGCGCCGTCGCATCCAGCGTGCGGCCGACTTCGACCAGGCCGATAAACTGGCCGAGCCGCTCGTTGAGCTGGGTGACGAGGAATCGGTTGAAGCCGACGCTGTTCTCGAACAGCCACATGAAGGTCGGCCGCTCCATCAGCGCGACGCGCGTATCGCGCAGCGCCACGACATCATAGCGGCGCGGCTCGTTCTTCAGCACGCTGCCCTCGCCGAACCAGGCGCCCGCCGACATGCCGGCGAAGGTGGTGGCCTTGCCGCCGCGTGACACCGTGCTCATGCGTGCGAGACCGGTGACGATACCGGTCCAGTATTCGAACGGGTCGCCGCGAACGAAGATGTGCTCGTTGGCCGCATAGGAACGCTCGACGATGCCGGACGAGGCGGCGTCGATTTCCTCGGGCTTCAAATGGCAGGACCATGGCGCGATGCGCAGAAGGGTATCGGAAGAGATCAAGCCGTCATCTCGTCTCGTGGAAGCTCGCGGCGACCATATTGCATCGCAACAATCCTGCGGTGAAATTTGCCTGGGAAATGTCAGGCGCAAGACAGTTCCTGATAGCGCTTTCCCCTATCGAGGACCACCGCCTTCGACTCGCGCATCCTGGGACGGGATGACGCGCGCCTGAGATGCGGCAAAATGCACCCGCCCGGGTGGCCCGTCATTCGTCGGATGGCGCGGAACTCATGCCCGGGATAGGATTGCAACCGATGCGACGAGCCTAACGTCGCACGACACGATGCCTGAAGAGCGCGCCAAGCGCCGAAGACAGTTCGGGAGGACGACTTGGACTATACGTTGGAAGCGCGCGGAGTGTCGCTGCGTTTCGGTGGGGTGAGAGCCCTGACCGACGTCAGCTTCGGCGTGCGCGAAGGCGAGCTGTTTTCGATCATCGGCCCCAACGGCGCCGGCAAGACCTCGATCGTCAACTGCATCTCCGGCCGCTACAAGCCGACCGAGGGCCGCCTGTTCCATCGCGGCCGCGACATCACCGGCCTGCCGCCGAGCGCGCGCGCCAACATCGGCATCGGCCGCACCTTCCAGAACCTCGCGCTGTTCCACCACATGAGCGTGCTCGACAACATCATGGTCGGGCGGCATCACCTCTTGAAGAACAACTTCCTCACCGGCTCGCTCTATTGGCTCACCGGCGCACGGCGGGAGGAGCTGAAGCATCGGGAGAAGGTCGAGCAGATCATCGACTTCCTCGACCTGCAGTCGGTGCGCAAGGCGCCGGCCGGCACCCTCTCCTACGGTTTGCGCAAGCGCGTCGAGCTGGCGCGCGCGATGGCGCTCGAGCCGCATCTCATCCTTCTCGACGAGCCGATGGCCGGCATGAACTTCGAGGAGAAGGAGGACATGGCGCGCTACATCGTCGACCTCAACGAGGAATTCGGCATGACGGTCGTGATGATCGAGCACGACATGGGCGTGGTCATGGACATCTCCCATCGCGTCATGGTGCTCGATTTCGGCCGCAAGATCGCCGAAGGCGACCCGGCCGCCGTGCTCGCCGATCCCCACGTCAAGCGCGCCTATCTCGGCGAGGAGGACGAGCTGCTGGTCGATCCCGACGAGGCGCCGTCCATCGCGGAGGACGCGGCATGATGGACTATGCAGGGCGCGTCCGGCAGGCCGACACCTATCCGAAGCTGCTGCGCCTCAATGCAAGCGAGCACGGCAAGGAGATTGCGTTGCGCGAGAAGAATCTCGGGCTGTGGAGGACCTTCACCTGGGTCGACTACCAGGCGCGGGTGCGCGACTTCGCGCTCGGCATGGTCGAGCTCGGGCTCGCCAAGGACGATGTGGTCGGAATCATCGGCGACAACCGGCCGGACTGGGTCGCGGCCGAAATCGCGACCCACGCGATCCGGGCCTTGAGCCTGGGCCTCTATCGCGATGTGCTCGATGACGAGGCGGCCTATCTCTTGAACTATGGCGAGGCGCGGCTGGTCTTCGCCGAGGACGAGGAGCAGGTCGACAAGCTCTTGAACCTCGCCGACCGCGTGCCGGTGCTCAAGCACATCGTCTATTCCGATCCGCGCGGCATGCGCAAATATGACGATCCCCGGCTGCTGCCGGCCGACAAGCTCGCCGAGCTCGGCCGCAACAGAGCGGCGCGCGAGCCCGGCCTCTACGACCACATGGTCGATGCGACCGTCGGCGAAGACGTTGCCATTCTCTGCACCACCTCCGGCACGACCTCGCATCCGAAGCTTGCGATGTTGTCGGCCGGGCGGGTGCTGAAGCATTGCGCCACCTATCTCAGCTTCGATCCCAAGGGCCCCAACGATGAATACGTCTCGGTGCTGCCGCTGCCCTGGATCATGGAACAGGTCTATGTGCTCGGCAAAGGTCTGCTCTGCCGGATGAAGGTCAACTTCGTCGAAGAGCCGGATACGATGATGAACGACTTCCGCGAGATCGCGCCGACCTTCGTGCTGTTCGCACCAAGGGTGTGGGAGCAGATCGCGGCCGACGTTCGTGCCGCCGTCATGGACGCCTCGCCGCTGAAGCAGCGGCTCTATCATCTGGGCATGTCGACCGGCCTCGCCGCGCTGGAGAAGGGTCAGCATTCGAGCTTTGCCGATCTGCTGCTGTTCCGTGCGCTGCGCGACCGGCTCGGCTTCACCCGGCTGCGCTCGGCCGCCACCGGCGGCGCCGCGCTCGGGCCCGACACGTTCAAGTTCTTCCGCGCCATGGGCGTGCCCCTGCGCACGCTCTACGGCCAGACCGAGCTGCTCGGGGCCTACACGCTGCACCCCGACGACAAGGTCGATCCCGACACGACCGGCGTGCCGATGTCCCAGGACATCGAGATCAAGATCGACCAGCCCGACAGCCAGGGCATCGGCGAGATCCTGGTGCGCCACCCGAACATGTTCTTGGGCTACTACAAGAACCCGGAGGCCTCGACCGCCGACGTCAAGGACGGTTGGATGCACTCGGGCGATGCCGGCTATTTCAACCGAGAGAAGCAGCTCGTCGTCATCGACCGCATCAAGGATCTCGCCGAGACCGCACGCGGCGAACGCTTCTCGCCGCAATATATCGAGAACAAGCTGAAATTCTCGCCCTACATTGCGGAAGCCGTCGTGCTCGGCGCCGGCCGCGAGCATCTGGCGGCGATGATCTGCATCCGCTACTCGATCATCTCGAAATGGGCGGAGAAGAACCGCATCGCGTTCACCACCTACTCCGATCTCGCCTCGCGCAACGAGGTCTATGCGCTGCTGCAGCGGGAAGTGGAAACGGTCAACGCGACCTTGCCCCGGGCGCAGCGCATCGCCCGCTTCCTCCTGCTCTACAAGGAGCTCGACGCCGACGACGGCGAGCTGACCCGCACCCGCAAAGTCCGCCGCAGCGTCATCAACGAGAAATACGCCGGCATCATCGACGGGATCTATGGCGGCAAGCCGGACATCCCAGTGGACACCGTCATCCGCTTCCAGGACGGCACCACCCAGCGCATCCGCACCACGCTGAAGGTCGTCGACCTCGGCGGCCATGGACCCATGGCGGAGGCCGCGGAGTGATGAGTCTTCCGTCACATGAGATCGTCATGCGCGGGCTCGACCCGCGCATCCATCCTATTGGGAAGATCTCTGATGCGATGGATCGCCGGGTCAAGCCCGGCGATGACGAGTGAGACCGATCATGAACACCGCCTTCCTCCTCCAACTCCTCGTCAACGGCCTCGTGGTCGGCACGCTCTACGGCGTGGTCGCGATGTCGTTTGTGCTGATCTACAAGGCGACGCAGGTCGTCAATTTCGCGCAAGGCGAGCTGCTCCTGATCGGCGCCTGGGTGTGCTGGGCATTGCTGACGAAATATCAAGTGCCGTTCTGGGTGGGCATGCCGCTCACGCTGGTCTTCATGTTCGCGTTCGGCATCGCGATCCAGGTCGTGATCCTCCGGCCTATGATCGGCGAGCCCATCATCTCCGTCATCATGGTCACGATCGGTCTGTCGACCGTGTTCCAGGCGGCGCTGAAATGGATGTTCGGCGTTAACCCGCAGCCGTTCCCGCCGGTGTTCGCCAGCACGTCCGTCGACCTGTTCGGACTGCAAATCCAAACGGTCTACGTCATGAGCCTCGCGGTGTCGGTCCTGATGATGCTTGGCATGGCGTGGTTCTTCAAGGCTTCCAAATACGGCCTTGCGATGCGGGCCACCGCCTTCAACCAGCAGGTCGCGCAGTCGCTCGGCATCTCCGTCAAGAACGTGTTCGCGATGGCCTGGGCGATCTCGGCGACTGTCTCCGCCGTGGCCGGCGTCGTCGTCGCCGTGGTCAACGGCGTCTCCTCCGGCCTGTCGGCCTACGGCATCAAGGTGTTTCCGGCGGCGATCCTCGGTGGCCTCGACTCCGTCGGCGGCGCCGTGCTCGGCGGCATCATCATCGGCCTCTTGGAGAACATCGCGCAATATGTCGACAGCCAGTATCTGCACTGGGGCAATCTCTACGAGATCGCGCCGTTCTACGTCCTGATCATCATCCTGATGATCAAGCCCTACGGCCTGTTCGGCACCAAAGACATCGAGCGGATATGAGCATGATCGCCGAAAAGTGGAGGCCGGTTTTCGGTAACGATCATGCTCAAACAAAAAAGAAGGGCGAGCCCATGACTCAATTCAAGCCTCAGGCGAGATAGAGCCCGCCATGGTCGCACGTTCCACGATCCCCGCCGGTGACTTCCGCACCTCCTACGCGGCCGACACCACGATCTTCCCGACCAGAACCAGCCGCAATTTCGCGATTGCGGGCGTGATCCTCTTGTGCTTCGCGCCGCTTGTATTCTCCGAATACTGGCTGTCGGTCTCGATCCAGATCGGCATCTTCGCGATCGCGGCGCTTGGCCTCAACATTCTGGTCGGCTTCACCGGCCAGATCTCGATCGGCCAGGCCGGCTTCTTCCTGCTCGGGGCCTTCACGTCCGCCTACATCAACAACACCTATGCGATCCCGGTGTTCTTCGCGATCCCGCTCGCGGGGGTGATCACCGCCCTCGTCGGGCTGATTTTCGGCCTACCGGCGGCGCGGCTGAAGGGGCTCTATCTCGTCATCGCCACCCTCGCCGCGCAATACATCCTGCTCGACTTCTTCTCGCGCGCCGAGTGGTTCTCCGGCGGATCAGTGCCGGCCTCGGCCAATCCGTTCTCGATTCTAGGCTACACGCTGCGCGGCGACCGGCAATATTTCTATGTCGTGCTGGCCTATGTCGTGGTCTGCTACCTCCTGGTCACCAATCTGATGCGCACCCGCGACGGCCGCGCACTGATCGCGATCCGCGACCATTATCTCTCCGCCGAGATCATGGGCATCAACCTGACCAAATATCGCACGCTGTCGTTCGGGCTCGCCGCCTTCTTCGCCGGCATTGCCGGCGCACTCTATGCGCATTACCAGCTCGTGATCTCGCAGGAGGGGTTCGGCATCGAGCGCTCGATCCTCTTCCTGGCCATGATCATCATCGGCGGCACCGGATCGGTCATGGGCACATTGATGGGGACCGCGTTCGTCGTGCTGCTGCCGGAATCGATGGAGTGGCTCAGCCAAAATCTGAAGGGCAGTGCCATCGACAAGGCGCTCGCGCTCAACAACAACATCACTTTTTTGCGCGAGATCGCAATCGGCCTGATCATCATCGCCTTCCTGATGTTCGAGCCGGACGGGCTGGCGCATCGCTGGCGACAGATCAAGACATACTGGAAGCTCTATCCGTTCTCACATTGAACTCAACCAACAGGGACCGGCGACAATCCGGCCCGAACGCACCACAGGAGGAAGCACTATGACGATGAAATCATTGCTGGGCTCGGCGGCTCTCGCGCTGCTCGCAGGCGCCTTCGCTTCAACGGCGCAGGCGCAGCAGATCGCGATCGGCCATCTGCAGGATCTGTCGGGCGGCACGTCCGACGTCGGTACCCCCTATGGCCAGGCCGTCGTCGACACCTTCGCCTGGGTCAACAAGAACGGCGGCATCGGCGGCAAGCAGCTCGCGGTCGACAGCAACGACTATGGCTACCAAGTGCCGCGCGCGATCGCGCTCTACAAGAAGTGGTCGGCGCCGGACAACAAGGTCGCGGCGATCATGGGCTGGGGCACGGCTGACACCGAGGCGCTGACCGGCTTCCTCGCCAACGACAAGATCCCGGACATGTCCGGCTCCTACGCCGCCGCGCTGACCGATCCCGAGGGCACCAGCGGCAAGGCGAAGCCGGCGCCGTACAATTTCTTCTACGGCCCGAGCTACTCGGATGCGCTGCGCGCCGAGCTGACCTGGGCGGCCGAGGACTGGAAGACCAAGGGCAAGCCGGGCAAGCCGAAGTTCGTCCACATGGGCGCCAACCACCCCTATCCCAACGCGCCGAAGGCCGCGGGCGAAGCGCTCGCCACCGAGCTCGGCTTCGAGGTGCTGCCGCCGCTGGTGTTCGCGCTGGCGCCCGGCGACTACAGCGCGCAGTGCCTGAGCCTGAAGAGTTCCGGCGCCAACTACGCCTATCTGGGCAACACCGCGGCGTCCAACATCTCGGTGATGAAGGCCTGCAAGAATGCCGGCGTCGAGGTGCAGTTCCTGTCCAACGTCTGGGGCATGGACGAGAACGCCGCCAAGACCGCGGGCGATGCCGCCAACGGCGTCGTCTTTCCGCTGCGCACCTCGGTGGCCTGGGGCGGCGATGCGCCGGGCATGAAGACGGTGCAGGAAATCTCGAAGATGTCCGACCCGACCGGCAAGGTCTACCGCCCGGTGCACTACGTCGCCGCAGTCTGCTCGTCGCTCTACATGAAGGAGGCGATCGAGTGGGCTGCGAAGAACGGCGGCGCCACCGGCGAGAACGTCGCCAAGGGCTTCTACCAGAAGAAGGACTGGGTGCCCGCAGGGATGGAAGGCGTCTGCAGCCCCTCGACCTGGACCGACAAGGACCACCGCGGCACCATGAAAGTCGACCTCTATCGCGCGCGCGTGACGGGTCCGACGGATGGCGACCTCAACGAGCTCATGGCCAAGGGCGTGATCAAGCTCGAGAAGGTCAAGACCATCGAGCTGCCGCGCAAGGCCGAATGGGCTGGGTGGTAGTTCCTTACACCAGCGTCATGGCCGGGCAGAAGCGCGTCTTTGCACAATCTCCCGGCCATCCACGTCTTGCTTCACACGCTGATGGGCGTGGATGCCCGGGTCAAGCCCGGGCATGACGACGGATAGAGTGTCGCCATGACCGATACACTGGAAAATCTGCGGACGGCCGCAACTGCTGGGGCACCCGCCCCCCTGCTCTCCGTCCGCAACATCGAGGTCGTCTATGACGACGTCATCCTGGTGCTGCGCGGGCTCAGCCTCGATGTGCCCAAGGGCGCGATCGTCGCGCTGCTCGGCGCCAACGGCGCCGGCAAGTCGACGACGTTGAAGGCGATCTCCGGCCTCTTGAAGACCGAGGACGGCGAGGTGACGCGCGGCGAGATCATGTTCGACGGCGCGCGCATCGACGGCATCGATCCGGAGAAGATCGTCCGTCGCGGCATCTTCCAGGTGATGGAAGGACGCCGCATCGTCTCCGACATGACCTCGCTGGAGAACCTCAAGCTCGGCGCCTTCACGCGATCCGATCGCGAGGTCAACAGCGACATCGAGATGGTGTTCAACTATTTCCCGCGGCTGAAGGAGCGCACCGGCCTCGCGGGCTATCTCTCCGGCGGCGAGCAGCAGATGCTGGCGATCGGGCGCGCGCTGATGGCGCGGCCGAAGATGATCCTGATGGACGAGCCGTCGATGGGCCTGTCGCCGCTGCTCGTGAAGGAAGTGTTCGCAATCATCAAGGAGATCAACAGGGATCTCGGCGTCACCATCCTGCTGGTCGAGCAGAATGCGCGCGCGGCGCTGTCGGTGGCCAGCCACGGCTACATCATGGAACAGGGAAAGGTGGTGCTCGACGGCACCGCCGACAGCTTGCGCGACAACGAGGACGTCAAGGAATTCTACCTCGGCGGCGCCGGCGACCAGCGCAAGAGCTTCAAGAACCTGAAGAGCTTCAAGCGGCGGAAGCGGTGGCTGTAGCCGAACTCTCTCCTCGTCATGGCCGGGCTTGACCCGGCCATCCACGCGCGAGCCGCAACGAGGAACGACGTGGATGCCCGGGACAAGCCCGGCCATGACGACCGCAAGATTCAAGGACTGGGTACGATGACCCACTACGACGCCCTCGAAACCCGTGATCCCGCAGCCCGCGAGCAGGATCTGTTCGGCCGCCTGCCCGACGTGCTGCACGCGGCGATGAAGGCGCCGGCCTATGCCGCGCTGCTGCAGGGCATCGATCCCCAGGACATCACGACGCGCGCTGCGCTCGCGCAACTGCCGGTGCTGCGCAAATCCGAGCTGCCTGCCCTGCACAAGGCGGCCCCGCCATTCGGCGGCTTCGTCGCGCAGGCGCCCGGCGCGTTCTCGCGTCTGTTCACGTCGCCCGGGCCGATCTTCGAACCGGAGGCGGCTCACATCGATCCCTGGCGCGGCGCCCGCGCCCTGTTCGCCTCGGGCTTCCGCAGCGGCGATATCGTACTCAATACCTTCAGCTATCACCTCACGCCCGGCGGCTTCATCTTCGACGCCTCGGCGCGCGCGCTCGGCTGCGCGGTGATCCCGGCTGGCCCCGGCAACACCGAGGCGCAGTTCGAGCTGATCGAGGCCTATCGCCCGATCGGCTACAGCGGCACGCCCGACTTCCTGAAGATCCTGCTCGACGGCGCCGCCAGCGCCGGCCGCGACGTGTCCTCGCTCAAGCGCGCGCTGGTGTCGGGCGCGGCGTTCCCGCCGTCGCTGCAGGCCGAGATCAAGGCGCGCGGCATCGATGCCTATCAGGCGTTCGGCACCGCCGATCTCGGCATCGTCGCCTATGAGACCGCAGCGCGCGACGGCATGGTCGTCAACGAGGACCTGATCTTGGAGATCGTCCGCCCCGGCACCGGCGATCCGGTGGCGCCAGGCGATGTCGGCGAGATCGTCATCACCTCGCTCGATCCCCACCATCCCTGGATTCGCCTTGCCCTCGGCGACCTCACCGCCGCCCTGCCCGGCACCAGCGCCTGCGGCCGCACCAACATGCGGATCAAGGGCTGGATGGGCCGCGCCGACCAGACCACCAAGATCAAGGGCATGTTCGTGCGCCCCGAGCAGGTCGCCGAGATCGGCAAGCGCCACCCGGAGCTCAGCCGCCTCCGCCTGGTCGTCACCCGCGCCGGCGAGACCGACGCGATGACCTTGAAGGCCGAGTGCGCGGCGCCCGCAGCCGACCTGCAAGAGGCGCTGGCCGCCAGCCTGCGCAGCGTCACCAAGCTCAGCGGCCAAGTCGAGCTGGTCGCGCCGGGCACGCTGCCCAACGATGGCAAGGTGATCGCCGACGAGCGGTGAGCGCGCGCAAGTTCCGCTCAAGTAGAAGCCCTGCATCAGCGGCATGAGCAGCGCGGCACGCACCGCTGTCCGCGCAATTGTCGCGCTGCGCGCGCTCTCCTATACAGCCATGTCGCCTCTCTCGGAGTTCGTCCGCATGGCCTTCCCGCGCGCGTCCAAAGCCCTGTCCCGCTTCACGGTGCTCGATTTGACGCGGGTGCGCGCCGGCCCGACCTGCGCGCGGCAGTTCGCCGATTGGGGCGCCAACGTCATCAAGATCGACGCCATGATGGAGGATGGCGGCGAAGCGCTTGGCGGCCCGCGCCGCGGCGCCGACTTCCAGAACCTGCATCGCAACAAGCGCGCGATGACGCTCAATCTGAAGGATCCGAAGGGCGTCGACGTGTTCATGCGGCTCGCCGAAAAAGCCGACGTCGTGATCGAGAACTACCGGCCCGACGTCAAGACCAAGCTCGGCATCGACTATGAGGCGGTGCGCAAGATCAATCCGCGCATCGTCTATGGCAGCATCTCCGGCTTCGGCCAGGATGGTCCCTATGCCAAGCGGCCCGGTTTCGACCAGATCGCGCAGGGCATGGGCGGGCTGATGTCGATCACCGGGGCGCCTGGCGAGGGTCCGATGCGCGCGGGCATCCCGATCGCCGATCTCTCGGCAGGGCTCTCTTGCGCGATGGGTATCCTCACGGCGTTGCTCGAGCGCGAGGTCTCCGGCGAGGGCCAGTGGGTCCAGACCTCGCTGCTGCAGGCGCAGATCTTCATGCTCGACTTCCAGGCCGCCCGCTGGCTGATGGAGAAGGAGGTCGCGCCGCAGGCCGGCAACAATCATCCGACCAGCATTCCGACCGGCGTGTTCAAGACCTCCGACGGCTACATCAATATCGCCGCGACCGGCGGCCGAATCTGGGAGCGGCTGTGCCAGACGCTCGGCACGCCCGAATGGATCGACAATCCCGACTATGCGACGGCACCGGCGCGCTCGAAGAACCGGGACGCGCTCAATGCCGAGATCAACGCGCGCACGCTTGCCAAGACAAGCGAGCAATGGGTCGCCGAGCTGAATGCCGCCGGCGTACCCTGCGGCCCGATCTACGCCATCGATCAGATGTTCGAGGACCCGCAGGTCAAGCATCTCGGCATGGCGCAGCCGGTGCCGAACGACGACGGCCGCGACATCACGCTGGTGGCGCAGCCCTTCACCTTGTCGCGCACGCCCAGCCGGATGGCGGCGCGGCCGCCGGAATTCGGCGAGCAGACCGAGGAGATCCTGTCCGAATTCGGCTTCACCGACGGCGAGATCGCCGATCTCCGACTGCATCGCGTCGTGTGAGCAGGTGCAATATGTCCAAGCTGCGGCATCCCGCCGCTGTGGCCCAGATGTCACCACGTTGGAACTTCAGACTTGGCCGGATTGAGGCCAAGGCAAGATCGCGTTAATCTCTTCGCATCAGTTGATCGCGGACCCCCTCGGGGCCCGTGCGTGTGAGGAGTAGCGGGTCATGAGCGCATCCGAGTTGAACGAGTTTCTGACGGCGATGAACATCGTGCGCGACGTCAACGGAGCCGCTCTGAATCACCCCGGCGCTCTGCCGTTCGACGAGACAATGCTCGACAACGAGTCCGACTGGTACCACATGCCGGTGGCCGAGAAGGCCAACTGAGGCTGACCTTCCTCGGGTTCGCGCGCTCTCTTTCCTACATCGCCTTTGCCCAAAGCCTCCTTCCGAGAAGCCGGACGGAGGCTTTTTCATTTCGGGGCGCAACCGGGATGAGCTGCGAACTCTGATCCACCGAACGCAAAAAAAGCCCGACGCAAGCGCCGGGCAAGGGATCGTCTCGGGAGGAAACATCAGGGCGCGATGACCAGAGATCAGGCACCGCGCGTGAGCAGTTCAGAACTGCCCATGAATGAAGCCTACCACTCTCCTGCCTAAAAAGCTGTCATCGCAAAGACACAACCTCTGGAGAAGCGCCGGACGGCTTCGAACATCGGTACGATTGTTTTGGTGTTCCCAGCCAAGCTCTATCCACCACAATCCGCGAACCAATTACGGCATGGTCCCAATCAGAAACTCGCAACTGATGCCGATGGTCGTTGGAGCCTCAGCGTGGCCTGTTCACCCGCCGCGTTTGGTCTGCTGACGCGCAGGGAGAATCTGGGCAATTCAGGTGCTCGTCGCGGTCTATCCGCAGCGTTTGAGGCAGGATCGCTGATGCCACAGCCCATGCTGCACAAGCCCGCCGCATGAGCGCGATTCGGCTGTGGAACGACCACGTACAACCGGGAGCGGAGGCTAGTTCGTATCGAGTGTTGCACGACGGTCACAGGCAGCGACGAACTTAGGCCATCTCGAAATCCACCCAAAAAATCACAGTACCCGCCAAGGCGATCTTGGCTGCTCTTGACGAAATGCCGTCTGGCACGATTGGAGGCGCCTGACGGCGTCTGCATGACATGGATTCAATCGCGAAGATGCAAAGGCCGACGTGCTGATCGCAAACCGATCCGGTCCCCATACGGTCTCGCGGTCGAGGCGGTTGTGCTGGTTGTCAGCGGCCGCGCTGGTCACCCCGGTGCTTGCGGCGGCGCCAGCCATTGCGCAGGCCACCAGAGGCGGCGCCGGCGGCAGCGGCCAGGACACCTTCGCCAATGGCGGTGCCAGCTCGGCCACGGCCGTTGGAAATGTCGGCGCCAATGCACCTATTCCTACCCGAGGCGGCGGCGGTGGCGGCGCCGGCACACTCGGCGGGGCCGGCGGCAGCGATTCGACCGGTACCGCACCGGGTGGCAGCGGCGGGATCGGTCCGGGCGCCAACGGAATAAGCGGTCAAAGCGGCTTCTCGATTCACAGCGGAGGCGGAGGTGGTGGTGGCGCACATGGCGCCGTCGTAACCACGGACACGAGCAACTCTGCAGCGGTGTCGGGCGGCAATGGTGGACGTGGCGGCGCCACCACCGGGGATTTCGGCGGTGGCGGCGGCGGCGCCGGCGGATACGGGGTGGTCGTCGATGGCAACGGGCTCACCTACAGCAATGGCAGCAGCATCACGGGAGGCAAGGGCGGCAATGGCGGCGCGGCTGCCTCGCTAAATGTCGTCGTGAATGGCTGGGGTGGCAATGGCGGCCAGGGCGGTTACGGTATCTTTCTGACGGGAAGCAGCGTCGTGCTGAACAACGCCGGCACCATCAAAGGCGGTGGCGGCGGAAATGGTGGTGACGCGCCATCCAGCACCCAACCGAATGCGAGTGGCGACGGTGGTAGTGGTGCCGCCGGCGTCGCCTTCGCCGCGGACGGCACGCTGATCAACTCCGGCACCATCACCGGCGGCGACGCAGGCGTGGCCGGCGCGACGGATACTAGTCACTCCGGCACGGCTGGAAGGGCCGGTGCGGGCGTCATCGGCGCCAATCTCGCGATCATCAACAGCGGCACGATCTCGCGCGGTAACGGCTTCGGATTCTTCGTGGCCCCCGCCGCCATCAGCTTCACCGGCGGCAGCAACGTGCTGGAGATCTGGGCGAGCTCGATCATCAATGGCAATGTCGTCGGCACCGGCACCGATACGTTCCGGCTCGGTGGCGCCGCGAACGGCAGCTTCGACGTTTCCACGATCGGCGCGACCGCGCAATTCCAGGGCTTCTCGAGTTTCGTGAAGACGGGCACCGCGACCTGGACGCTGACCGGCACGACGACCGAGGTTACGCCGTGGAGCATCAACCAGGGCGCGCTCGCGGTGTCATCAGATGCCAATCTCGGCGATGCTTCCGGCAGCGTGTCGTTCGGTGGCGGCACGCTGCAATATCTCGCCGGCTTCAGCTCCAGCCGGACCGTGACCCTCAATGCCGGCGGCGGCACGTTCGATACCAACGGCAACAACGCGACACTCGGCGGGACGATTTCGGGCACGGGCGGGCTCACCAAGGTCGGCGTGGGCATCCTGACTTTGTCAGGCACCAGCAGCTACACCGGGGCGACGACCATCAACGGCGGCGTGCTCGACGTCGAAGGTGCGATCATGAACACCTCTGGGGTGACCGTGAATGCCGGCGGCACCCTGACGGGTGCGGGTCTCGTCGATCCGCCGATGACGGTCGGCATCAATGCCGGCGGCACGCTGGCGCCCGGCAATGGCACCGCCGGCTCGTCGATGACCATCGTCGGCAATCTCGCCTTCCAGTCCGGTGCGTACTATCTGGTGCAGCTCGATCCGACCACGGCCTCATTCGCGAGCGTCACCGGATCGGCCACCCTCGACGGAGCCACCGTCAACGCCGTGTTCGGCACCGGCGGCGGTTATATCGACAAGCGCTATACCATCCTGACGACGAGCGGCGGCATCTCGGGCGGCTTCGGATCGGTGGTGAAGACCAACCTGCCCTCCGGCTTCAAGACCAGCCTGAGCTACGACGCCAACAACGTCTATCTCGATCTGATCCTCGCCTTCGCCGTGCCCGGCGGACTCAACGGCAATCAGAAGACGGTCGGCGATACGCTGTCGGCGTTCTTCGATCGCACCGGCGATATTCCCGTCGTGTTCGGCAAGTTGAACCAGGCGGGCCTTACGCAGGCGTCCGGCGAGAGCGCCACCGGCGTGCAACAGACCACGTTCAACGCCATGAGCCAGTTCGCCAGCCTGCTGACCGATCCCTTCGCACAACGTCAAGCCAGCGGCGGGGGCGCGATCAGCTATGCTGACACATCCCGCAAGCGCACCGATGCTTTCGCGATGCTGACTGACGACAGGCCGGCCGACTTTGCGCAGCGCTGGAATGTCTGGGCGGCGGGCTTCGGCGGCTCGCAAACGACCAGCGGCAATGCAGTCGTCGGTTCCAACGATACCACCAGCCGCATCGCCGGCACCGCCGTCGGCGCCGACTACCGGATCGCACCGCGCACGATTGCGGGCTTCGCGCTCGGCGGCGGCGGCACCAGCTTCAGCGTCAACGGCCTCGGCTCCGGCCGCTCCGATCTGTTCCAGGCCGGCGCCTATCTGCATCATCATATCGGCCCGAGCTATCTGAGAGCGGCCCTGGCCTATGGCTGGCAGGACGTCACCGCGGATCGCACCGTCACCATCTCCGGTGCCGACCGGCTGCGCGCGACCTATCAAGCCAATGCCTGGATCGGCCGCATCGAGGGCGGCACGCGCTTCGTCGCTCCCATAGGCGGCATCGGCCTCACGCCTTACGCGGCTGCGCAGGTGACGAGCCTGCGCCTACCGGCCTATGTGGAGCAGGCCATCTCCGGCACGTCGACCTTCGCGCTGAGCTACACCGGCAAGACCGTCACCGACACACGTACCGAGTTCGGCCTGCGCACCGACAAGTCCTATGCGCTGGCAGACGGCGCCCTCACCTTGCGCGGCCGCCTCGCCTGGGCGCACGACTTCAATCCCGATCGTTCGGTCGCGGCGACGTTCCAGACGCTGCCGGGCGCAAGCTTCGTCGTCAACGGCGCCGCGCAGGCGCGCGACTCCGCGCTGACGACGACCTCGGTCGAGATGAGCTGGCAGAACGGCTGGAGCGCCTTGGCGACGTTCGAAGGCGAGTTCTCGAGCGTCACCCGTTCCTATGCCGGCAAGGGCAGCGTGCGCTACACGTGGTAGGAGCGGCGTAGCCGATCGAGCGCAGGCGTCCAGCTGGCAGGGCACGGGTGATCAGCGACAAACCGTACTAAGCCTCGGCCTTCGCGGCCGGCGCTCCCGACTTGCTGAAGCTCGCGATCACACGATCGATCAGCGGCCAGAACAGCAGCACGATCGCCAGCGTCGTTATGGTGCCCACCAGCCCGTTCGCCCAGAACACCTTCATGTTGCCGCCGGAGATGATCATCGACTGCCGGAACGCGTCCTCGGCACGGCTGCCGAGCACCAGCGCCAAGGTGAACGGCGCCAGCGGGATCTTGATCTTCTTGAAGACATAGCCGACGACGCCGAAGCCGAGCATCAGCCAGACGTCGAACATCGCATTCTGGATCGCGTAGGCGCCGATGGCGCAGGACACCACGATCATCGGCGCGACGGCTGCGAACGGCACGCGCAGGATCGAGGCGAA
This sequence comes from Bradyrhizobium sp. SZCCHNPS1003, assembly GCF_032381555.1. Taxonomy (NCBI): domain Bacteria; kingdom Pseudomonadati; phylum Pseudomonadota; class Alphaproteobacteria; order Hyphomicrobiales; family Nitrobacteraceae; genus Bradyrhizobium; species Bradyrhizobium sp. SZCCHNPS1003. Next base: position 232,484 of record NZ_JAUHIU010000010.1, read on the forward strand.
GATCGGCACAGTGGAGAGCACCAGCACGAGACCGACGACATTGCCGAGATACATCGAGGCGATCAGGCCCCAGACGAAATCCTTGTGCTCCACGAACAACAGCGGTCCGGGATTGAGACCCCAGACCATCAGGCCGCCGAGCAGGATCGCCGCGGTGCCGGAGCCGGGGATGCCGAGCGCCAGCATCGGCAGCAGCGCCGCGGTGCCCGAGGCATGCGCCGCCGTCTCAGGCGCGAACACGCCCTCGATGCGGCCCTTGCCAAAACTGTCCGGATCCTTCGAGAAGCGCTTGGCGAGGTTGTAGCCCATGAAGGAGGCGGCAATCGCGCCGCCCGGCGTGATGCCGAGCCAGCAGCCGATCACCGAGGAGCGCAGCAGCGTCATCCAATATTTCGGCAGGTCCTTCCACACCGCGAGTACGGTGCGCAGCGAGATCGACGCGGCGTGGCCGCGCAGCGCCAGGCGTTCCTCCATCGTCAGCAGGATCTCGCTGATGCCGAACAGGCCGATGACCGCGACCAGGAAGTTGATGCCGCGCAGCAGATCGGTCGAGCCGAAGGTCATCCGCAACTGACCGGACACGGTGTCCATGCCGACGCCGGCGAGCAGCAGGCCGAGCGCCATCGCGATGACAGTCTTGTGCTTGTCCTCACGCCCCAGCCCGACGAACGAGCAGAAAGTAAGCAGATAGACCGCGAAGAACTCGGGCGGACCGAACCTCAGCGCGAAGGACGAGATCCAGGGCGCCAGGAAGGTGATCAGCATCACCGCGACCAGCGAGCCGATGAACGACGAGGTGAAGGCGGCTGTCAGCGCCTCCGCGGCCTTGCCCTGCTGCGCCATGGGATAGCCGTCGAAAGTGGTCGCCACCGACCACGCCTCGCCGGGAATGTTGAACAAGATCGAGGTGATGGCGCCGCCGAACAGCGCGCCCCAGTAGATGCAGGACAGCATCACGATGGCCGAGGTCGGGTCCATCGAGAAGGTCAGCGGCAACAGGATGGCGACACCGTTGGGCCCGCCCAGCCCGGGCAGCACGCCGACGAAGACGCCGAGCACGAGCCCGACCATCATCAGCAGCAGCGTCTTCCAGGTCAGGAGGACCGCGAACCCGTGCAGCAGCAGACCCAAGGCTTCCATGATTTCATTCCAACTGTTTCCTCGTCATTGCGAGCGCAGCGAAATAATCCAGAGTCGAGTGCGCAGCCCTGGATTGCGTCGTCGCGTTGCTCCTCGCAATGACGGGGGAGAGACCGGTGTCAGTACCCGAACGCCGCTTCGAGCGGGCCCTTCGGCATGATCACGTCGAACACGACGTCGAAAGTCACGAACATCACGGCGCTGAACAGGAACGCCGTGAGCAGCGATTTCCAGATCGCGATCTTGCCTACGAGGCGCATGAACCCGGCGATCAGCAGGAAGCTCGCGACGTAGATGCCGAGAAACTGCATCGCGATGCAGAACAGCAGCGTCGGCACGAATACCGCCATCACGCGCCGCAGTTGCGCGCGCGTCACGAAGGTCTCGACCGCTTCCTTTCTCGACACGAAGGCGGCGCCGATCCCGTAAAGGCTGGCGCCGCCGAGGATCACCGACAGATAGAACGGGAAGTAGCCGGGCTCCGGACCGGTCGAGTCCCAAGACGCGCCGGTCCGCCAATTGTCCCAGGCGAGCACGACCGCGAGCGCGAGCAGCAGCAGCGACACCGCGACGTCGACGGTCCGGGTGGAGGTGACGGCCGGAGAATCCTCCTCCGGCGCGGTCGGATCGTCGACGGCAATCTCGAGCTCAGCGTTGGACATCGATCCTCCTCACCCCCTCGCCCCGCCCAGCCTCACTTGGCGACGAAGCCGGCTTCCGTCATCAGCTGCTTGTTGAGCGAGCCGTCCTCTTCGAGAAACTGCAGCATGTCCTTGCCGGTGAGGAAGATCGGCTTCAGCGCCTGCTTCTCCATGTAGTCCTTGTACTCCGGCGTCTGCACCAGCTTGCTGAACAGGTCGATGTAGAACTCCTGCTGTTCCTGCGTCACCTTGCCCGGCAGGAACATGCCGCGCAGCATCAGGTATTGCACGTCCAGCCCCTGCTCCTTGCAGGTCGGAATGTCGTTCCAGGACTGCGTCTCCGTGACCTTGGTCGTGTAGGAGATGCGCTCCTTGTCGAACACGCAGAGCGGACGCACCTGGCCGGCGCGCCAGACTTCGAGATTCTCGGAAGGATTGTTGACGTTCGCTTCGGTGTGCCCGCCAACCAGTTGGGTCGCGGCCTCGCCCCCCGACTTGTAGGGCAGATAGGAGAACTTGGCGCCGGTCTTCTTCTCCATGAAGACCGTGAGCACGTGATCTTCGCGCTTGGAACCGGTACCGCCCAACTTGAACGGAGAACTCGACGCCTTGGCGGCTTCGATGAACTCCTTCACCGTCTTCGGGCCGTTGACGTTGTCCCACAGCACGAACTGATCGAGTGCGATCACCGCGACCGGCGACAGTTCGCGCCAGTCGAACGGCAGCTTGGCCGACAGCGGCAGCATGTAGATCAGCGAATAGGCGATCAGGACCTTGTTCGGATCGCCGTCGCTGGACTTCATGTACATCAGCGCCTCGGCCCCGGACGCGCCGCCCTTCAGCGACACGACCACCGGCTGCTTCAGCAGATTGTTCTTCTGAATGGCAGCCTGCATCATCCGCGCCATCTGGTCGGATGCACCGCCGGCGCCCGCAGCGACGACGATCTCGACCGGCTTGGTCGGCTCCCAGCCGGCAAAGGCCGGCGCAGTTGCGAAAAAGGCCGCCGTCGCGGCCGCGATCTTGATGAGTTTGCGCACGTGCTTTCTTCCCCGTTCGAAGCCCCAGCTTGCATCCTACCAGGATACTGCTGGCTTATTGTGGTCAGTTCAAGAACACAAGCATGATGCGGCCTCATGTTCCTCGGCATAAGGTCGCAAGCACGGCATCGGACTACTTGCCTTTCCAGTTCGGCGTCCGCTTGTCGAGGAACGCCTCCATGCCTTCGCGGAAATCCTCGCTCATATAGGCGCGCAGGATCAAATCCTCGCCCTCGTCCCGCGACAGAGTCCGGCGGATGCGGCGCACGGCCTCCTTGGTGACCTCGAGGGTGATCGGCGCGTGCGAGGCGACGAGCCTCGCGGTCTCCAGCGCGCGTGTCTGCAGCGTCTCGACGTCGGGCACGATCTCGTTGAGCAGACCGAGCGCGAGCGCCTCCGGCGCCTCGACCAGCCGGGCCTTGAAGATCAGGTCCTTGGTGCGCGCCGGTCCGATCAGGGAGACCACGCGCGAGATGTTCGACATCGACAGGCAGTTGCCGAGTGTGCGCGCGATCGGAAAACCGATACGTGTCGTCTCGGTGCCGATGCGAATGTCGCAGCAGGCGGCAATGCCGGCACCGCCGCCGGTGCAGGCGCCCGCGATCGCCGCAATCACCGGCACACGGCACAGTTCGAGCGTGCCGAGCACGCGGTCGATCCGCGCCTCGTAGTCGAGCGCATCCTGCGCGGTCTTGAAGGCACGAAACTGGGAGATGTCGGTGCCGGAGGCGAAGGCCTTGTCGCCCGCGCCAGTCAGGATCAGCGCCTTGATCGACCGATCGGCGTTGATGGCCTCGCAGATCGAGGCCATCCGGTCGTACATTGCGAACGTCATCGCGTTGCGCGCCTGCGGCCGGTTGAAGGTGATCTTGGCGATGCCGTCGTCGACGGCATAGATCAGATCGTCGGAGCCGGTCACAGGTGCGTTCATCAGGCCACCTTCGGAATCGGCGCCGCCTCGCGCGCCTTCAGGACATCCATCGCCGCGAGCACGCCACCGGCACGATGCGGCACGCCAGCGAGCGCAAGGCCCATCTCGACGCCTGCAAGCGTGCCCATCAGCATCAAGTCGTTGAAGTGACCGATATGACCGATGCGGAAGACCTTGCCCTTGATCTTGTTGAGGCCGGTGCCAAGCGACATGTCGAAGTTTTCCAGCACCGTCTTGCGGAACTGATCGGCGTCATGGCCCTCGGGCATGACCACGCCGGTCAGCGCCGGCGAATGCGCCTGCGGATCCTGACACTGCGTATCCAGGCCCCAGGCCTTGACGGCAGCTCGCGTCGCAAGGCTGTGGCGGCGATGACGCGCAAACACGTTGTCGTGGCCCTCCTCCTCCAGCATCTTCAGCGCCTCGTTGAGGCCCATCAGCAGATTGCACGCCGGCGTATAGGGGAAGGTACCAAGCTTGTTGAAGGTGATGATCTCCTGCCAGTCCCAATAGGAGCGCATGCCGGGATTGGCCTTGGCGGCGGCGAGCGCCTTCTCCGAGACGGCGTTGAAGCCGAGGCCCGGCGGCAGCATCAGGCCCTTCTGCGAGCCAGCGACGGAGACGTCGACGCCCCACGCGTCGTGCTCATACTCCATCGAGCCGAGGCCAGAGATGGTGTCGACCATCAGGAGCGCCGGGTGGCCGACCCGGTCGAGCGCCTTGCGCACCTCGAGCGGCGGCGTCAGGCAGCCGGTCGAGGTCTCGTTGTGCACGACGCAGACGGCCTTGATCTTGTGCGCCTTGTCATCGACCAGACGCTGCTCGATCGCCGCAATGTCGGCGCCATGGCGCCAGTCGCCGGGGATGAAGTCGACGTCGAGCTTGAACTTGTCGGCGATGCCACGCCACAGCACCGCGAACTGGCCGGTCTCGGCCATCAGCACCTTGTCGCCAGGCGCGAGCGTGTTGACGATCGCGGCTTCCCACGCGCCGGTGCCCGACGACGGATAGATGATCACCGGCTGCTTGGTGCGGAAGATTCGCTGCGATGCAGTCAGCACGGCGAAGCCGAGCTCGGCGAACTCGGGACCGCGATGGTCCAGCGTCGGCATATCCATCGCGCGCAGCACGCGGTCGGGCACGTTGGTCGGCCCCGGAATCTGAAGAAAATGCCGTCCTGTGTGCACAGTCATTGGCGTCCGTCCCCGGTCATTTGGTTGGTGCGCGGGCGTGGCATCCCACGCGCTGGCCGCGCTTTTCTCCCGCCAGACCGCTGGCGTCAACAAAGAAGACGCAAGCACCGATCGCTTCGGGCTGACATCCCTCAGATGCACACGAATCCCCTTCTCCTGTGCAGTGCGGCATAGCGGGACGTCCCAGCTTGCTGCACGCGATTTGGCCTCATTTCACCGCAGCCAGATGGCGCGGCGCATTGCCCTCCAATGGCTCTTCAAGCAGCGCCATCGCGGCATCGACGCCGCCGGCTCGATGCGGCACGCCGGCCGCACGCAGCCCCATCTCGACACCGCTCAGCCCAGCCATCAGGGTCAGCGCGTTGCACTCGCCGAGATGGCCGATGCGGAACACCTTGCCCGCGACCTTGGACAGACCCGAACCGAGCGACATGTTGTAGTTGTCGAGCACGACCTGACGGAACTGATCCGCGTCATGGCCCGGCGGCACCAGCACGGCGGTCAGCACCGGAGAGAAATCCTTCGGCTCCTGGCACAGCACCTCCAGGCCCCAATGCTCGACGGCGGCGCGGGTCGCGGCCGCAAGCCTGAGGTGGCGCGCGAACACCTGATCGAGACCCTCCTCGAGCAGCATCGCAATCGCTTCACGCAGACCGTAGAGCAGGTTCGTCGCCGGCGTGTAGGGGAAGAAGCCGTTCGCGTTCAGCTTCAGCATGTCCTCCCAATCCCAGAACGAGCGCGGCATCTTGTTGGCCTTGGCAACAAGGCGCGCCTTGTCCGAGATGGCGTTGAAGCCGAGCCCCGGCGGCAGCATGAAGCCCTTCTGCGAGCACGACACGGCGACGTCGACCTTCCACTCGTCGAATCGAAAGTCGGCCGAGGCGAGACCAGAAATCGTGTCGACCATCAGCAGCGCCGGATGCTTGGCGCGGTCGATCGCGGCGCGCACCTCGCCGATCCGGCTGGTCGCGCCGGTCGAGGTTTCATTGTGCACGACCATCACCGCCTTGAGCCGATGACCGGCGTCGGCAACCAGCTTCTCCTCGATGACGGCAGGATCGACGCCACGGCGCCAGTCGCCGGGAATGAAATCGACCTCGATTCCCCACCGCGCCGCCATCTGCCGCCACAGCGTGGCGAAGTGGCCGGTCTCGACCATCAGCACCTTGTCGCCCGGCGACAACGTGTTGACGATGGCAGCCTCCCAGGCGCCGGTGCCCGAGGACGGATAGATGACTACCGGGCTCGTGGCCTTGAAGATCGCCTGCGAGCCACCGAGCACCGCCTTGCCGAGTTCGGCGAACTCGGCGCTGCGGTGATCGATCACCGGCATGTCCATCGCCCGCAGCACCCGCTCGGGCACCGGACTTGGGCCCGGAATATGCAAGAAATGACGGCCTTGGGGACGGGTCACGACAGAGCTCCGGGCGACGACGGCATTCTGGCACCAATGATTGCATTCAATTATTCAGCATGCAAGAGATTAAACGTATTCACACACAAGGTCGACCACATCTGTAACTATCGCTACAATGGGGTGAAATGAATTCCACGATTCCCGATATCGAGACGCCACCATTGGCAGATCCAAGTGGTCGACCTGCGCCTGCGCGGGACGAGACCTCGCTGCATGACGAGATCCTGGCACGGCTGCGCGACTACATCGTCGAGGGCCACGTCGCCGACGGCGGCCGCCTGTCCGAGCGCCAGCTTTGCGAAATGCTGGGGGTGTCCCGCACTCCCTTGCGCGAAGCGCTCAAGGTGCTCGCGGCCGAAGGCCTGGTCGAGCTGCTGCCCAATCGCGGCGCTCGGGTGCGCCCGCTCAGCGCCGCCGACATCCACGAATTATTCGACCTGATGGGAGGCCTGGAAGGGCTCGCCGGCCGCCTCGCCTGCGAGAAGATTTCGGATGAAGCGATCGAAAAAATCGAGCAGTTTCATCATGATATGTACGGGTTTTACATGCGGCAGGACATGCAGGGCTATTTCCGCATGAACCAGCTCATCCACCGCGCGATCGTGGATGCCGCCGCCAACGCCACCCTTCATGCGACCTATGAGAGCCTGGCGGGCCGCATCCGGCGGGTGCGCTTCTCGGCCAATTTCGCCCGCAAGCGCGAACGCTGGAGCGAGGCCATGCGCGAGCATGAGATGATCCTCGACGCCCTGCGCCGGCGCGCCGGAAGCGAGCTGTCCGACACTCTGTTTCAACATCTGCGCAACAAGGGCGCGGCCGCGATCGCCTACTTCGGCGAGAGTCAACCGCCAACGGCGGGAAGTAAGCCGGACAAGGTCGAATGACGCCCAGGATTGCGCAAATTTGCATGCAATCAGATTGACGCATTTGCAGAAATGAATGACACGGGGCTCAAGAGGGCCCGCCAGACGACAGCCGGGCCCGACCAGGGATCACCATGCCGAACGCCAAAGCCGGTCCGTCCAGGCTCGAACAGAAGCTCCGCGCCGAGATTGCAGGCGGCGTCTTCTTCGACCGCTTCAGCCGTGGCCGCTACGCCACCGACGCCTCGTTCTACCAGGTCATCCCGGCCGGCGTGGTCGTGCCGCGCACGATGGACGAGGCACTGCGTACGCTCGCCCTCGCCCGCGACGACGGCCGCATCGTCACCCCGCGCGGCGGCGGCACCTCGCAATGCGGCCAGACCGTCAACGAGGGGATCGTCGTCGACTTCTCCAAGCACCTGAACCGCATCGTCTCTCTCGACGTCGAGGCTCGGACCTGCGTGGTCGAGCCGGGCATCGTGCTCGACGACCTCAATCGCCAGCTCAAGCAGCACGGCCTGTGGTTTCCCGTCGACGTCTCGACGGCGTCGCGTGCCACGATCGGCGGCATGGCCGGCAACAATTCCTGCGGCGGCCGCTCGCTGCGCTACGGCACGATGCGCGACAACACCATCGCGATCGACGCGGCGCTCGCCGACGGCACGCTGGCGCATTTTGGCGAGGTGCCGCGAGACCTTCGTGACGTCAGCGCGCCGGACAGCGCTCACGTGCTGTTTCGCGACATGCTTGCGCTGGGCGAGCGCGAGGCCGCGGAGATCGCCGACAAGTTTCCCAAGGTGCAGCGCCGCGTCGGCGGCTACAATCTGGATGCGCTGACGCCGCGCAACGCCGCCAACAACCTGGCCCATCTGCTCGTCGGCTCCGAAGGCACCCTCGCCTTCTCCACCCGCATCGAGCTCAAGCTGTGGCCCCTGATCCGGACCAAGGTGCTCGGCGTCTGCCATTTCGGCAGCTTCTATGAGGCGATGGACGCGGCTCAGCACCTTGTGAAGCTGAAGCCGATCGCGGTCGAACTGGTGGACCGCACCATGATCGGGCTTGGACGCGACATCGCGATGTTCCAGCCAGTGATCGCCGCCGCCGTGCGCGGCGACCCCGACGCCATCCTGGTGGTGGAGTTCGCCGAGGAGACAACGGACGAGAACCTCGCCAAGCTGAAGCAGCTCTCCGAGTTGATGGGCGACCTCGGCTTCGCCTGGAGCAACGAGCCGCGCAAATGGGGCGGCGTGGTCGAGATCACCGACCCTGCCCTGCAGACCGCGGTCGCCGACTTCCGCGCCGCCGGCCTCAACGTGATGATGTCGATGAAGGAGGCCGGCAAGCCGGTGTCGTTCGTCGAGGACTGCGCGGTGCCGCTGCCGCATCTCGCCGACTACACCGCACGGCTCAACGATGTGTTCGCGAAGCACGGCACGCGCGGCACCATGTATGCGCACGCCTCCGAAGGCTGTCTGCACGTTCGCCCGGTGCTGAACCTGAAGCTGGAGAAGGACGTCAAGGCGATGCGGGCCATCGCCGAGGAAGCCTTCGCCATGGTGCGCGAGTACAAGGGATCGCATTCCGGCGAGCACGGCGACGGCATCGTGCGCTCGGAATTCCACGAACAGATGTTCGGCAGCCGCATCGTCGCCGACTTCAAGGAGGTCAAGCAGCGCTTCGACCCCGGCAATGTGCTCAATCCCGGCCGCATCGTCGATCCGCCCAAGATGGACGACCGCTCGCTGTTCCGCTATCCGCCGGACTATCGCATCGATGATCTCAAGACCGTGCTCGACTGGTCGGCCTATCCCGGCGCCGCCGGCGGTTTCCAGGGCGCGGTCGAGATGTGCAACAACAACGGCGCCTGCCGCAAGCTCGACGGCGGCGTGATGTGCCCGTCCTATCGCGCCACCCGCGACGAGAAGGATGTCACGCGCGGCCGCGCCAATACGCTGCGGCTCGCGATCTCCGGCCAGCTCGGTCCCGGCGCGCTGTCGTCTGACGAGATGATGGAAACGCTGAAGCTGTGCGTGTCCTGCAAGGCCTGTCGCCGCGAGTGTCCGACCGGCGTCGACATGGCCAAGATGAAGATCGAGGTGCTGGCAGCGCGGGCAACGACGCATGGTCTTACGCTGCGTGACCGGCTCGTCGCCTACCTGCCGCGCTACGCCGATCTCGTCGCCCGCGTCGCGCCGCTCGTGAACCTGCGCAATCATGTTGCGCCCCTGCGCGTGCTGATGGAGCGCGTTGCGGGCATCAGCGCCAAGCGCAAGCTGCCGGCCTTCCGCACCGACACCTTCCGCGTCGAGGCCGACGCGTTCGGTCCGGCTGATGGCCGTGAGGTCGTGCTGTTCGGCGACACCTTCAACCGCGTCTATGAGCGCGAAAATCTCGACGCCGCGCTGCGCGTGCTGATCGCGGGCGGCTACCGCGTCTACGTTCCCAAGCCCGCCGATGGCGGCCGGGCGCTGTGCTGCGGCCGGACGTTCCTGTCCGCCGGTCTGGTCGACGAAGCCAAGTCCGAGCTGCAGCGCCTGGTCGAGACCTACGCGCCGTTCGCCTTGCGCGGCGTGCCGATCATTGGCCTCGAGCCGAGCTGCCTGCTGACGCTGCGCGACGAACTGCTGTCGCTACGCGACGATACCGCCGCGAAGACGATCAGCGCGCACGCGCTGCTGCTGGAAGAGTTTCTGGCGCGCGAGGCAGAGGCCGGACGGCTCGCGCTGCCGCTCGCCCCCCTGCCCGGCAAGGCGCTGCTGCACGGCCATTGCCATCAGAAATCCTTCGCCGCCTTCAAGCCTGTCGAGCAGGTGCTGCGACTCATTCCGGAGCTCACGGTCGAGACCATCGAATCCTCCTGCTGCGGTATGGCCGGCGCGTTCGGCTATGGCGCGGAGACCTACGAGGTCTCGCTGCAGATGGCGGAGGCGTCGCTGCTGCCTGCGGTACGCAAGGCAGAAGCTTCGACCTTCATCGTCGCCAACGGCACCTCCTGCCGCCACCAGATCCAAGACGGCGCCGGTCGCGGCGCCGTGCACGCTGCGCAGCTCCTGGCGATGAGCCTGGAGCGGACGCAGATGCGTTCTTGATTCACGAGGTCGGAACGCCGCGGAGCATGATCTCAATGTTCGTCATTGCGAGGAGCGAAGCGACGAAGCAATACAGACCTTTTCTTTCACCCTGGATTGCTTCGCTTCGCTCGCAATGACGGATGACCTAGCCAACTTGGCATCACAAAGCACAAGGACACCGACATGGCCGATCTCTCGCTCGACACCGCCCGCAAGATCCTCGACGCCACGCTCGCGAAGGGCATCGAGAAGAAGTTCAAGCCGCTCGCTGTGATGGTGCTCGACGCGCGCGGCTGCCTGAAGGCCGCCGCCGCGCAGGACGGCACCAGCCTGATGCGGGCCGAGGTCGCGCACGGCAAGGCCTACGGCGCACTCGCCCTCGGCCTCGGCTCCCGCGCCCTGTTCCAGCGCGCCCAGGAGCAGGCCTATTTCATCGACGCCGTGAACACGCTGGCCCAGGGCCGCATGGTCCCGGTGCCCGGCGGCGTGCTGATCATGGACGGCACGACGCTCGTCGGCGCCGTCGGCGTCTCCGGCGACACTTCGGACAATGACGAGATCTGCGCCGTCGCCGGCATCGAAGCCGCCGGCCTCAAGGCCAATCCGGGCTGAGCTCCGGTCGCACCGGCAAGGCTCAGCGAGCTTTTCTGTCCCACAATCTCCGGGGGGGCTGGCCTGCCCTCTCGGAGCCTGATGGATCGCGCGTCGAAGTCCACGGCTCCGATAACGGCTGACGGAGAATTCATTCGGCCGGCTTGACCGGCCCGAAACATTGCCGGCCGCAGCACGTTTGTACGACGGGGCGCGTGGAGAACCGGACATGCCTCGCAGACCAGCTCGCACCATCATCATCACGGGCGCCTCCGCCGGCGTCGGCCGCGCCATCGCAAAACGCTTCGGCGAGGCCGGCGACCGCGTCGGCCTGATCGCGCGTGACGAGGATGCGCTGCGCGACGTCCAGCGCGAGCTGCAGGCGCGGTTTGCCCATGCCGAATACGAGGCGGTCGATGTCGCCGACGCGCAGGCGCTGTTCGAGGCCGCCGAACGGCTCGAGCAGCGCCTGGGTCCGGTCGACATCTGGATCAATGACGCCATGGAGACGGTGTTCTCGACCGTGGCCGACATCACGCCGGAGGAGTTCCGCCGCGTCACCGAGGTCACCTATCTCGGCTTCGTGCACGGCACGATGGCGGCGCTGCGCTCGATGCGCCGGCACGGCGAAGGCCGCATCATTCAGATCGGCTCGGCGCTCGCCTATCGTGGCATTCCGCTGCAGGCGGCCTATTGCGGCGCCAAACATGCGATCCGGGGCTTCACCGACTCGCTGCGGGCCGAGCTGATGCACGAGCGCTCAGGCATCACGCTCAGCATCGTCGACCTGCCCGCGGTGAACACACCGCAATTCGACTGGGCTCGCGCGCACCTTGCGCATACGCCACGACCAATGGGCCGGCCGGTGGAGCCCGAGGTGATCGCGGACGCCGTCTATCGCGTCGCCGACGGCGGCTTCCGCGAATATTGGATCGGCTGGCCGACACTGCTCACGATCCTCGGTAACGCCGTCGCGCCCGCTTTGCTCGACCGCTACCTCGCTGCCAAGGCGATCGCCGGGCAACAGACCGACGTACCACTGGTGCCCGATCGCACCGACAATCTCGACCGTCCCGTGACGCGCCTACACCGCACCCGCGGCTCCTTCAGCCAGGGCGCGGCGCAGCGGGCGATGCTCGTGCCGGGGGATGTCGCGCGCGCGGCGACCATTGCGCTCGGCGCGGCGGTGTTCTTCGCGCTGGGCGCTGTGATGAGCCGGCGGCGCTGGCGCTGAATTCGTCACGACCCGGCCGCCCTTGCGTGCCAACTGTGATCTGAGCTTCTCTATGGTGCGGCTTCCACACGGCGAGGAGCGCCTCCATGACCATCGAGAGCATCAGCGCGATTACGATTGCCACCCACGACATGACGCGCGCGGTCGCGTTCTATCGCGCGCTCGGCTTCGACGACATCGCCCATGGCGGCGCCCACACGTCGTTCACGAGCTTCCGTGTGGGCTCCGGCTTCCTCAACCTGATCGCCATGTCCAGGGAGAAGCAGTGGAGCTGGTGGGGCCGCATCATCTTCCACGTCGCCGATGTCGACGCCGTCTACGCCAAGGCGCTGGCCGCTGGCTTTGCCCCCTCGACCACGCCCTGCAATGCCGAATGGGGCGAGCGCTATTTCCACCTCACCGATCCCGACGGCCACGAACTGAGCTTCGCGCGGCCGCTCGGACGGTGAGTTAGCCGAGTTCGAAGGTGGTGACACCGAACACCCGGTCGATCCGGAGCGGCGGGATCGGCCCGGTGTACATGCGCGCGGTCTCGAACACCGGCTTCAGGCCGAGGCTCTCGGCGAGCGCCACCGCCTCCGGATTGATCGCGGGCACGTCGAGGAACACCTCGGAGTCGCCGGCTGCGCTCAGCAGCGCCGACACCACGGCCTCGGCATCGGCACGCTTTTCCGCAATCAGCGGACCGATTTTGTAGCCCGCACGGCACGGACGGATCACACCCCAGGCGGCTAGCGTACCGTCGCGGATCAGCGCCCGGCCGAAATGACCGGGCGTGTCGATCCAGGCCCGCAGGAATGCCCGGCGCGGGGCGGGAAATACGGTCGCATCTGACGCTTCGATGTCGGAAAGCGGCACATCGGCAAGAGCGACGATACCTGATCGATCCGCCGATTGCAGCAAGGCGGCGGATCGTCCCCCGTAGCGGATATTGGCATACGCGTAGCTGAAGCCGGATTTCCGATAGTTGTCCTGCTGCGCGACCACGCCATCGAGTCCGACAATGCGCGATCCCGCATGCGCCATCGCCGCCTGCCAGAGCCGCAAGCCGTAGCCGCGCCCGCGCAGCTCGGGACGCACCATGTAGAATCCGAGAAAGGCGAACCGGTCGTCATAGTTCACGCAGGACACGGTCGCGACCGGCACGCCGTCGCGCTCGGCGACGAGGAAGCCGTCGGGGTCGACCTCTGCGAAGCACGTCGCATCGGACAACCCGGGATTCCACCCCTCGGCTGCCGCCCAGTCGATCGCGAGCCCGATCTCGTCCGGCCGCATCGGCCGGATGTGCAGGCCATCAGCGTCGGGATGTCCGGCGGGTCGTGTCATGTTCCCCTCGATCCGAATGCCGCACCATCCGTCAATCATGACGCCGCGCGAACCTCAGGGCAACCTACGCGGCCAATACTGCTGTGAGGTTTCAGTCTCGAATGATGATCGTCCAAGCACGCTGTTCATCTGCTGCAAGGACAAGCCAGGCGGCACTCAAATGTGCGCTGCGCATTCGCAGCCAAATGATAGGCAGGTCTCGATGAGACGCTGATCGCCTCGCGCATCCGCTGTCCGGATATCTTTCCCCAGATAGAGCTAGAATTGAACTTTGATGTGCCCCTCGATCGAGTGATCCTGGCTGCTCCTCGAAAGATTGCCGCGATAGGACACTCCCATGACAGTATTGGCGCTTGTGCGCAGATCCAGGGCGGTCTGCACCAGGGCGGCATCCCGAGCGAGCGGCAGCCCTGCAATGTCAAATGCAGCGCCGGTGCTTCTGAAAAGCAGGTGGTCTTCCGGCTTGAGCTGGCCGAAACCGTGTTGCCAAGCGAGCGATGCTGACGGCTTGAGCGCCATTCCGTCCGATAATGCAATCAGCGCCGATGCGCGCGCCCCGATCGCCGTATAACCTACGTCCTCCTCGCGCGATGAGCCGGAAAGTGCGGCGACGTCACCGGCCTCATCGAAGCCATTGGTATGGAGATGGATCCAGGACCAACCTGCAAATGGCTCCACAAGAGCATCCGCGAGGTTCAGATCATAACCAATCTCACCAAATAGTTGTGAGCTGAACGCGCCATAACGCCCGGTCGCCCGTTCGAAAAAACCCGGATAGCTGATCGAGCGAGCGCTCCCAATCGTGCTGAAGCTCAGAAGTGCCCCCGAGCGGATGTTCCAGGCACCCACGTCAAAGCCAGTATAGACGGCTAGATATGCGCTATCGATATCGGCCGAGCTCGCACGGGCATCGATGCTCGTCCTCGAATTGGTGTAGCCGACCGCGACGCCTGCCCGCCAGTTGTCGCCCAGCCGCCCATCTACTCCGCTGAAGAAACCGCTCAGGCGTCGGCTCATACCAGCAGCATTGCCGTCACCATGAGCCATGCCCCAAGCCCCCACTCCCTGAGCCCACCAGCCAATATCCCGCGATGTGGACGCGTTGGCCGACGACGGAATGCTGCCGGTGTGGAGAATGCGCCTGTCCGTATCGGCGGCGTAGGCCAGATGCTTCGGCGAGGATAGATCGACATCGCCGTAGATCACGGCTGGACCACCGGAGCCGAAACTCGCAAACGGCCCAAAACGGTCCTCAAAGGAAGTTTGACGCAAGCGTCCGAGGACGGCGTCCCGGGCGAAATAACCGTCTTCGACGAGGGACGTCCGTGCGCTGGCATGAAGTTCGCCCGACAGCGCGTCGAACGCCTGTTGCGCGCCGGGCGCTGTCTGGAAGATCACGCTGCCGAAGAGCCGGCTATCCGGCGAGCTCTCCTGGAGAGCGGTGGCTACGGCCAGCTGGTTTGCCGTCCGCGCGACGCTCGGAAAGAACGTCGACTGAGTCAACGAGAGGAACACGTTGTTGGCATCATAACTCAGGCTGGGAAACAGGAACGCAGAGTTGCTGCTCACCCCAGAGAAGGCACCACTGATGCCATCGGCGGCATTGAGGATACTGTAGGTGGTACGGAAGGCATAGGCACCGTTCTGCGGCAGGACGACGACATTGCCATTGAGTCTTGCCGTGCCGGTCGCCACGATCCGGTCTGCCGCCCCGGACGCGTTGGTCTCGACTTCGTAGGTGGAGCCAGAGGCAAAGGATACGTCGTCAGAGACATTAAGCGTCCCGATCGCATTGCCTGGAGAAACGACTCCCCTGCTCGCGACAGCGAGGCCGCCGATCGTGCCATTGCCCATGAGCCGGGCCCCGGAGTTGACGAACACGGTCGATGCGAGCTCCCCTGTGACGTCCAGTATCCCGCTGTTGATGAACGTCGGGCCTGTGTAGCTACTATGCCCGCTCAGGACGAGCGTGCCACTGCCGTTTTGCTCGAGGGCACCAGAGCCTGAGATCGTTCCACCGAAGGTGTAACCGTCGGAATGATTGAAGGCCAAGATTCCGTTGTCGATCACGTCGCCGACGATCGAGCCGCTGGTACCGCCATTGCCGAGTTGCAGTGTGCCCGCGCTGACGATGGTGCCGCCGGTATAAGTGTTCGCACCGGAGAAGATGGTGGTGCCGGAGCCAAGCTGTTGGAATGTTCCGGTGCCCGAAATGATGCCACCGAACGTGTAGCTGTCGGAACGATTGATCGCGAAGATGCCGTTGTCAGTGACGTTGCCGCCGATCGAGCCGGCGCTGCCGCCATTCCCGAGTTGCAGTGCGCCGCTATTCACTGTGACTGAGGTGTTTGGCATGTTTCCGTCGACCTCGAGCAGGCCGCCATTCACGGTAAAGCTGGAGATGAGCGGAGTGGTGCCGGTAAGCGTCCAGTGGCTGCTGCCCTCCTTGAGAAACGTCCCGAAGCCCTGGTATTGCAGGCCGGCACCGATCGTTGCGACGTTGAAGCTCGCTGTACCAGTGCCGCCCAGTGCAAGGGTGTCGCTGCCGCCGCCGAAAACGTTGCCGTTGATCGCAGCGGTTGGATAGAGCTCAAGCCGGTTCGCCGAACCATGAAACCGAACGGCGCCGCCCGCACCGCCATCTAGCGTACCGGCCACAGTGAGAGTGGTAGGGCTGACGACGAAGCTCGATGTATCAATGGCGAAACCATCCGCTCCCGTACCATTCGAGGTCACGTGGCTTCCGGCGCCGATCGTAATCGCAATTGATCCGCTCGTTCCGCTTCTCGCATATATGCCCGTCGTATTGGTTCCTGTGACGTCGCCAGCGACGGCGATCTTTACCGCGCCATTGCCATCGCTCCGCGCGAAGATGCCGCTCTCCTGGCCGCTCACGGTAGTTCCGGCGGCTGTGGTCACCGTGACATCTGCGTTCCCTCTCGCGAGAAGAGCGAAATCGCTGCCGGTCGTGCCGGCGGCCGTGACGTCACCGTTGACCGTCACGGTCGTCGATCCAGTGCCGTAGTTGCGGCTCAGAATTCCGTAGCGCGCGCCGCGGACGTTGGAGCCTGCGCCGGTTGTCACGGTCAGATCAGTGCCGAAATTGATCGCCACGATTCCCCGCGATACCGAGGTTGTGCCCGTGCTTACGACATCGCCGTTGGTCGTGATGCTGAGCGCGCCGGTGCCCTGGTTGCGGCCCCGAATGCCGTAGTTGAGGGCGGTGATATCACCGTTGGTATTCACTGTGATGCTGCCCGGAACGCCGGCTGTCGTCGTCATATTGAGTCCGTTGCCGGCGGTCGCAGTAAACGGAGAGAAGTTCGTATCGGTGTATGAAAGGTTGCCGGCGCCGGTGATCGTCAGAGCATTCGAGGAGACGGTCGTAATGCGGAATCCCGATAGCGCAGTCACGTGAGCGTTGGCGCCCGAAATCGTCTGGGCGGTGCTGGCCGCCGAGCATTCCCAATTGGAACCGCCCACATTGGCGCAAGCAGCGTAGACCCGGCGGCTATAGCCGAAAACTGCGCCCACCAGCATCGAAGACGACAGCACCAACTGCCGGCATGGAAACCTGTCGGACAAGCGCCGCCCTCCTCCTTTGGGCTGGGAAACTCAACCTTTATATGTCAAGAATTACTGGACAACCAGAAGATGATGGCACATCGACCAAAAAGTCTTAAGCCGTTCCCGTCTTTCGAGGCACTCTCCTAGGCCGCGCTGAAGAGGCCTGCCTCTTGTCGGGTTCACCGCCGTTTGGAGAAGCATCCATGGGCCGTCGTGACGACGTACCGACATTCGAATCAAACGAGATTCTGCCAGCCGATCGAACTTGCGTACGCCTTCCCGCGGAACAGGTTGGCCAGGCCGGCAGTGAAGCGGTTCGGTATTCCATGTCACCCGGACTGCCCGGCTTTCTTGGTTCTCAGCGCATCGCCATCGCGGGTTCGTCCTATCAATCCGGCAAATTCTATTTCCTGGGTCAGAATGCCGACGGCGGGCTCTTGGTCCACGAGCGCCTCTTTCACAAGGCCATGGGAATCTGCGTCGTGGACCGCGATACGATCCTGCTCGCCACGATGTTCCAGATCTTGAGATTCAGGAACGTACTTGCGCCCGGGCAGCAGATCAACGATCTGCACGATGCCTGTTATGTCCCGCGCCAGATCTTCACCACTGGCGAGCTCGATGTTCATGACGTGGGGATGCTGAGCGACGGCCGCATCGTCTTCGTCAACACGCTTTACAATTGTCTTGCCTCTACATCGGAACGGCACAGCTTCACGCCGCTGTGGAAGCCTTCCTTCATTTCGAAGATCGTCAAGGAGGACCGATGTCATCTGAACGGACTTGCCATCGAAGACGGCGCCCCGCGCTACGTTACGGCGATCAGCAGATCGGACACCGTCGACGGCTGGCGCGACCGTCGTTCCGATGGCGGCATCGTCATCGACGTGCACTCCAATGAGATAGTGATCGATGGTCTCTCGATGCCTCATTCCCCTCGGCTCTATCGCGGGAGATTGTGGGTGCTCAACTCGGGCACGGGGGAGATCGGATGGATCGAGCGTTCAGCAGCCGGCGCGACGTTCCACGTTCTGGCATTCTGTCCCGGCTTCGTGCGCGGGCTCGCGTTTTTCGGCAACTATGCCTTCGTTGGCTTGTCGAAACCTCGCTATGAGCGTTTCGAGGGTCTCGCACTGGATCGCAGGTTGGCCGAAACCGATTCTGAACCGTGGTGCGGAATCCAATTGATCAATCTCGACACCGGTGCCTGCGAAAACTGGTTTCGGATTGATGGGGCGGTAGCCGAATTCTACGATCTGGGCGTTGTGCCAGACGTGATACGACCAATGGCGATCGGCTTCGCCAACAACGAGATCCTTGATCTCGTCACCCACGATCCGATGGATCCCGCTCAGAGCGCTTGGCCTGTGCATGAACGAGCGCCGGGAATTGGGTCCCCGAGGCGCGCGTAAAGCTGCGCGCTAGCCGAGGAACGAGCGATGCTCCGCCTTCGCGGAGCATGACAGCTGGAACAACAGAGCCGCCGTCAAGCGATCCACCTGCCGCGCGCTACTTCCCCGGCCACACCGGCTTGCGCTTCTCGGCGAACGCCTTCAGGCCTTCCTTGGCGTCCTCGGTCATCGCCAAGAGCGCGATCTGGCTTTCGAGATAGGCGATCGCCTCGTCGAACGACATCGACGCGATGGCGCGCATGGCGTATTTGCCGCGGCGGATGGCGGTCGGCGACTTGTCGACGATGCGGCCGATCAGCCACTCGATCTTGGCATCGAGCTCGGCGGCGGGAACAACATGGTTGAGCACCCCCGCAGCCTGTGCAGCCTTGGCATCGAACGGCTCGCCCGTCAGCGCCCATTCGTTGACGAGACGCGGCGGCGCGATGCTCTGCAAGAGGCTCAGCACCTGCATCGGGAACACGCCGACCTTGACCTCCGGCAGGCCGAAGATGACGTGATCGGCCGCGACCGCCATGTCGGTCATGCACAACAGCCCCATGCCACCGGCCATGCAGACGCCGCCGACGCGCGCGATCGCGGGCTTGGTGGCATTCTGCGACAGCCTGAGCAGATCGGCGTAGTCGGCATTGGGGCGGGAGAAATCCATCGCAAAGGCCGCGCCCGAGTTCTGCAGGTCAGCGCCGGCGCAGAACGCCTTGTCCCCCGCGCCGGTCAGCACGATCACGCGCACCTGCGGATCGTCATGCGCCTGGCGATAGCCGCGCGAGATCCCGGCGATGACGTCACCATTCAGCGCGTTGCGCTTCTCTGGACGATTGATGGTGATCCAGAGGGCCTGCCCGCGCTTGTCGAGAATCACGCTGTCGTCGGTCATCGCCTTGCCCGTTGCTTGATGTTGGATGCGAGATTGGCGCGGGATAGCCGCCGCGGGCAAGGAAAACTTGCGTCAGCTGGCCGCGCGGCGGCCGATCTCGGCGATGACACCGTGCAGCCGCGGACGCGCTGGATCGAACTGTCCGGTGTGCAGGAAAGCGATGGTCTGCCGGAACGACGTCGGATGCACCAGCAGGCCCATATGCGAGGCCTTGATCACGGTGTAGTCCGTCATCTCGGCGAGCTTGCAGCTCTCGACCGAGACACGGCCGTCGTTCGGCCATGGCAGCAGGAACAGGCCGGCGATCGGATCGAGGAAACGGTTTCCGGCGATCACACCAATCTCGTAATCGGCGGGCGGCAGAGAGGCGAGCGTGACGTCTTTCGCCGTCACCAGCTGCAGGCCGGCCGGACCGAAATAGGTGCGATAGAGCCCGACATTCTGCAGCCGGTCGGCGAGCTCGCTGCCGCCATTGGGCGTTCCCAGCATGACGACACGGCCGAGCCGCGCCGGCCGATGCTTCGCGATCGCGACCCGTGCCAGCAGGCCGCCCATCGAATGGGTGACGAAGTGGATCGGGCCGTCGATCCCGGCGGCAAAATCGGCGATCGCCGGACGGATGTCCTCGGCAAGAAACTCGAGCGGCTTCTTGCGGCTTTCATAGTCGAGGTTCAACGTCGCAAAACCAGCTCGCTGCAGCCGCTTTTCCAGCGGACGCAGCATCAATGATCGGCCGGCGATTCCATGCAGCAGGACGACCCCCGCGTCGCGGGGGCCAATGTGCTGAGAACGCCGGCGCAGCGATGCAATCACGCGACTTCCCGCTCTTCCGGCTCACGCTCGACCGTGGCTGTTGCCGCACTCGCCTCGGCGAGCGCCTTGGCGCCGACATAGTCGGTCTTGCCAGAACCGAGCAGCGGGATCTTGTCGACCACCATCACGACGGCCGGCACCGCCAGCTCCGGCGCGCCTTGCGCCTTGGCCTGGCGCTGCATCGCGGAGCGCTCGGCATCCTTCTGCGTCGTGATCAGCACGATGCGCTCGCCCTTGCGCTGGTCGGGAATCGAGACCGCGACCGATGCCGCTTGCGGCCATAGCGTCGCGGCAATCTGCTCAACCACCGTCAGCGACACCATCTCGCCGGCGATCTTGGCAAAGCGCTTGGCGCGGCCCTTGATCGTGATGAAGCCTTGCGCGTCGATGGTGACGATGTCGCCGGTGTCGTGCCAGCCCTCCGGCAGTGCCTCCAGCACACCCGGATTTTCGGCTCTGACATAGCCGAGCATGACGTTGGGGCCACGGACCGAGAGGCGTCCGCCCTCCTCGATGCCCGGCACCTTGTCGAGCCGGTACTCCATCAGCGGCGACAGGCGGCCGACGGTGCCGACACGGTTGGCCATCGGCGTGTTCATCGCCAGCACCGGCGCGGTCTCCGTGACGCCATAGCCTTCGAGAACGCGGATGCCATAACGCTCCATGTAGATCTGCCGTGTCCGGTCCTTGACCGGCTCGGCGCCGGCGATGACCAGCCGCAGGGTACGGAAATCATAGGCGTGGGCGGAGCGCGCGTAACCAGTCAGGAAGGTGTCGGTGCCGAACAAGATGGTGGCGCCGGTCTGGTAGATCAGTTCGGGCACGATCCGGTAGTGCAGCGGCGACGGGTACATATAGATGGGGATGCCCGCCAACATGGGCATCATCATGCCGCCGGTGAGGCCGAAGGAGTGGAACACCGGCAAAACATTGAACACAAGATCGTTAGCGTTGGCGTCAACCCTCGCCAATGCCTGCGCAGCATTCGCCAGAATGTTGCGATGGGACAGGACAACGCCCTTCGGCGTGCCTTCCGAGCCGGACGTGAACAGAATCACGGCCGGGTGGTCGGCATTGCGCGCGACGCGCGGCTTGGTGCCGTCGATCATCCCCTTGATCTTGTCGGCCAGGCTGACCGAGGCCTTGACGTCATCGAGATAGACCAGACGGGCCTGCCCCTCGATCGCTGCGATCAGCTTGTCGAGCTTGCCCTTCTCGATGAAGGCCCGCGACGTCAGAACGGTCGTGACCTGCGCCGCCTTCATCGCCGCCAGCACGTTCACCGGGCCGGCGGAGAAGTTCAGCATTGCCGGCACGCGGCCGATCGACTGCAGCGCCATGAAGACGACGGCGACGCCGGCGGAGTTCGGCAGCAACAGGCCGATGTTCTCGCCCACCATCGTGCCCTGCTCGAGCTTGCGGCTGAGCACCTGCGAGCCAAGCAGCAGCTTGCGATAGGTCAGCTTGGTGCCGAGCGGATCCTCGATCATCACCTTGCCGGTATCGTGGTCGCGATGGGCATGGGCGAGCGCCTCGAACAGCGTCCGATCCAGCATGGCGTTCTTGACCATGGCTTCGATCATCACGTCCTGCAGCGCAGCGCCAGCTGCATTGCGGCGGGTCTTGCCCTTGAGAGCCGCATCGATGGTGAGCTTCACCGGCGGCAGGATCGTCACCGTCACCTTGGGAAACCACGAGCGCTTGATCTGGCCATCCTTGAGATAGCTGAGATGCGAGCGCTGCGCGCCCTCGATGCGGACCGGCACCACGACGGCGTCGGCCTTGTCGGCGATCATCGCGGTGCCGTCATAGACCTTCATCAGCGAGCCCGACACCGTGATGCGGCCCTCCGGGAAGATCACCACCGGCTCCTGGCTGGCGACCAGCTTGATCAGATCGCGAGCACCGAGCGGCTTGGTCGGGTCGATCGTGATGTGGCTCACAAGTTTCAGGAAGACCTTCGCCCACCAGGCCTTGGAGATCCCGGTGTCGACGGCGAAGGTCGCATCGATCGGCAGCACCGCGTGGAGCAGCGGGCCGTCGATCAGGCTGACATGGTTCGGCGCGATCAGCATGCGGGTGCCGGCCGGCGGCAGGTTCTCCAGCCCGCGCACCTCGGTGCGGAACAAGGCCCGAAACAGCATCGCGCCGAAGTCGCGCACGCCCTCTCTGCCCCATTTGGTGAGCACGAACCAGACGGCGCCGAAGCTCGCCAAGGCCAGACCGAAGAAGATCCAGGCGATCGAGACGCCTGCAGCCTGCAGGCCAGCCACGCCCAGCGAGCCGACCACCATGAAAGCGGCCTGCAGCACGTTGCCGGCGGCGATGACCCGGGCGCGCTCGGTGGGCTCCGACCACGCCTGCACAGCGGCGAACGCAGGAACCACGAAGAGGCCGCCGCCGAAGGCGAACAAGGCGAAATCGAACAGCATGCGCGAGCCTGACCAGGAGCCGATGAATCCCAGCGGCGTGATTCCCGTTGCGATCTCCGTCGTGCCGATCGCCCAGGACAAGTCGAGGCCGAGCACGCCCATGATGATGGCGCCAATCGGCACCAGCGCAAGATTCGGCCTGACGTGGCTAAGATGCGCGGCGAACAGCGAGCCGATCGCGATGCCGACCGCAAAGATGGCGAGACACAGGGTGACGACGCCCTCGGTACCGCCGACGACGTCCTTGACCAGGGCCGGCAGCAGCGACAGCACGACGGCACCCACCAGCCAGAACCAGGACACGATCACCATGCCGTCCCACAGCCGGGGCGCGGCATGTAACGACTTCAGAAGGTGCAAGGTCGAGGTCCAGGGGTTGGCTGTGATCCGCAGATCCGGCGCGGACGGCACCGTGTGCGGGATGCGCGAGGCGGAGGCCCAGGAGATGACGGCAAGGCCGATCACCGCGAGAGCGACCCAGCCCATGTGCGAGGAGCCGGAGACAAGCTGGCCGCCGGCGATGGTGCCAATCAGGATGGCCATGAAGGTCGCACCTTCCACTAGCGCATTGCCGGTGGCGAGCTCGCCGACCGTCAGCTGGTCCGGCAGCATGGCGTATTTCACCGGGCCGAACAGCGCGGCGATGACACCGAACATGCCGAGGGCGACGAACAGCAGCGGGATCGAATGCATGAAGAAACCCAGCGCCGCGAAGCCGGCAGCGAATATCTCGGCGAACTTCAGCCTGCGCGCGACGATGCCCTTGACGTACCTGTCGGCCAACTCGCCGCCGAGTCCCGAAAGAATGAAGAATGGGAAGATGAACACCGCACCGGCCACGGTCACCAGCGCATCGCCATGCACGGCCATGGCGCCATAGAGCAGCATGATGACGAGCGCATTCTTCAGGACGTTGTCGTTCAGCGCCGAGGAGAATTGCGCCCAGAACAGCGGGGCAAAACGGCGCGACGACATCAACTGCTTGATCATGGTCGTTTCCTGGTGTGCTGCGGCGGCTCGGCCGCAAGGATGGCAAGAGTCTTGAAGGTTGGTGATGAAATGAGGTGGTGCCGGTGATGCACCCTGTTAGACGCGGTCATGCGGTCTGCCGTTCTGTTGTTGGCCGCCGACCAGCACGAAGAGTAGCCCGAAGGTCGTGTGCAAAAGGCTTATCCAGACCGAGGGCAGCTGGACGGAGGTTATGGGACGCGAGAACATGGTGACCGCTTCCTTGCGTATGAGCCGGGGATTTGAGCCGTGATCAACTCAGCTCACTCAGGTAGTGGAAGCAGCCGCACAGGCCACCGCGGCGAGGCCGGCGTCCCTCGCGAGCAGCTGCGCGAAAAAGCCGGTCTCCGGGCACCCGCCTTGCGCGCCGCGCGGCCAGCAGGCCGGCAACGTCACAGGCGTTGGCGATGCGCTCAACGCGTGCCGCCACAAGGTGAGACGCAGCCCGAGCCAAACCGTTCAGCAACGGCTGGAGATCGACGACGGGAAAAAGCTGCGGACCGCGAAAGCTGAGAACCTGCATGGGATCACTCCTTCCACTTTGAGCAACGCTCAAAATAGATATCGTAAAAATGAGCGGCGCTCAAGAAGATTCGATAAGGCGGAGCGATTGGGTAAACGAAGTCTTCCCGGCCGCGGCCAGCACACCAAGGCGGGACATCAAGCCATTGATTCTAAAAAATATTTTCGATGACCCGCCTAGGTTGGCGTCACCCGGCCGATTTGCGCAGCCAGACCTTGTTATCGTGAAAGGCCGCGCCCCCGATCGGCGCGACGGTGTCGGCAGCGGTGAGCACGTTGATGCCCCGCCCCCCGACATGGGCGCGATTGGGATGGATGGATTCGGCGATCAGCACCCCGCGCCGGACTCCGTCGAACAGCCGGGCCGCAAGCGAGGTCTGGCCACGCTCATTGCCGAGCGTGACGATATCGCCGTCGACAATGCCAAGCGGGGCTGCATCGAGCGGATGGATCATGACGGAGGGTCCCCCTTCCCGCGCCTGCGACGATGGCGTCTCGTTGAAGGAGGTGTTGAGGAACGAGCGCGCGGGGCTGGTCGCAAGCCGAAACGGATGCTGTTGATCGACCTCTTCGGTCACCGCCCAATGGTCGGGCAACGACGGCATGCGTTCAGGATTGCCCATGACGCGGCCGAATGGTGGATGCGCCCAGTCGGCCTTGAAGTGAAATTTCCCGTCACTGTGCGCGAAGCCGTCGAGATAGTGCGAGGTGCGGAAGTCCGGCTGAAGGTCGCGCCAGACATCGGCCTCGAGCCCGGCGATATCGCCATGGCCGCTCTTCTTCAACGTCGCATCGATCAGCTCGCGCGGCGACATCTCGAAGCCCGGATGCACCGCCCGCAGCCGGCGCGCCAGGCCCTGCAGCACCTCATGATTGGACCGGCACTCGCCGGGCGGGTCGATCAGCTTCGGTCCGATCGAAATGTGCTGATGGCCGCCGCCGTAATAGAGATCGTCATGCTCCATGAACATCGTGGCGGGCAGCACGATATCCGCCATCTGCGCCGTCTCGGTCATGAACTGCTCGTGGACCGCGACGAAAAGATCCTCGCGCGCAAATCCGTTGCGAACCAGCTCCTGCTCGGGCGCCACCGTCATCGGATTGGTGTTCTGGATCAGCATCGCCTTGACCGGCGGACCGCCGCACAACGCTGCTCGATCCCCGGTGAGGATACGCCCAATCTGCGACTGATCGAGAAAGCGGGTGGAATGATCGACGGCATCATGGCCCTCGATGATCGATTCATCGAAATGCCACAGCGCCGCGTTGTTGAAGAAGGCTCCGCCTCCCTCATACTGCCAGGCGCCGGTCACCGCGGGAATGCACGATGCCGCATGCATCTGCGTCGCGCCGTTCCTGCTGCGAGTGAAACCATAACCCAGTCGGAAGAAGGTCCGCTTCGTCTCTCCGACCAGACGGGCGAACGCCTCGATTTCGGCCACGGGAACGCCAGAGATTTGCGATGCCCATTGCGGCGTCCGGGTCTCCAGATGCGCTTCGAGTTCGGCAGGACAATCCGTGTACTTCTCCATATAGGCGCGGTCGGCATAGCCATCGCGAAACAGCACGTGCATCACGCCGCAGGCAAATGCGCCGTCGGTCCCAGGTCGCAGGATGACCTTGATGTCGGCCTGCTTCATGGTCTCATTGTCGTAGACATCGATCGCCGCGATCTTGGCGCCTCGTTCCTTCCGGGCGCGCGCCGCATGAGTCATGACATTGACCTGCGTGTTCACCGGGTTCGTGCCCCAGATCACGACCAGATCCGAGAGCGCCATCTCCCGCGGATCGACGCCCGCAATCTTCCCGGTGCCGATGGCAAAGCCGATGCGCGCGACATTGGCGCAGATCGTCGAGTAGAACCGCGAGTACTTCTTCACATGGGTGAGACGGTTGAGGCCATCGCGCATCACGAGACCCATCGTGCCCGCGTAATAATACGGCCAGACCGACTGAGCGCCAAAGTCGCGCTCCACCTGGAGAAACCGCTCGGCGATCACGTCCAACGCCTCGTCCCAGGAGATGCGTGCAAATTGCCCTGAGCCTTTCGGGCCGACGCGACGCATCGGATGCATCAGCCTCTCAGGATGATGAATCCGCTCGGCATATCTCGCGACCTTGGCGCAAACCACGCCAGCCGTATAGGTCTGCCGTTTCGAGCCGCGAACGCGGCCGATCGTCTTTCGATCGAGCACCTCGACGTCGAGCGCGCAGGCCGACGGACAATCGTGCGGGCAGGTGGAATGGCGGATGTCGACCCGAGTTTGCTGGTTCATGCCCGATTCGTAGCACCAAAGAATGCGTCCGCCGAGAGCATTCGCGAGGCATTCGCATGAACAAGATTCGTGCGTGTCTGCTCCACCGCAAACGTTGGGCCTGCTTCTGGACGCGGCAAGTCACCATCGACAACAACCGATCCGCCGCCAGGGGCAAGGTGAAGACTGCATCAAAAGACGATAGGCTTCTGTTGCGCGCTCGGGGTCGCTCTCCTGCGAACGATCTACGTCGCAGCGCACCATGCCCAGCCCTCAGCTGACCGGCAATTTCGATTGCAAAGCCAGCTTCATATATTAATATATCAGTTGAGGAAACGCACATGTCCAGTCGAGCCCCGAGGAAAATGGCCCCAGCGCCACGGCCTGTGGTTGCCCGCATGCGCCGCAATGGTCGGCCCCGCGGCGCGACAGCAGCGTCACGCATCTACACCGATCTCAGGTCCGAACTCGTGTCGCTCGTGCGCCTGCCGGGGGAGCCGATCTCGGAAGCGCAGATTGCGACGACCTATGGTGTCAGCAGGACACCGGTCCGCGAGGCCATTCTGAAACTCTCGGATGAAGGGTTGGTCGAGATCTTTCCGCAGTCCGGCATCTTCGTCTCGCGCATTCCGGTCGCAGCACTCCCCGAGACCATCATCATCCGAAAGTCTCTCGAAGAGACCACCGCTCGGATGGCCGCCGAGCATGCGACATCGAGCCAGTTGCTCAACCTTCATGCGACCCTCGAACGTCAGCGCGAGGCCTGCGCCGCAAAGGATCGCGAAGCCTTCCACCAGGCGGACGAGATGTTTCACGCTGGCATCGCCGAGGTCGCGGGCTATCCCGGGATCTGGAAACTGATCGTTCAGGTCAAGGTTCACGTCGACCGCTATCGTCGACTGACCCTGCCGCAGATCGGACGGATGGCCGAAGTGATCGCAGAGCACGAACCAATCCTTCAGGCCATCGAGCGGCGCGATCCGGATCGCGCCCGGGCTGCCATGGCGAGTCATCTGGAACGCCTGCTCGACGACATCTCTGAAATTCAGACCAAGAATCCAGAGTATTTCGATCAACCAAGCTAACGAGATGATCGCATCGAACCTTGCGGCGACACGATCATTCCGTCGGAGAGACGCCATGAAAAGACGCGATTTCGTCAGATTGAGCGTGGGCTTTGCGGGCGTTGCAACGCTGCCGCCGATCTCGGCCGCCCTTGGGCAATCGAAGGCGGTGTTCAAGGCATCCGACGTTCAGCCGCCGGGTTATCCGACGGTTGCAGCAACAGAAAACCTCGGCAAAAAGCTTACAGCGGCAACCAACGGCAGGCTGTCGATCCAGATGTATCCCTCCGCTCAGCTCGGCGGCGAGAAAGAGACCATCGAGCAGACCCAGATCGGGGCGATCCAGATGCTGCGGGTCAGCGCCGGCGCGCTCGGCCCGATCGTCGACGACGTCAACGTCGTCAACATGCCCTTCCTGTTCAAGAGCATCGAACATTCTGAAAAGATGATGGACGGTCCGATCGGTCAGGACCTTCTGGACCGCGTCAGCGCCAATGCCAGCGCAAATCTCGTCGCACTCTGCTGGATGAATTCGGGCGCGCGCAGCATCTACAACACCAGGAAGCCCATCAGGACGGTCGAGGACGTCAAGGGGCTGAAGATCCGTGTGATCGGCAATCCCATCTTCATCGACATGATGAACGCGCTTGGCGGCAACGGCGTCGCGATGGGCTACGATCAGGTCTTCAGCGCGCTGCAGACCGGCGTGATCGACGGGGC
The DNA here is from genome assembly GCF_032381555.1 of Bradyrhizobium sp. SZCCHNPS1003. Taxonomy (NCBI): domain Bacteria; kingdom Pseudomonadati; phylum Pseudomonadota; class Alphaproteobacteria; order Hyphomicrobiales; family Nitrobacteraceae; genus Bradyrhizobium; species Bradyrhizobium sp. SZCCHNPS1003. The sequence continues at coordinate 260,601 of NZ_JAUHIU010000010.1, forward strand.
CGAAAACAATCCGCCGAGCTACGTCTTCAGCAATCATTACACGGCAGCGAAGTACTATTCGCTCACCCAGCATCTCGTCATTCCGGAAATCCTCGTGTTCTCGAAGCGGTCCTGGGCAAACCTGTCGACCGACGACCAGACCTTGATCAAGAAGTTCGCGCGCGAAGCGCAGATGGAGGAGCGCGAACTCTGGAAGGCCTACGAGCGGGAAGCGATTGAGAAGGCCAAGGCCGGTGGCTCCGAGATCGTCGAAATCGCCAACAAGGCGCCGTTCCAGAAGGCCGTGAAGCCGGTCTGGGACAAATACGGTCCGAAGTACCAAGAAATGATCAAGCGCATTCAGGACATCGCATAGACCGCACGCTCGGTTCGGACGATCAAGAGGCTTACGATGGCCGGACTCTATCGCCGGGCGATGGATGCGCTGTATCCCGCTTGCGTCATCGTGGGCGTAACGGCGCTCGTGCTGATCTCAGCCGTCATCACTTGGGCGGTCTTCACCCGCTACGTCCTGAACAGCGCGGCTTCCTGACCCGAAGCGATGGCCGTCCTGTTGTGCTGGTGCCACCAAACCATAAACGCCGTCCTTCACGCGCTCGCGGCCGGCGAGACGATCTCGATCAGCGCGCTGTTCATGTCCGCCCCCAGGGGAAATCCAGCTCGCCGTCGGCGGGATACGGCCATCACCGGCTAGGTAGGACGTCGGAAAATGCCTCGCCGCCTCTACTCGTCTTCGTCTTGACCGGCCTCCGCCAATCCGCGTAACGGCTCGGGATTCAGAAGCACGATCGCCCCGTGCTCGAGGCGGACCCAGTCCCGCGCGGCCCATGCACGCAACTGCTTGTTGATGCTCTCCCGCGTCATGCCGACCATTTCGCTGATCTCCTGCTGAGTGATGGCGATGGTGCGGCTTGCGGTATCCAGCTTGCGCTTGTCGGTCAGGCCGAGCAGCGCACTGGCAAGGCGGCGGGGGAGATCCTGAAGGATGACCTGCTCGACCTGGTCGCTGGTCCAGCGCAGCCGATCGCAAAGCAGCTCGATGAATTTCATTGCCAGCACCGGCTGGCTCTTCACGAACGGCAGGAATTCGCGCCGATCGATGACCAGAATCTCGCAGTTCGTATTGGCCGTTGCGTCGGCTGTGCGTTCTCGGCCGTCGAGCACGGCGACTTCGCCGAATATCTCACCCGCGCTGATCAGGTTCAGGATGGCATTGCGGCCGTCGGGCGACGAGACACTGATTTTGACGGTGCCACTGATCACGGCATACAAGCTTGAGCCAGGATCGCCTTTTGAGAAGATGGTTGAACCGCGCTTGAGCGATGTCGGCTTGGCGTAGCGGCAGAGCTGATCGACCGCATCGGCCTCGAGTTCACGAAAAATCGGATGCTGACGCAGCACCGACAGTTTGCCGTTGTTGGTAGGTCGGACGCTCGCCCGCTTTTCCTCAGTCACACCGCATCTCCCAGGCGTCCGAATACCGCCGCCCAAGGGAGCTGTCCAAAGCCGGTGGCCAAGGCCCCCGCGGATGTCAGGGGACTATGGACACGCCTACAGCCACCAGCAAAGACGATCCCTCGGACTTGCGACCACCGATCCTCGATTTCATTGCACTTCGGAATACGGCAGATCGGCGGATTGTCCAGGAAAATGCGGCGAACGCTCAAGGCGAAGCCATCTGCCAATCGACGCCGGAGGCGTTTCCGCCCCCGAGAGGCGGCCCGGCATACATTGTGCAGCGCGTGAGAGTCGTCCAGCCGCCCGTCGGACCAGCAGCGCTACTCTTCTGAGCGCAAGATGCCGCAGCCCAAGGGCAGCCTGTACCTCACACCCGATGTCTTGTCTGTGAATCAGCCCAAAGCAGGACCGCAGCGAACCCGACAAAAACCCCCACAACTGCAAAGCTGACCATCATAGCGTCGAGCGGCATGTCTCTCTCCCCTGTTCGAGTTTGAGACACAGTTCCCTATCGGCTGCGCGGCAGTCCTTGATCCAGATCAATGCAATGCGGGTTTCGCCAGCGACGTCAGGCAGCAGCCATAGCTTCAGCTCGCGCCGAATCTCGAAGCGAGACGCCCCCGGGCAGGATCGCGATGATGCCCTCCCGTTCGAGCTTCGTGAACGTTCGACTGACGGTCTCGATGGTGAGCCCGAGATAGTCGGCGATATCCTGCCGACTCATCGGCAACGGTACCATGTTAGAGGGTCCCCGAAGCTCCACCAGCCGGTCCCTCCAGCCAACGAGGAATGTCGCGACCTTCTCCTCGGCTGATCGGCGTCCGAGAAGTACCATGTGATCACGCGCCTGATTCAGCTCCTGCACGGCCAGTTCGTTCATCCGCCGCAGCAGGTTCGGCTTGTCCTCGGCAAAGCGTCCGAACGGTCCCTTTGCGAACTGGCAGACGGTGACGGGACCGATTGCGTCGGCCGAAAATCCATGCCGTTCCTCCGTCGTCATGCCGACGAAGTCGCCAGGCAGCGCAAATCCGACGATCTGCCTGCGTCCGTCGGGGAGAAGCTTGTAGAGCCTCATGACCCCATCCAATAAATTGTAGAAGCAGGACGACGTATCTTCTTGCGCGAAAACCGTCTCGCAGGTCGTAAAATGGGCCCGGCGGCTGAGCTGCTCGAATTCACGCATTTCGAACTGGTCGAGCGACGCACAGACACTGAATCCCCGCACGGCACAATCGGCACAGGCCTGCCCATGGAAATCGACTGCAACAAGAGACGTCTTCATACGGGGCTCCGCTGGGCCAAGCGCAAGGATATAATGATTGCATTCTAACGGACGCTCGAAGTTCCGATTGATTCAAATCAAACGAACCAACAATCCGGGCCCTATCGTGGCCGCCATTGCCAGCGCCAACGGACATTGTGAATGCAGCGGCTTGTTCTGTGCCACCTTCTCGCCGCGATAGCGTTGGTGACACCCTCCTACGCGGCGTCGACGTCGCAGCAACGTGGGCAGGCCTTCGCGAAGGCCCACTGCGCACGATGTCATGCCATCGGTCGAACGGGAGAGAGTCCCTTCGAACCGGCACCCCCGTTCCGAAACCTGCATCTCCGCTACCCGATCGAATCATTGGGCGAAGCGCTCGCGGAGGGGATCGTGACTGGTCACCCGGCCATGCCCCAATTCCAGCTTGCGCCGCCGCAGATCCACGATCTGCTCTCGTATTTGAAGAGCTTGGAATAGCCCCGTCGATTCAAAGCGCCTGTATCGTCCAGGTCAGAATCGACTTGGCAACCCGGCCGAAGGCCTCGTTGAAGGCGGACACGGCACCAGCAGGATCAAGCCGCGCAACGGGCTGGTTTTCGTCAAACAGCCGTGACGCGATGACCTTGCCGTTCTTGTCGACGAGGCGAGCCGACAGACCAATCTCCGCCGCGGCGGTGTCGCCATTGATACGGAAACGGCGGACATCGATCAGCAGCTGAAAATCCGGCTGGCCGAGATCGGATGTCCGCAGCGGAGCGTGGGCCACATCGTAATTCTCGAAGGCATCGATCAGACGTGACTGCAATAACTTGGGGATGCTGTCAGCCCAGAGGAAATCACCGAACCCCGGGTAGTCCTTTGTCGGCGTGAACAACATGCGCTGAGTCTGCAGCATCGCCACGGCCGTGGGCTCAGGAATCGCGAGCTGACCCTTGATGGTCTTGTTGACCGGCCCCAGTTCTCGCGGCGCGCTCAGATCATAGGTGACCTTCTGTGCTGGAGCGCCGCCTCCCGTCATTTTTTCCAGACCCGAGACGATTCCATCGAGCTTGCCGGTATTCCGCGCAAGGCCGTCCGAGAATGTCTTGAGGTTGGCGATCGTGTCTTTGAGCGGCCCGGCATTCTCCGCAAGCACTGCGTCGACGCGCCGCAGGGCGTCCCGGGCGGCCTGCGTCATGCTTTGTCCGGCGCCCGGTTCTGCAATCAGTGTCGATATGGCACTCGCCGCTCCTGCCGACGAGCCGCCCTCCAGCGCGATCACCGGCACTCCTGTCAGCCCCTGGAATTCCAGACCCACCTTGGTGTCGGCGCGCACGGGAGTCGTCGACGCCACGGAAATCGTTGCGTTGACCCGACGCGGATCGTTCGGCGCCAGGCCCAGCTCAGTCACCTCGCCGACCCGAATTCCGTTGAACAGAACGGCAGCCCCGACCAGCAGGCCGGGCACTGAGCCCTCGAACTGCACGTGATAGGTCGTGCGAGGCCCGAGTCCTCCAGTGTTGTTGAGCCAGTAAACGAAGCCAAAGATCGCGACGATGGCCGCCAGCACGAAGCCGCCGATGACAGCGAAAGGCGCACGGGTTTCCATCTTTCAACTCGCTTTTGGTTGCAGCATCTGGGATCGCTTGCCGTGAAAATAGGCTCTGACCCAAGGGTGTTCTGATCGAAGGAGATCGCTCATAGGGCCAATTGCCACGATCTTGCCGTCGGCCAAAGCAGCGACCCGGTCGCAGACCGTGTTCAGACTGGCGAGATCGTGCGTCACCATGAACACCGTCAATCCCAACGTCAGTTGGAGCGTCTTGATCAGGGCGTCGAAATCGCCGGCGGAAATCGGATCGAGGCCGGAGGTCGGCTCGTCAAGAAATACGATCGCCGGATCGAGAGCGAGGGCGCGCGCCAGCGCGGCGCGCTTCGTCATGCCGCCGGATAGTTCGGCTGGGAATTTATCACCGTCCTCTGCGCGAAGGCCGACCATTTCGAGCTTGGCTATCGCGATCTCATCCATCAAGCCCTGCGACATCTGCAGGCTCTCGCGCAGCGGAAATTGAACGTTCTGTTTGACCGTCAGAGACGAGAACAGAGCTCCCTGCTGGAACAGAATTCCCCAACGCCTCGCCGCAGCCTGTGTCGTCCGCTCTTCGGCGCCACCAAGGGGTGTCCCCATGACCTCGATGGTCCCGCTGCGCCGAGGAATGAGGCCGATGATCGTCCGCATCAGGACGGATTTCCCGCCGCCTGACGCGCCAACCAAACCGAGAATCTCACCGCGACGAACGTCGAGCGAAAGATCGTTCAGAACGAGCTGCCGGCCGAACCCGACGACGAGATCGGTCACGCGGATCGCGCTGGACACTCCAAGATCATCCATTGCTACATTCCAATGGACGCAAAAAACACGGCGAATAGACCATCGAGCACGATAACCAGGAAAATGGATTTCACCACGGATGTCGTGGTTTGTTGCCCCAGCGATTCGGCACTACCTTTCACACGAAGTCCTTCACTGCAGGCGACAATGCCGATCACCAAGGCCATGAACGGGGCCTTCAATATTCCCACTTCGAAATGGGTGACCGAGATGGCATCGTGTAGCCGGGCGATGAAGATTGCCGGTCCCATGCCACCATAGAGCTGGGCCACCAGCCCTCCCCCATACAGGCCAGCCATCGAGCCGATGAAGGCGAGAATTGGCAAGGTCAAGATCAACGCAACGATGCGGGGCAGGATCAGCACCTCGACGGGATCCAGCCCCATCGTCACCAGCGCATCGATCTCCTCGCGCATCTTCATCGATCCAAGTTCCGCCGTGTAGGCGCTTCCCGATCGCCCTGCCACCATGATCGCGACGATCAGAACGCCAAGCTCGCGCAGGACCAGAATTCCCACCATATCGACCACGTAGGATTCGGCACCAAAACGTCGAAAATGGAAGATCCCCTGCTGGGCGATGATGGCGCCGATCAGGAAAGTGATCAACGCCACGATTGGAATAGCCTGCCATCCGATGCGGTACATCTGATAGACGAGAGAGGTCACGCGCAAAGATCGCGGCCGACGTAGCGTCCGCAGCAGAGCAAAGGACAGCGCGGCCAACATGTCCAGGAACACTTTGACGTCCTGGGCTGCCCCCAGACTCGAACGACCGAGGTCCGTGAGTTTGGCGAGGACCGGATTCAGTCTCGGTGCCGGCTCGACCGCTCGTCGATTGACCTGCCGGACCTCCTCGACCAGGCCGATGTAGTTTTCTGCCACCCCGGTCATCTCGACCCGACGACCGCCAGCGGCGGCACGGCGGCTGAGCTTCTCGAGCAACCAGGCACCGACGGTATCGATCTCGCTCACGGCACCGAGATCAAGCTTCACGGCTTTCGCGCTGTTGACCCTGGTGCCGGCAGAGCTGGTCAAACTCTCGAGCTCCGCCACGTTGAGGGACACCCATGATCCGCTCGGACGAAGCTCAAGCACATCCTCCGTCGCAGCGGCCGTCAGTCCCGGATGAGCACGCAATTGGATGTCTCCCTCAGTCGGCGTGCCGAGGCACACCCGTTCCTAGATCCGGCCGATCTGCCTCGCTTGATCTGCGTCAATGCCGTCAGCGCAACGGGTTGAGCGAAATCAAGCATCGCGCCGGACTGCGTTCTACAGTGATTTTGGCGCGAGGACAAAACATGGCTATCGACCCGACGACGCTCAGGACCGAGTTGGACAGCCTGACGCGTGAGCTAAGCCAGCTGCTGCGGGGCGCGGGGGCGACGCGTGACAACCCGGACGCGCAACCAGCCGCCGGAATGCTCGCTGCAGCGATCGAGGCGCTGGACATGCGTCTAAGTGAGACAGACGTTCAGGTGGAGCGGATGATCAGGGACCGTCCGATCGTGGCGACAGCTTCGGCCTTCGCCCTCGGTCTTGCCGTTGGCCTCCTACTGCGGAGAACTTAAGTGGATACCGAGAATGTCGTTAAACATTTGCGCCTTCTCTGGCGGACGGACCGGGTCATTGCCGACATCAGGCTCCGGCACCTGCTCGTCGGGCTCGGCCTCCGGGCCTTTGCGGCGCTGATTGCCGTCTTTGGCCTCCTGATGTTCGAGCTGGCGGCCTATCTTGCATTGGTCCAGATCACCTCCGCGGTGGTGGCAGCCGCAGCACTCGGAGCCTGCAATGTCGCGATTGCGGCGATCCTGCTGATCATCGCATCCCGTGCACCGTCCGGCAGGGAACTCGAACTAGCCAACGAGATTCACTCCTCGTCCATGGACTCGCTGCAATTGGAAGCACGAGCTCTGCAGGCCCAGATCTCGAGCGTGGTCAACCATCCGCTCAACAGCCTCATTCCGCTGCTCATCGTTCCCATTGCGACGATGATCATCAGAACTCTCCGCTCGCATGGCGGCTCCGAAGGCGAGGCGGCGAGCCCGCCGCCCAACGACCGCCGTGCGACTTGAACCCATCCTGCTGAATCAGGTGAGAGGCAATCGAAGCCTGAGCTCAAAGCCTGAGCTTTACGTTGCAGAGGTCGCGTTCGGTCGGATCGGTTTTGACCTCGAAACCGAGGTTCCTGCACATCTCCAGCATGACGACATTCTCCTGCAGCACGTCGCCGGAAATCATCTTCAGGCCTTCGGCCTTGGCGTATTCGATGATCAGCTGCATCAACGCCCAGCCGAGTCCGCGTCCCTTGAGATCCGACCGCAACAGGATCGCGTACTCCCCGCTCTCGTAAACCGAGTCGGAGTGAATCCTCACGACGCCGACCAGCTCGTTGGTCGCTTCATCGAGAGCCACAAAAGCCATCGCGCGCGCATAGTCGAGCTGCGTCAGGCGCGCGATGAACTCGTGCGTGAACTCCTTCATGGGGGCAAAGAATCGAAGACGCAGGTCTTCCGCGGTGACATGCTTGAGGAACTCATGAATGGTTGGCTCATCCTCGGGTCGGATCGGTCGCGCAAGGATTCGCCAGCCGTCCTTGACCTGGAGATGCCGTTCCCATTGGCTCGGATACGGCCGAACGGCGAAATTCGACGGACCAGAGCCTTTGAATTTCGGCGGAACCCTGCCGACGGCGACGCGCGCATCGACGGCCATGACGCCGCTCTCGTCCGCGAGCAGCGGATTGATATCGAGCTCGCGAATCTCGGGAACGTCTGCTGCAAGCTGCGCAAGCTTGACCAGCACCAGTGCGACTGCATCGGGCTTGACCGCCGGGACATCACGATAGGCGTGCAGCAATCGTGAGACGCGCGTCCGCTCGATGAGGTTGCGCGCCAGATGGAGATCGAGCGGAGGCAGACCGAGCGCTTTGTCGTTGATGATCTCGACGGCGGTACCGCCCCTGCCGAACACGATCACGGTTCCGAAGGTTGGATCGTCGGCAATGCCCATGATCAGCTCCCGCGCCTTGGCGCGGACGATCATGGCTTGCACGATCACGCCGGAAATCCGTGCGTCGGGCCGAACGGCCCTCGCGCGGGCCATGATCTCGTTCGCCGCGTTACGCACGGCCTCGGCCGTGGTCAGATTGAGCACGACACCGCCGACGTCGGACTTGTGAATGATGTCTCTCGACAAAATCTTGAGCACGACAGTTGTGCCCTGAGCGAACAACTGCTCCGCATACCCGACCGCCTCGTCGACCGAAGCCGCCGCGAACGTCGGCACCATCGCAATATCGTAGGCCTCCAGCAGGCGACTGATCTCGACCGGATCGAGCCAAGTCCTCCCGTCGGCGAGGGCCGTCGCTACAATTTTGCGGGCTGCCTCGACGTCGGGCGCAAAAGAGCTCGGCATGGCCGGCGGGACAGCGGCAAGCGATTCGACCACCTCCCGATGACGAACGAGATGCATGAAGCCACGAACGGCATCATCCCCGGTTGGGTAGTTCGGAATTCCTGCCCCGCTCAAGGTTTCGATGACCGGCTGCTCCGCACCGACCCATGCCGCCAGAACCGGCTTTGCCCAGCGCTGGTGCTGCTTTCGATAGGTACTGACGAACTCGGTGACAGCCGTGGCAATGGCGCTCGCGGATGCAATCGCGGTCTGAACGTTCATGACGAGAACTGCATCGTTGGCTTGATCGGCGAGCAGCGCCTCGAGCGCGAGCGTGTAGCGTGCGGCATCGGCATCGCCGACGATGTCGACCGGGTTGGATCCGGACCAGGTCGGCGGCAGGATGGCATCGAGTTTGTCGTGGACGACCGGCGAAAGTGCGGCAGGCACGCCTCCGAGCTCGACCAGTCGATCCACGGCGAGCACGCCGATCCCGCCGCCATTCGTAAGAATGGCGAGCCTCTTGCCCATGGGCGACTCCACCCGCCCCAGCGTTTCGGCGCAGTCGAACAGCTCGCGCAGATCGGAGACCCGCAGAACGCCGGCCCGGCGAAAAGCCGCGTCGTAGACGGCATCCGCTCCCGCCAGCGCGCCCGTATGTGTCGCCGCAGCTCGCGCACCGACGGCACCGCGGCCCGATTTCACCACTACAACCGGCTTGACCCTTGCCGCCGCTCGCGCCGCGGACATAAACTTTCGAGCGTCCTTGACGGCTTCGATGTAGAGCAGGATCGCGCGGGTCCCACCGTCCAACGCGAAATGGTCCAGAAGATCTGCGAGATCGACGTCCAACTGGTCGCCGATCGAGACGATTCCGGAAAACCCAACACCGCGCTGAGCAGCCCAATCTACCATCCCCGCCGCGATAGCGCCGGACTGTGAAATGAGCGCCAGGCTGCCTACAACCGGCATGTGCGCCGAAAAGCTCGCATTGAGCTTGATGGTCGGCATCATGATGCCGAGACAGTTCGGTCCAATGAGACGCATGCCGTATTTCTGCGCTGCCTTCTCGGTCTGGTCGGCAAGCGACCCCTCTCCGTGTCCCAGACCCGAGGTAATGATCAGAGCTCCTGCCGTCCCCAACGCGCCTGCGCGATCGATGAGATCCGGGATCGAAGGGGGTGGCGTCGTGATCACCACCAGTTCCGGCACGAACGCCAGTTCGGCGAGACTGCCAACGGCAGCGATATCGGATATCTCCCGATAGCGAGAATTGACCAGGCCAAGCTTGCCCTCGAACCGCGCCTTGACGATATTGTCGAGAATGGCCTTCCCTACCGAGTTCGGTCGCGGACTCCCTCCGATCAGAGCGATTGAGCGTGGCAAAAGCAGGTTCCGCAATCGGTAGGTCGACATTTGCACGTCCAACATCAGTTGGTGAAAGGCGGGTGAATCCCGAGGATTGATCTTAGTTTCAATCGGCAGCGGGTCTAGCGCGACTTATCATCCCAGCATAGTCACGGAGGCGATACCGCTCCGTTCCCTGACTGCACCTGCCGGCTCTGCTCGGTAGGCCGCAGTATTCGTACCAAGTCCTTGATGAGCATCAAACGATTGCCGGGCTGATTATCTTATTACCCTGCAACTTCGTCCGGGAGGCTCTCCGATGCGAGCGATGGTTCTGCGAAAGCCTGGAGCGCCTCTGCAGCCCGAGACGCTCGCGGACCCCGATCCTGGTCCCGGTGAGATCCGCGTCAAGGTCAGGGCATGCGGCGTGTGTCGCACTGACCTGCATGTGTACGACGGTGAGCTTCCCGACATTCGGTATCCGATCGTCCCCGGACACGAGATCGTCGGTCATGTCGACCAGATTGGTCCTGGTGTGACGACGCACAAGCTCGGCGCGCGCGTCGGAATTCCATGGCTGGGGCATACGTGCGGCCATTGCATGTTCTGCGCACGAGGTATGGAAAATCTCTGCGACCAGCCCACGTTTACCGGCTACACACGCAACGGCGGCTATGCAACCCACGCCGTCGTGGACGCAAATTTCGCATTCCCGCTCGACGGTTTGGAGGATGACATTGCCATCGCTCCGTTGCTGTGCGCCGGCCTGATCGGCTGGCGGTCTCTGGTCATGGCAGGGAAAGCCGAGAGGCTTGGCATCTACGGATTCGGCGCGGCCGGCCACATCGTTGCCCAGGTGGCCCGCTGGCAGGGGCGCCAGATCTATGCGTTCACCCGCGAGCACGACCAAGCTGCGCAGGATTTCGCGCGCCAACTTGGCGCCACATGGGCCGGAGCGGCGGGCCAGCGTCCCGATCTTGCTCTGGACGCGGCCATCATCTACGCGCCGGCTGGCGAGCTTGTTCCGGCCGCTCTGCGGGCTGTTCGGAAGGGTGGCCGGGTGGTCTGCGCAGGTATTCATATGAGCGACATTCCGACGTTCCCGTATTCCCTCCTCTGGGGAGAACGCCAGGTCGTGTCTGTCGCCAACCTGACGCGACAAGACGGTCTCGATTTCCTGCGGGTCGCGCAGCAGGCTCAAATACGGACCCATACGACGCCCTATCCGCTGTCCGACGCAAATGACGTTCTGGCCCGCCTGAGGCGGGGTGACGTCGTCGGCGCGGCGGTGCTTATCCCGGACTTTTGAAGTGAACGTGGCAACACCGCCCATGGCATCACCATCCGATCAGGAACTGGTCTTCTCCTTCTTGGGCAATACCACCCGACATCCAGGTGTCCGCCGGATCGACACGCACGCGGCTTCCGTGTTTCTGATCGGTGACCGCGCCCTGAAGATTAAGCGCGCCGTTCGGCTGCCATTTTTGGACTATTCGACGCTCGATCAGCGCAAGGCCGCGTGCGCAAAGGAAATCGAGATCAATCACCCGTTTGCTCCGGACATCTATCTGCGTGTCGTCGCCATCACCAAGGCGCCTGACGGATCATTCGATGTCGATGGATCGGGCACTCCGGTCGAATATGCCGTCGAGATGCGTCGCTTCGATGACAGCCAGACGCTTGATCATCTTTCTCGCCGCCAGCAGCTGGACGCCGGATTGGGCGAGCGTCTGGCAGAGACGATCGCAGCGTCGCATGCAGTCGCCGTTCTGAGCTCCTCCAATGGGTGGACGGAGTCCATTCCGATTTGGATCGACGCATTCGTCGCCAGCTTTCGGACAGTCTCGCGATTTGGCGAAACGGAGGTCGAAGAACTCCGCGTCCTTTGCCACTCGGCCTTCGCACGTCTCCGGCCCCTGCTCGAGCAACGTGCAAATGAGGGGCACGTGAAACGCTGCCATGGCGACCTCCATCTGGCCAACATCGTCCTCATTGACGACAAGCCGGTGCTGTTCGACGCCATCGAGTTCGACGACCGGATAGCCACGATCGACGTCCTCTACGATCTCGCCTTTCCACTGATGGACCTCTTGCACTTCGAGCAGCCGGTCGCCGCCAACCGTCTCTTGAACCGCTACCTCTCGACCGCAGCGCCTGACCAGACCGGAGGATTGGCTGCTCTGCCTCTGTTCACGACGATCCGGGCCGCCATCCGTGCGCAAGTCTTTGTCGCAAGGCGCGACCGCGGTGATGCCGAACACTCGGACGCTGATCGCTCCGCAACGATCGAGACCGCAGAGAGCTACTTTCAACTTGCACGCAGCCTGATCCGGCCGGCAGAGCCGAGGATGATCGCGGTCGGAGGCCTGTCGGGAACGGGAAAATCTGCGCTCGCCCGGGCTCTCGCTCCTCTCTTGGTGCCTCCACCGGGAGCAATCGTGTTGCGCAGCGACGTGCTACGCAAGCAACTGTCTGGCGTGAAGGAAACCGAACGCCTCCCGGCTGCAGCCTATACGCCGGAATCGAGTGCTCGGGTCTATCGAGAGTTGACGACGCTGGCCGGCCGCGTGCTCTCACAAGGCTTCACGGTGATCGTCGACGCCGTGTTTGCACGTCCGGATGAACGACAGGAGATCCATGATCTCGCGAAGCGGCTGAAGGCGCCCTTTGCCGGCCTCTTCCTCGTCGCAGATTTGCGCAGCCGGCAGGAGCGAATTCACCATCGAGTCGCCGATGCGTCCGATGCAACGATCGGAGTTACCGAGGATCAGGAACGCTACGACATCGGCGCTCTGGATTGGCTCCAGGTCGATGCGTCAGGCACGGCTGAGACGACATTGGAGCGAAGCCTTTCATTGCTCCGGATCAGCGCCTGAGTCCGGTGGGATGGCCCCCTGGCCGCAACGCGCGGCGATCACGTGTGCACGTAGTCGCCCGGCGCGTCTCCGAGATCATTCGAACGATCTGTCCCGAGTTGCGGCGGTGCGCCCGGCGCTCCCGATTGCTGTCCGAGCCACTCTGTCCAGGCCGGCCACCACGATCCCTCCAGCTTTGGCGATGTGCCCTGCCACTCGTCGGGTCCGAGATATGGAGCGTCGGCAGCCTTGGTTCGCAACTGATGGGAGTGCCCCTGCTCGCCCGGCGGCGCCACGATGCCGGCATTATGGCCGCCGCTGGCGAGCACGAAAGTGACGTCAGCATCAACCTCGTAATGGATCTTGTACGTCGACTTCCAAGGCGCAACGTGATCACGCAGCGTCCCGACGACGAACATCGGCGTGTGGATATCCGAGAGCGAAACAGGCTTCCCTTCGACCCGATACCGCCCCTCGGCGAGATCGTTGTTCAGGAACAGCTTGCGCAGATATTCGGAGTGCATCCGATACGGTAGCCGCGTCGCATCTGCGTTCCATGCCATCAAGTCGCTCGGGTTTGCGCGCTCGCCGAGAAGATAGTCGCGCGAGACACGAGACCAGATCAGATCGTTGGAGCGCAGCAATTGAAATGCGCCCGCCATCTGGGTGGTGTCGAGATATCCACGCTCCCACATCATGTCTTCGAGAAAGGCGACCTGGCTTTCATTGATGAAGAGCGTCAGCTCTCCCGCTTCCGTGAAATCGGTCTGGGCCGCAAACAGCGTGATTGTCTTCAGGCGCTGGTCGCCATCGCGTGCCATGGCCGCCGCCGTGATCGAAAGAAGCGTTCCCCCGAGACAATAGCCTGCGGCATGGAGCAGCGTATTCGGAATGATCCTTCCGATCATGTCCAGGGCAGCCATGACGCCCAGCGAGCGGTAGTCGTCGAACGCAAGATCCCGGTCTTCCGCTCCGGGGTTTCGCCAGGAGATCATGAAAACCGTAAAGCCCTGGTCGGTCAGGTATCGGACCAGCGAATTGTACGGCGACAGATCCAGGATGTAATATTTCATGATCCAAGCTGGCACGATCAGGACCGGCTCTGGTCGCACCCTCTCGGTCGTCGGCGCGTATTGAATCAGCTCAATCAACTGATTGCGAAGCACAACCTTGCCCGGCGCGGCCGCGACGGTCTTGCCGACGACGAATTCGCCATTGATCGGCATCTTCCCCGGCTGCATCACCTGCATGAGATCGGCGAGCCAGTTCTGCCAGCCGAAGATCAGGTTCTCGCCACCGCTTTGAAACGTCTTCTCCAACACTTCCGGGTTGGTCGCTGCAAAGTTCGATGGCGCGAAGATGTCGAGCAGTTGACGAATTGAAAAGTCGACGACGGCTTCGTTAGCGGGGTCGACACCACGAATGCCGGTCGTCGCCTTGTGCCACCAATCTTCCCCGAGCAAAAACGCCTGGGCGAACAAGTTGAACGGGTGCGTCGCCCATTGCGGCTTGGAAAAGCGATGATCGTTGGCCTGCGGTTTGATCAGGTCCCAAGGACTGCGATTCGGGTCTGCAAACTGCAATGACCGTTCAGCGACCTGCTTAGCGCCGTGCCAAGCATCTCGGACGATTTCGATCTGACGCTGAGGTGCAGCGGCCAGATGACAAGCCCAATCCAGATACGCCATTGATAGAGCGGCCGGGGAAATTCCACCGGTGAGCCGAGCCAGCATCGCGCTGAAGGCCCTGTCCAGCTCGTGATCCTCGCGTCGAAGCTCCCCGGAGGTCGCGTCGGCTTCTCGGGAGAGCAACTTTGCGTCGGGTGCGGCGAGCGCACCCTCCGGCTTCAAAGAGGTCTCTGCAGAGACAACGGCACTGCTCCGGTCGTTAACGATCGTTCCCTCGCGTTCCCGTCGATCGGGACGCGACGCCCCCGCACTCTTCAGTTTCGCCACCGTTGCCCCATGAGATTCACGCTAGCATCAATCAGGCGCTGCCCGTGCTTGAAGAGTCGATCGCAATCCCGCCTGACGAAATCAATCTGATGCCGTCCACATTCCTGGACCATCGCCTGGATTCCCTTCACGGAATGCACGCCAGCCAGCTTCGACACAAACTCAGCCAGCAGATGCGTCTCCGTACGCGCGCGATCCAGCACTTCGTTGCTGGCAAACAGAACCTCCTCCATGACGATCTGCTGGGAACCAACGAGCAGCTCGAGTGCGTGCTTGTTGGAGAGAGCGACACGTTCGGACAGTTCGGCCGTTTCGTCGGCCAGGACCTTGGTCCCGGAGAACTCGGACATGGGCACCTCTCCTCTCGCTAGATCAAAATGCCTTATAGCTGCAATTCAATGCCAGGACCTTGAGCTGCGTCAATGACGCGGCGGCACCTCCTTTGACCTGCGTCAATTCAAGACCGTGGCGACGGATTACGTTTTCTCAGCCTTTGACATTGGAGTTCGCCATGCGCGCCCACCAGATCATGACCCGTCCCGTCATCACCGTCACCCCTGACACTTCCATCGTGGATGCGGCAAATATCATGCTTCAACGGCACGTCAGCGGCCTTCCCGTGGTCGATTCCGGCGGAAAACTCGTGGGCGTCGTCTCGGAAGGCGATTTCATCCGCCGATCCGAGATCGGCACAGGGCGTAAGCGCGGCCGTTGGCTGCGCTTCATTCTCGGGCCCGGGAAGTCGGCCGCCGACTTCGTCCACGAGCACGGTCGCAAAGTGTCAGAGGTAATGACCAAGTCTCCCCTAACGATCACCGAAGACGCCGCGCTGGCGGAGATCGTGGAACTGATGGAAAAGAACCACGTGAAGCGGTTGCCCGTGGTCAAGGGAGACCGGGTCATCGGCATCGTGTCACGGGCGAACCTGCTGCAAGCGGTCGCCGCGCTCGGGCGGCAGGTCCCGGATCCGACGGCGGATGACGATCACATCCGCAACCGTGTGATCGACGCTCTCGAGAAGAACGACTGGTGCCCGTTCGGATTGTCCGTCATCGTCAAGGACGGCATCGTTCATCTGAGCGGCGTCATTACCGAAGAGCGCTCGCGGCAGGCGGCAATCGTTGCCACCGAGAACATCTCTGGTGTCAAGAAGGTGCATGATCATCTGTGCTGGGTTGACACCATGTCGGGCATGTACCTGAACTCACCGGAAGACGACGAGATGGCCAAAGCCGGCTGATGGCTGCTGAGGACGCTGCCGCTCTTCCTGCCTCGTGTCCGGCACCAGTGACGATGCCTTAGGTTCCCGGATTGTTGCGTCCGAACGCCCCCGCCCAACGCAGGGCTTCGATCTCCTGCTCAGTGTACCCAAGCCTGTGGCGCAGGATCGCGGTCGTGTGCTCACCGAGCCGCGGCGCCGCCGTCGGCTCGACGGTCGGCGTGAGCTCCATGGCGATTGCCGGCTCGATGTTGGGTATCGAGCCTGCCGTCGGGTGCGGAATACGACAGGTGCGGTCGCGCATCCGGACCTCGGCCGCGTTGAACGCCTGCTCGACCGTACGAACGTGTCCAACCGGAACTCCAGCCTGGTTCATCCGAGAGGTCCAGACATCCATCCGTTCCGTGGCGAGGATGTCGGCGATGAGGCCGCGCAGCTGCGCACGGTTGACCCATCTCGCCCTTCGCGTGGCGAAGCGGGGATCGCTCAGGAGATCCGGACGACCAAGCACCTCCGTCGCCAGCCGGCGGTAGATCCGATCGTTGGCACATGCGATGTAGAGCGGACCATCTGACGCTTCAAAGACGCCGACCGTCGGAGAGTCGTTCGGCGAATTGCCCGTCCGCGTGGGGTTCACGCCGTTCATCAAATACGCCATTCCGGAGAAGCCGGTCATCGCCAAGGCGATGTCAAACAGCGCCACCTCGACGTGCTGCCCGCGACCGAGCCGCTGCCGGGCGGCGAGTGCCAATAGGATGGCATTGCAGGCGGACATGCCGGTGGCCAGATCAACGATCGGAGGACCGGTCCGCACCGGCGGACCATCGGCGAAACCGTTGAGGGACATGAACCCGCTTTCCGCCTGGGTGATTGGATCGAACCCTGATCGCCACGCGAATGGACCGGAGCGTCCGTAGGCCGAGATCGAGCAATAGATCAGCCCGGGATTGGTGCCGGACAGTGTCTGATAGTCCAGCCCGAACCTCTCCATGACGGACGACGAGAAATTCTCCACGACGATGTCGGCCTTGGCGATCAGCGCACGCGCGACGTCTCTGGCCTGCGGTATCGTGAGATCCAACACCATGCCGCGCTTGTTCCGATTGAGACTGAGGAACGCTGCGCTCTCTCCGCCGAGCTCAGCGTGCTCGTATGCGCGGGTATCGTCTCCCGTGAGCGGCTGCTCGATCTTGATCACCTCGGCGCCGAAATCGGCCAGCGTCTGTGTGCACGCCGGCCCTGCGACGACACGCGTGAAATCGATCACCAGCAGACCAGCCAGCGCGGTTGGCGCGTCAGGCGGCCGTGGCGCACGCTCTGGCAGGGTGACCTCGGCCGGCATCCCAGAGTCCTTCCCGCTGCTTTGATCGTCTGAAGCGATCTTCCATTCACTGCCCGGCGTGGCATTGTCTCCAACGTCCGACAATGCATGGTTAGCTCAACGGCAGCCGCAAAAAAAGCCCGGGTCGGAGCTGTCGAGCCGGCCCAATTCTGCTGCAGCGCAATGCAAATCTGCATGAGGCATCGATCGACAGCTCACCGCCCGATCATCTTGCGCCAATAGAGCGAGTTCACCCAGGCCCAGGGCCGGACCGGTTGGAACAGCACATATCCACACCGAATGAAATTGTTCGCGGATACGATGTTGCAAGTCGTATCCGAAACGATGCAATCCAGGCCCGAGCGACGCGCGCGCTGCTCGATCACACGCATCAGCCGTCGCTGCAGGCCGTAACCACACCGCTCTTGGAGAACGCCAACCCTCGAAAGATAGGCTATGCCCTTGCCGAGGGATGACGGCATCATTCCGGCAAAGGCGACGGGCCGTCCGAGCTCGGTCGATATCCACCATTGTCCGCTCTCGAAATCGGGCAGAGGTGCGCAATCGAGGAATGTGCGCGCATGGAGCTCCTTCAAGGTGTCGAGGACGTCAGGCTCGCAAGCGTCGACCTCTCTGATGCGGAAGCGGCGGCCTCGCCGCGAGATCCAGGCTGGCACGGCATCACCTTCCGAGCACGACTTTGATGCCGAGCCAGATCGCACCGATCAGACCGGTCGCGATGACCGTGATGACGGCCTTGAACGTATAGCTCTGGGCCTGCTCCACGCTCTTGCGCCAGCGCCGCAGGTGCTGGAAATCGGCTCTCAGCTCGGTGATCGTCTTCGACATGGTCACGTCCCTGATATCATGGGTGATGAATGCGAGGGTGGTGATCGTCACGAGATCGCATCGGCGGCTGCGACCATCACCAGGCCGATCAGGGCGAGCGCAATGAGGTAGGCGGTCATCTTCCTCTCTCCTGGGCGAAGGAAAAGCGCGGCAGATCGCAGCCGAAAGCGCGATCGTTTCAGGCGCGAACCCTATCCCTCGGCTCAAGCAAGGGACCGCTGCGGGCGAAGCGACGGTCGCCACGCCCACGCACCGGCCCGTTCGCGCGGGCCGGCGAGTATCCGGATGTTCGAAGTTGTCTGCGCGCTGCACGACGCGCGATGAATAGCCGACGATCGTGGTCGACAGCCGATGCCGGGCTGCGCTGCTCAAGTCAAAATGCCCGCGGACAACGCGGCATCATCTTGTTCGGAAAATTCGATAATGACACTATGCCGGTGATTTGCCCGACATGTCAAATTTGATCGAAATGCGGCGGTCAGGCTTTGCGATTTCGATAACCGCCGCTCCAAATCCGGGCCGAGCCAATAAAAAGCCCGCTGCCGAGTTCGCGGCGCGGGCTTTATGGTTTCTTCGACGATGTCAAAATGCGCCTGATTTGCCCGACGTGTCAAGCGCAGATAGTTGCGCCGATCGGCAATGCTACTTCAGCCCGTCGGGCGCGGCCGGTGGAGGAGGTCTTCCGATGTATGTCGTTGCGGTCGTACTGGCCGGCTTGTCCGCCCTGTTCTACGCGGCGGGTCAGCACCAGCTGGGATCGGTCGGCGCCGATGTCTGTCAATATGGCAGCCTGTTCTGCGACAAGCCGCACTACATGATGACCGGCGCGTTGCTCGCCGGCCTCTGGGCCAAGTTCGTGAGCATGCGCTGAGACGGGCCGGCGCGCAGCTTCGATCACCCCGTCAGTTCTTGATCGCGTAGAGTGGCGTTCTCACCGTCAGCTGATAGACCGGCTTCGGCGCCCAGGCGATTTGCGCGGTGATGCCGAACAGCCGGTTGTCATCGTCATCCATGCGATCGAGATCGAGCCTGACCAGCGGCTGCGTGTAGGACGCGATCGGCGTGATGGCGAGCAGCTGCGCGCCACCGAACGACTGGATGCCGACGCGCGCGGAGACCTTCCAGTTGTTCTCCCACTGGTAGAAGCCGCCGATATAGCCGGCGGTCGTGCTCCCGACATGCGCGAGCGCGGAATCGACCTCGACATGGGTGTATTGAACGCCCGCGAGCCAGCCGCGCGTCTCATCCGGATCGAGCGCGTATTTGGCTTCGATGACGGTGTTGAACGAGGTGGTCGCCAATGGCGAGTCCGGCACCGACCGTGTCAGCGTCGACTGCAAGGTCAGCGTCGGAAGCGTGCCGCCGTTCTGCTGATAGACGTCGGCCTGGAAGCCGAGGAACCAGCTGGTGATGGCCACGTCGGCCCAGCCGGACAGGCCGTTGTAGGAGGTGCTTCCGGTGAACCCGGCCCAAAGCGACAAGGCGTCGCCGAGATCGACGGTGAGCGGAACGTCGACGCCAAGGCCCTGGTTGGTCGGGGCCGAAAGTTGCGGCCGTCCGGGCAAAGCCGGCCGGTCAAGCAGCTTGCGCAAGGTCGCGAGCTGCGAGAGGGTTCCGAACAGGGACGTGTCGCCCAGGCCGGTCGACAACGTGCCCCCTGGCACGTAGGCATAGTTCGTCCGGAAGTCGATGTAGACATTGGCGAGACCCGATGCGGGCTCGTCCGCATCATCGTCCTTGGCAAACGCGCTGCTGCAGACGACCAGCGCCGCACACGCGGCCAGAGCAAATGAGCGCCGCGGCACGCAACGCCCGCGCGGCAACGATTCCACGTCTGCCATGAGACCTCCCCCAGCGCCCGAAAATACGCCGCCCGGGCACCATCCTTCAAGTGCGGATCACGAGCGCGATGCCGACGTCAGGGGAAAGCCGCGGCGCGCGTCGTCAGGACGACGCCGACTTGGCGCCTTCCTCGCGTGCGGCCATGACCTGACGCAGCACGCGCGAGAGCTCATCGACCGAGTAGGGCTTCTGGATGAGACTGAAACCGTGGCGGTCGCCGTCGGCGAGGGCGTGGCTGTAGCCGCTGTTGAGCACGATCGGAATCATCGGGAGCCGGCGACGGATTTCCCGGCCGAGCGTGACTCCGTCCATTCCGGGCATCACGACGTCGCTGAGCACGAGATCGAAGCCACCGGGATTCGCGTCGATCAAGCGCAGCGCATCGTTTGCGCTGCGCGCCAGCACGGTTCGATAGCCGAGATCCTCGAGCAGCTGGGTCGAGAATTCGCCGATCTCCGGGTTGTCCTCGACGACCAGCACGTTCCAGCGCGCGACGACCATGTCCGGAGTGTGCTCGGTCCGCTCGCGCAGCTCCAACGGCTTGTGCGTGCGCGGCAGCAGCAGGGTCAGCGTCGTCCCCTTGCCGACCTCGCTCTCCGCCAACACCCGTCCGCCGGACTGGTGCACGAAGCCGTAGACCTGGGACAGGCCGAGACCCGTGCCGCGCCCGACTCCCTTGGTCGTGAAGAACGGCTCGAAGATGCGGTCGATCTGATCGGGCGCAATGCCGCATCCAGTGTCGCTGACGGCGATCGAGACGAATTGCGGCCGCCCGGGCTGGCCGTCCTGCGGCAGCAGCTGACCGCGAATGGTCAGGACGCCCCGGCCTTCCATCGCGTCCCGCGCATTGGCAACGAGATTGACGAGGGCCGTGTCGAACTGGTTGATGTCGACATCGACCGGAAGCGGCCGCGCTTGCAGGTCGAGCTCGATCGCGGCCGGCGCACCGAGCACGGTCTGCAGCATCTCTTCGATCTGCTCGATATGCCCCGCGGCATCGAAGACGCGGCGCTCCATCGGCGTCCGCCGCGCGAAGGCGAGCAACTGTCCGGTGAGCTTGGCGGCGCGATCCGCCGTGTCCGAGATCGCATCCACGTAGCGCCGCATGCGCTCCGGGGACAGCTGGCGCCGGCGCAACAGGTCGGCCGAGGACCGGATCACGGTCAGGAGATTGTTGAAGTCGTGCGCGACGCCGCCGGTGAGCTGGCCGATCGCCTCCATCTTCTGGGCCTGGCGGAACGCCTCCTCCGCCTTGCGCCGTTCGGTCAACTCGACCGCCTCGGGCACGATGGCGACCACCTGTCCGGTCTCGTCCCGCACCGGCCGCATCTGGAAGTCGAACCACCGTGAGCCGCCGACCGGCAGCTCGAGCTGCAACTCCTGGCGGGCCCCGTCGCCGCGAGCGACGGCGTCGACCAGGGATCTGATCAGCTCGGGCGTGCCGGGCGTCCCCGCAAACCACGGCGTCTCCCAGAATGGCAGCCCTGCGACCTCGTGCAGGGGCGCAGCGATCGCTTCGAGCGAGGTCGCATTGGCATCCAGAAGCGTCCCATCGGACGAGAGCAGAGCTTGGAACGTGTAGCTCGCCTCGAAGATCGTCCGCAACCGCGCCTCCTTGGCCTGCAGCTCCGCGGTACGCTCGGAGACCTGCGTCTCCAGGCGCTCGTTCAGCTCACGCAGCGTGGTCTCGGCCTCGTGCCGCACCCGCGACAGATCGATATTGGCACGCACCCGCGCCAGCAGCTCGCGCGCGCTGAACGGCTTGGTGAGATAGTCGCTCGCCCCGGCATCAAGCCCCTCGACCTTGGCCTCCTCGCCGGCGCGCGCCGACAGCATGACCACAGGAATGTCGCGAAGCTGCGCATCGCTACGTAGCGCTTTCAGCAGGCCGAAGCCGTCGAGCCCCGGCATCATGACGTCGGTCAGCACGAGATCGGGGCGGCGCCGTCGGACCGCCTCGAGGGCCGCCATGCCGTCGCTGACCGCCTCCACGTCATAATCCTCGCCGAGCAGACGGCGGACGTAGTCGCGCATGTCGGGATTGTCGTCCGCGAGCACCACGCGATCACGGGCCGATGCCGTCGCGGAGCGGACTCCGAGGTCGTCGGATGATGACGGGTGAGGAAGCTCGAACGACACACCGCCGTTCAGCCACCCGAGCGCCTCCTCGATGTAGGCCTCGGCCCGCACGTTGGTAACGGTCAGGACATGGGAAGGTCCGATCTGGCCCGCTGGCAGATGCGCCGAGCCAAGCGGAATTCGCACGGTGAAGACCGAGCCGCGGCCGAGCGCGCTGTCTACAGCGATCTCCCCGCCGTGAAGCCTCACCAGTTCCTGAACGAGAGCGAGACCGATGCCGCTGCCCTCGAAGGATCGGCCGCGCGCGCCTTCGATGCGACGAAACCGTTCGAACAGGTGCGGCAGCTCACTGGGCGGGATGCCGGTGCCGGTGTCGCGAACCTTGAGCTCGGCATGATTGCGGTCGGTGGACAAGCCGATCGACACCGCGATTTCACCTTCGAAGGTGAACTTGAACGCGTTCGACACCAGATTGAGAACGATCTTCTCCCACATGTCGCGGTCGACATACACCGGCTCGGACAGGGGCTTGGGGTCGATGATGAGACGCAGGCCGGCAGGATCCGTCGCCGAGCGGAAGTTGGACACGAGCTCGGCAGTGAAGACCGCAAGATCGATCGGCTCGAAGTGCGCGGTCATGCGGCCGGCCTCGATGCGCGAAAAGTCGAGCAGCGTGTTCACGAGCTTCAGCAGGCGAATGCCGTTGCGGTGGATCAGGCTGAGGACGGATCGCGCTTCGGAGGTGAGTTGGGCCTCGTCGCGGCCGAGCAGGTCTTCCAGCGGGCTCAACATCAGCGTCAGCGGCGTACGAAACTCGTGGCTGATGTTGGAAAAGAACGTCGTCTTGGCGCGGTCGATTTCGGCCAGCGCTTCCGCGCGGCGCCGCTCTGCCTGATAGGCCCCGCCATTGCTGACGGCCGCTGCAATCTGCCCCGCGACGAGGTTCAGGAAGCGCGCATAGCTCTCGTCGTAGAGGCGGAACGGATTGAGACCTGCGATGACGAAGCCGCCCCATCCGGCCTCCCCCGACGCGGGCAGCGGAAGCACAACGGCGTGCTGTGGCGGCTGACGCCATCCGCCGGTCGGAAAGCTGAGGCCGAACCGCCGCGGAAGATCGCGAACCAGCACCGCATCCTGCAGCCTCAGCGCTTCAGCCAGAGGCCACGTTCCTTCCGGCTGAATTCTCAGCCTCGGCTGAACGGCGGGATGATCGCGGTCGATGCCGGTCAAGGCCTCCAGCCGCGCCGCCTCGCCGTCCGGGTCGGTCATGTAGATCATCGCGAAAGGAAGGTCGCGCGACTCCCGCGCCAAGGCGTCCGCGCAGCTTGCGCAGGCCTGGTCGATGCTGCGGGCCCCGGCCCCGGCATTTGCGAGCTCGCGCAGCAGCGAGAGCTGGCGCTCGCTGATCACGCGCTGGGTGTCATCGGTGTTGGCGCAGAAGATTCCTCCGGGCGATCCATCGTCGTCCGGTATGGGACTGTAGGAGAACGTGTAGTAGGTCTCCTCGGGAAAGCCGTTGCGCTCCATGATCAGGAGCTGCGCCTCGACATAGGTGCCCTGGTCACCGCCGCCGGCCTTTGCCAGCAGCGGACCGATGTCCTCCCAGATCTCGTGCCAGACCGCGGACGTCGGGCGACCGAGAGCCCAGGGATGCTTACCGCCGATGATGGTCTTGTAAGCATCATTGTAGAGATAGATCAGCTCCCTTCCCCAACCGATCCAGATCGGCTGTTGGGATGTCAGCATGAGCCTGACGGCCGTCTTCAGGCTCTGCGGCCAATGCTCCGGCGTTCCGATCGAGGTGCTCTCCCAATCGAACCGCAACATCAGTCCGGCCAGCTCACTGCCTCCGGCGAAAAGCCTCTCGCGCTCGGCCATGCCGAGCTCCTGATCATGCCCTGTTTGCCGCTGGTCCGGCACGCGTCCCCCTTGGTCGAAATCCGACGTGATCTGGAACGCTGGTACTCCCCTCCGGTTCCGGAGCCGGGAACGAAAAGAGGGCGTGCGACTTCGAGAGACATACACCGCCGGGGGAGCACTGCCATGGCCATGACCGTTGCATCCGAACCGAACAAACCGAAACGGTCGCCCTGGAGCGTATTCCGGGTTTTGGGTCCAGGTCTCGTGACCGGTGCCGCCGACGACGATCCGTCGGGAATAGCGACGTACTCCCAGGCTGGCGCGCAGTTCGGTTACGGGCTGTTGTGGACGGTCTTTCTGACCGCGCCTTTCATGATCGCGATCCAGCTGGTGAGCGCGCGCATCGGCCGTGTCACCGGCAAAGGGCTGGCGGCCAACATCACTGCGCTTGCGCCACGCGGGATCGTCTTCGGCCTCGTCGCCCTCCTGGTCGGCGCCAACACCTTCAACATCGCAGCCGACATCGCGGCGATGGCGGAGGCGCTGTCGCTGGTGATCGGCGGTCTCAACCATGAGCACGCGCTGATCTTCGCCGCCGGGTCGACGCTGCTCCAGGTATTCCTGCCCTATCGCCGCTACGCACCTTTCATCAAGGTGCTGACCCTCAGCCTGTTCGCCTACGTCGCGACCGCCTTGATGGTCGAAGTGCCCTGGAGCACGGCGCTGCTCGCGGCGGTATGGCCCAGCCCCTCGACGGAGGCCGACTATCTGCTGACGGTGGTGGCCGTCCTCGGCACCACCATCAGCCCTTACCTGTTCTTCTGGCAGGCCTCGCAGGAGGTCGAGGAGATGAACCAGGGCAAGGTCGACCGTCCCTTGCGCGAGCTGTCGAAGAAGGACCACCCCGACCTCCGACGGATCAGGATCGACACCACGATCGGCATGATCTTCTCGAACGCAATCGCGTTCTTCATCATCGTGACGACCGCCACGGTGCTGCACGCGCACGGCATCACCAGGATCGACTCGGCGACGCAGGCGGCCGAAGCCCTGCGCCCGCTCGCGGGCGACCTCACCTTCCTGTTGTTCGCGCTCGGCATCATCGGGACCGGCATGCTGGCGATCCCGGTGCTGGCGGGCTCGGCGGCATACGCCGTCGCCGAGACCTTCGGCTGGCACGCGACCCTGGAGGCCAAGCCGGACGAGGCGGTCGGCTTCTACAGCATCATTGCTGCCGCCACGATCATCGGCTTCGGGCTCGGCTTCACCGGCATCGACCCGATCCACATGCTGGTGTGGAGCGCCGTGCTCAACGGCATCGCCGCCGTGCCGATCATGGCGATGATGATGATGATCGTGTCCAATGCCGGGCTGATGGGCCGCTTCCGCGGACGGTCCTGGCTGATCGCCCTGGGATGGATCGGGACAGGTATCATGGCCATCGCCGTGCTGGCCCTGCTGTGGTCATTCGTCACGGGCCGCGCCTAGCGACCATCGCGTTTCCCTCTGCGTCGGCTGCAACGCAGTTGCACAATGTCATTGGTGCAACGCGGGACGTAAACTGTGTTAACAGTCCGTTCCCGCCATCCCGCCGCGATTGATGCCGATCAACGTTGGGCGCGCTCCGGTATGGCGGTGCTCGAACAAAGGACCTCGGAGACTGCCTTGACCCAACCGCAACGCATGAGCGCACCGACGCTATCCCCCTATTCCCCGCGCGGACTCGCGCTGCTGCGCGATCCGCTGCTCAACAAGGGCACCGGCTTCACCGAGCAGGAGCGCGATGCGCTCGGCCTGCGCGGCTTCCTGCCCGCCGGCGTGATGCCGATGCAGGCCCAGGCCGAGCGGATCCTGGTCAATCTTCGCAGCCTGTCCAGCGACCTCGAGAAGTACGTGGCACTGAATGCACTGCACGACCGCAACGAAGCGCTGTTCTTCCGGGTGGTCTGCGACAACATCGACGAGATCCAGCCGCTGATCTACACGCCGACCGTCGGCCTCGCCTGCCAGAAATTCGGCCTGATCTTCCAGCGTCCGCGCGGCCTGTTCATCTCGGCCAATGACCGCGGCCGGATCGCGGAGATCCTCGCCAACTGGCCGTATCGCGCCAAGCTGATCGTCGTCACCGACGGTGAGCGCATTCTCGGGCTCGGCGATCTCGGCGCCAACGGCATGGGCATTCCGGTCGGCAAGCTGTCGCTGTACTCGGCCTGCGCCGGCATTCATCCGGAGGAGTGCCTGCCGGTCATGCTCGATGTCGGCACCAACAACGAAGAGCTTCTGGCCGACCCCTACTACATTGGGCTGCGCCAGAAGCGCCTTACGGGCGAAGCTTATGACACGTTCGTCGACGAGTTCATGACGGCCGCGCGCGCCGCCTTCCCGGGCGTGCTGATCCAGTTCGAGGATTTCGCCAACCACGCCGCGTTCAAGCTGCTGCACAAATATCGCGACGACACCTGCGTCTTCAACGACGACATCCAGGGCACCGCAGCCGTGGCGCTCGCCGGCCTGTTCTCGGCGCAGCGTATCACTGGCGGCAAGCTGCGCGACCAGACCGTGCTGTTCCTCGGCGCCGGCGAGGCGGCCACCGGCATCGCGGATCTCGTCGTCTCCGCCATGATGGCCGAAGGCCTGTCCGAAGCCGAGGCGCTGCGGCGCAACTGGCTGATGGACTCGCGCGGCCTCGTCATCAAGGGACGAGAGAACCTGCACGGCCACAAGCTGCGCTATGCGCACGACCAGGCCCCGATCGCAGACTTCCTGACCGCGATCAGGACGCTGAAGCCGACCGCGATCATCGGCGTTGCGGCCGTCGGCGGCGCCTTCACGCCGGAAGTGCTGCAGGCAATGGCCGAGCTGAACGAGCGCCCCATCATCTTTGCGCTCTCAAATCCGACCTCGAAGGCGGAATGCTCGGCGGAGTCGGCCTATCGCTACACCCAGGGCCGCGCGCTGTTCGCCTGCGGCAGCCCCTACGATCCGGTCAAGCTCGACGGCAAGACCTTCGTGCCGCGCCAGGGCAACAACTCCTACATCTTCCCCGGTGTCGGCCTTGGCGTCATCGCCAGCGGCGCGCGGCTGGTGACGAACGAGATGTTCATGGCTGCCGCGCACACCCTGGCGAACTGCGTCACCGGCGCCGATCTCGAGCAGGGCAGCCTGTACCCGGCGCTGCCGCGCATCCGCGAGGTGTCTGCCCAGATCGGCGCCGCGGTGGCCGGCGTTGCCTATCAGAACGGGCTCGCCACGGGGCCGGCGCCGAACGATCTGCTCGGCTTGGTCGAGTCGAAGATGTACGACGCCCGCTACTGAGCTCGACGCCCTCGGATGCCTCGGACTCACCAGCGGCGAGCGAGGAGGCATCCGCCTATTGGTCCGGCACGATCGCGTTGGTGGGCGTTGGCCGATCGGTAATCTGCTGGCCGAACAGGCTGGCGATCAGTTCGACTGCGACCCGCGCGGTCTTGCCGCGCTCGTCCAGGAACGGGTTGAGCTCGACGATATCGACCGAACGCACCAGCCCGGAATCGTGCAGCATCTCCATGATGAGATGAGCCTCGCGATAGGTCGCGCCGCCAGGTACGGTCGTGCCGACGCCGGGGGCCACCTCGGGATCGAGGAAGTCGACATCGAAGCTCACATGCAGGACGCCGTTCCGCGCACGAACCTTGTCGAGGATCCGGCGCGTCAGTACGCCGACGCCGAACTCGTCGATGGCGCGCATGTCGGCGATGCTGATACGACGGAGACGCAGCAGCTCCTTTTCCGCCCTGTCGATCGAGCGGATGCCGAACAGCTGCAACTGATCTGGAGTGATGGGCGTGCGCGCCTCGTCGCCGAGCAGGCCGTCGAGACCCGGCTCGCCACACAGGAACGCGGCGGACATGCCGTGCATGTTCGCTGTGATGGTGGTTTCGGGCGTGTTGTAGTCGGCATGTGCGTCGAGCCAGAGCACGAACAGCTCCCGCCCGATCTCGCGGCAATGGCGCGCGATCCCGTTCACCGACCCCATCGACAGCGAATGGTCGCCGCCGAGAAACATCGGGATGGCGCCGGTCTGCGCCAGCTCGTGACTGCGACGCGCCAGCACCCGCGACCAGCGCTGGATCTGGCGATAGTGCTTGGCCTTCACCGGCGGCTCGTCACCGGGCTCCGTCATGTCGGCGATGCCGACATCGCCGTAGTCGGTGACATCGAGCCCGAGGCTTTCCAGCACGGTGATGAGACCTGCGGTGCGCAGTGCAGCAGGCCCCATCAGCGTGCCGCGGACCGACGCGCCGAGATCGATCGGAGCACCAAGGACGGCGATACGATGTGGCGCCTTAAGGTCTGGAGAAGCCAAGACGGAATCCTTTCATCGACGGCCGGGCGCCCAGCGTAGCGCGATTTTGCACCGCGCGCTTCGCCGGCGATGCGTCTCGGTCCCAGGGAACCAATCGCATCAGCCGGCATTTCCCACGAGCGTTACATGCGCCCCTCGGCCGAATCGCGTCGGCACGAGGGTGCCAATCCGACGAGCCGCGGCAAGAAGGCAACGACAGTGAGCAGCGAAACGTTCGAAACACCTCCGCAGCCGGGCGTCGCCGAACGCGCGCTCGACACCGCGACGGACATGTCGCATGCACTCGGCGAAGTGGTGGGTACCCTGAGTGCGGCCGTGGACCGGCTGAGCGAAGCGGCAAGGGACGCGCGGCGGCCCGGGACCGCCCTGTCGACCATCAGCGCGATCACCCGCGAGGCCCCGCTCACGAGCCTGTTCGTCGCCTTCCTGCTCGGGGTCACCGTCGCACGCCGGCGTTGAGGAACGGCGGTCAGAACAGCCGCGGTCCGCGCCGGTCGAGCTGCGATTCCCATGTCAGCAGCGTGGCCGCGATGGTCATGATCGCAATCCCGGCGACACTGATCAGGAGCTGCATCGCCAACCCGCTCGCCACGTCGGTCAGCACGACCTGGCCGAGGAAGGCCAGCAGCACACCCTGGCAATAGATCGGGAGCGAGTTCTCGCCGCACCTGATCATGGCCGTCATCAGCGGACGGATTGGCCCCTTCCAGTCCCGCGGAGCCAGCCGCGACACCACGAAGGCAAGCGCCAGGAAGTGCAACAACCGCACCGGCGCCAGGTGGCTCTTGTAGATCGGATAGATCAGGCCGCTGATGGCCGACGGGATCAGGTTCTCGAGACTCTTGAACTCCCAGCTGAGCG
The DNA here is from genome assembly GCF_032381555.1 of Bradyrhizobium sp. SZCCHNPS1003. Lineage (NCBI taxonomy): Bacteria > Pseudomonadati > Pseudomonadota > Alphaproteobacteria > Hyphomicrobiales > Nitrobacteraceae > Bradyrhizobium > Bradyrhizobium sp. SZCCHNPS1003. The sequence continues at coordinate 289,622 of NZ_JAUHIU010000010.1, forward strand.
CCATCAACAGGCTGAACGCGAGATAGCCGATCGCCACGATCAACAGCGTTCGCGAGTCGAGGAGCGGACGCAGGCGTGTGGCGCCGGCACAGCCGTACCAGGCACCGATCACGAACAGGAACTGCCAGGCGAACGGATTGAAATACAGCTCGCCGCTCGGCCACGCCGGCGCCTGCCAGCTGAACAGCTGAACCATCATGTAGAGCAGGAATGAAAGCGCCAGCGTCAACGTCGCGCTGGTGATCATCAGCCACAGGATGACGGGAAAGCAGATGTGCAGGATTGCAAACGTCAGCAGGATGTCGGTGTTGACGGGCGCGAATTGCAGCAGCGCCACATGCACCAGCGTGGGCCCCGGCTCGCGAAAGAAGAAGCCGGTGTTGGTCTCGTCGACGAAGCGCGTGCCGCCGCCGATCACCCAGACCAGCGCCGCATAGGCGAGCAGCAGCACCAGGAACGCCGCATAGATCTCCCAGGCGCGCCGCAGCGCCCGCACCACCGTGGTCGCCCAGCCCTGCTTCGGCAGCGCTCCGCCATAGGCGAGCATGCAGGTGTAGCCGGAGACGAAGACGAACACCTCGGAGGTGTCGCTGAAGCCGTAGTTGCGCAGCGTCAGCCACGCCAGCGAATTGTCCGGAACATGATCGATGAAGATGAACCAGAGGGCGAGCCCCCGGAACGCGTCGACCCGGAGGTCACGACCTCCGTTGCCGTTGCCGGCTGCCACGCTATCCGTCCTCGCCAGCTCTTGATCATCGGCAAACAAGATGGACCTCGTCTCGGGATGGCGGACCAACATCGACTCCGGCATGCATGTTGTGCCTTAATATCTCCTGCCGGTCATCGATCGGAACTCGAATCCGCCGCACGCGTCGTCCACCCTTCCGGCAGATTTCGAGGTTGGCCATTGAGCGCAGCCCCCCGTCTGCGTCTTCAGGCTGCCCCCGTCATTTCAGCCGATTGTGCACGGCCGATATCCGTACTCGAAAAGTGTGCACGGAAACCGGGTGCCTGTGGAACATTGTCGGCATGGTGGTGTTAAGCATCTCACCACCGCCGGACTGGCAATTGTTCCAGTCCCGTATTTGCCCGGATTGATTGTAGATTGCTTAGACGTTGACTTGCAGTGGAAATGTTGACAGGGGGGTTCCGTGATCCACCGAGGTGTCCAATATACGGTCGTGGCGACTGCTGAACCGGACATGTGGGAATGGCGGTACGAGTTCGGCGATCAGATCAAGACCGGACGCACCCAGACCAGACTCGCCGCGCTCGCGGCCCGGCGCGTGAAGTCGAAGATCGATGCGGCGCTCCGTGCGGCCCAAACGGGTTCCGTGTCCACGGTGAATGTCGCCGAACGGATCGAGATGGCGAAGGCCGCATCGCATGGCCTGACCTGACTTTCTCTCTCTCCGGCGGTCCGGCGCGCGCCGGACCGCTCATCGCCTGTTGAGACAGATCAAGGCATCGATGCCGGCATTTGTCATGTTCAGCCGATGGAAGCTCTCATTTTTCGCTGCTCCCAGACGGGATCGAACGTTCAGATCGGCTTGGCCGCACCGGCTCTTGCCGACCAGTTCGATGCCTATGAGGCCGCCGCATGCCCAGCATGCGGCGGTACGCACCTCGTCAACAGGCTGAGCGGAAAGATGCTGAGCGACAGGGAGGGCTCGACATGTCCTACGTTGCGGAAGAGCTGACGATCACCGCCTCGACCGATGTGTCTCGCTCGGCCGATATGTCTTGGCTGCGCCGCGCCAGCGCGCTCCTGAAGGCAATCGTCAGCCGGATCGACCTGTCCCATTTTCCCAAATCATGCTGTAATTGACGTCGAGATTCATCGACGCGCCGCGCGTGCCTGCGAGGCGGAGCCGCCAAGATCGCTCCTCTCCAGGGGCGAAACATTCCTTCGTGAGCCACCCGCCGTCACTCCGGCGAGGTATGCCACCACTCAACAGACAATGATCAGGAGTTCCTTGATGCACGCCTCGGTGATGAGAGTTATGGCGATCGCGATCGCGGCTGCGGCGTCGACACCGGCATGGGCCGCCGATCCGGATCACGGCGGAGATCTGGCCCGTCGCTGGTGCGCCTCATGCCACCTCATCGAAGGGACGCAGAAGCAGGCGAGCGCGGACGTTCCCACCTTCGCTCAGATTGCTCAGAAAACGGATTTCACGCCAGAGAAGGTCGCGTTTTTCCTGCTCGACCCGCATCCGAAGATGCCAAGCTTTCCGCTCAACCGGCTGGAGGCGGCCGACATCGCCGCCTATATCGGCAGCCTGCGAAAATAGGGCTGGGCTCTTTCGCCCGTCTCGTCCGCCCGCGTCCATTCGGCGGCAGCGCTGCCGCCGAGTTCGTCCATGCAGACCGTCGCTCCTGCGACGGCGAGGCTCGCGCTTCAGCTCTTGGGTTCGGTAGCCTTGCTCGCGGCGGACATGATGCTCGACGTGATCGTCTTCATGTGCTCACCGGCGTTGGTGAACTGGCTGCGCAGGAACTCGGACTGGATCCGCATCGCCTCCTCGAGCTCGGTGGCGTGAACGAGCTTTCGAGCGTGTTCGAAAGCCGTCTTGATGTTCTGCTCGGTGAGAGTGAGCGCCTGCTTGGACATGTCGGCGGCAGGTCCGGGAACCGTGCCGATCGATTTTCCGGCTGCGTCGAAGAACATCTCGAACGCCTTTTCCGCCTGCGAGATGGTCTTTTCGGCCAGGTCCCGCAGTTCAGCGGGCACTTCCAGTTTGGTTTGAGTCATCGTTACGTCCTCCACGACAGATCCAACTACCACATCCGACTCCCTGCGTCGCCGTACAAATAGACGGGGAAGAAAGCTGCCAGCGCCTGTCAGAGTGCGGCCATACGTTGGCGCGTAATCTGCAGCGCGTATTCGATCGAAGCGAGGTGACGATCATAGGTCCGCCGCGCGCGCTCGGTCCGTAACGAGGCCTGAGAGCTCTCGCGCATGCTGCAGGGCAAGATCGAGGAGGAGGACAGTTTTTCTCGCATCCTCCCTGACACCGAATGCACCGGCTCGCACGGTGTCCATGTGGCCGGCACCGGCCACCACAACCGCGGCCTTCTCTTCAGCCGTCGCAAAGGCGCCTGAGGAGAGAGTGTCCTCGTGCGAAAGGGAACGATGTTGGTCATTGGCCTTTCCCGTCCGCAGAGGCGGATCTGCATCAAATTTTCAGCGTTATACACATGGCCTTTTACGGAAGCCTTCGAGCGATCGCATAAGGCATGGCCGCTCTGGCCTCAACGCGAACGGCGAGACTAACCCGAAAGCAAAGGAAAAGGCGTCGACTCCGGCGAATCTTGTCAGCCCCGGTTGCGGCAAGCGCCGCTCAGCCCGAGAAGCGGCGCCGATACTCCGATGGCGACACGCCGAGATGCCGCAGGAACGCCCGCCGCATGCGCTCGTCGTCGCCAAAGCCCGCCCGTTTGGCGACTTCGACCACGTTTTCGACCTGGCGGCTTTCGAGTAGGAGGCGCGCCGTCTCGACCCTGAGCGCCTCGACTCCCTGTGCCGGGGTCATCCCGGTGCGGCTGACATAGGTGCGGGCAAAGGTGCGCGGCGTCATGCCGGCTCTCGCGGCCAGCGCCTCGACGCGCAGGTCGCTCGCGATGTTCTCGATGATCCAGGCATGCAGCGCACTGAACCGACCCTCGACGTCGGACGCCTGCGCCGCCAGGACGGTCGAAAACTGACTCTGGCCGCCAGGACGCTTCAGGAAGACGACGAGCCGGCGCGCCACGTCGAGCGCGATCGTATGACCGAAATCCTCCTCGATCATCGCCAGCGCCAGATCGATGCCGGCGCTCACGCCTGCGGATGACCAGACCCGGCCGTCCTGCACGAAGATCGCGTCGGGCTCGACCTTCACGTTCGGAAAACTGTCCTGCAGGCGGGGGCAGTAGCGCCAATGTGTAGCGGCCCGCCTGCCCTCCAGCGCGCCGACCCAGGCCAGCGCAAAGGCGCCGAGGCAGACGGATGCGATCCGCCGGGCGCCCGGGAGCACCTCCCCGATCCACCGCATCACCGTCTCGTCCTGCCGCAGCTTCCAGATGCCTGGCCCCCCAGGGATCAGCAGCGTGTCGACCTCCTCCGGCTTCACGGACGAGAGCGGCGCGGTGTCGATCATCAGGCCGACATCGGTCGGCACCAGTCCGCCCTCCTTGGACACGTAGCTGAGCGCATAGCCCGGCCCCGGCAGCTCGATCTCGCTGAGCTCGGCGAACACCTGCGCCGGGCCGGAAACGTCGAGCAGCGTCACTCCGGGAAAGGCAAAGATGGCGAGCCGCCTTTCGGCACCATCTCGACGCACCGCAGCACGCCGGGGAGAGTTGGCAGGATTCGAGGGCATATTGTCCTTTAAGCCATCGGAGGACCGCCTGTATAGCTCGACCTTGCAGTGCTGGAGTTCACGTGATGTCGCGCAACCTGGACGGCCGATACAAGACGATCGCCTCGCCATGGGACGACTACACCGTCTACAGCTTTTCCGACGCGTCGGAGATCGAGCTGCCTGATCGGCAGCCGATCATGGATGCGATGAATTCGATCATTGCCATTAACTGGAAAGCAATCGAACCCCATTGGACCGCGGCCTCATCGCCGTTCAACAGCAAATACGGCCTCGTTCTAGTCTACGATCACATCGGACTGGTCGCGTTCTCGGTCTATCGCGTGATGACCATCGCGCAGCGGCTGGCCATCTATCGCAGTGGGACCGAAGTACTACCCGCACATCAGGGTCGTGGCCTGTATGGGTTCTTTACGTCGCAGATCCTCAAGCATCCTGGGTCGGCCACGCCCGGCGAAGAAATTCTTTACGGATGGCGTACGCGCAACCCGATCGTGTGGGCTGCCAACGCCAAGATCTGCGAGAGGGTCGCGCCGTCGCTGCTCGATGAGGCGGCGGATGCGGAGTTGCAGGCCGCCTGCGTCGAGATGTGCGCGACGATCTATCCGGGCAAGCCGCTCGAGGTGCCCCGCATGATCATGCGCGGCGCCTACGGACACATCCAGCATATCAGGCAAGACTATCACGGCAGGGCCTCGCTGGTCGAGACCGCGATGTCGCGGATCATCCCGGATTCCGCCGACGCCCTGTTCTCCGTCGGCTATGCGAGGGTGTGATGGCGGCGCTCGGACAACAAGCGGTCGCGTCCTCTTCGCTCCGGTTCTTCGATCGCGCCTATGTTGCGTGGGGAACGGTCGCGTTTGCCTACGCCGTCGCCTTCCTGCAGCGGATGTCGCCGCAGACCGTGGGCCTCGACTTCATGCGCGACTTCGGCACCGACGCCTCCGGCGTCGCGATGCTCGCCTCCAGCTACTTCTGGGGCTACACCTTGATGCAGATCCCCGCGGGCGTTCTGGTCGACCGCTACGGTGTGAAGCGTGTCGTCCTGTGCAGCATGACGGCGTCGGTGCTCGGCAGCGCCGCCTTCGCGCTGTCGCCTACCCTGTTCGACGTCTTCGTCGCACGCGTGGTCGTGGCGTGCGGCGACGCGCTGGTGTTCACGGCGCTGCTGAAGCTCGTCGCGCAGAACTTTTCCGACCAGCGTTTCGGCCTGATGTCCGGCATCTCCCAGGTGTCGGGCTATGTCGGCGGCGTCCTCGCCACGACCCCGCTCGCCGCTGCGGTCAGCGGCTTCGGCTGGCGCGCCTGTTTTCTCTTCATCGCCTGCGTCGGCGTCGCGAACTTTGCCTGCGCGTCCGCGACCTTGAAATCCGCACCTGCGAACTACACCAGCCGGACGCTGAAGAGCGTCCTGGTCACAAGCTGGCATGCGCTCGGATCGGCCGCGACGTGGGGCTGCGCCATGAGCTTCGCTGCGCATTTCGCGGTCGTGACCACGCTTGCCGGGGTGTGGGGCATCCCGATGGTCGCGCATTATTTCGGCATCTCGCCGTCAGCGGCCGGAGGCCCTCTGCTCGCCTTCATGGTCGGCAACGCCATCGGATCGATCTTTCTCGGCCATGCCGCCGATCGGATGCAGTCGCTCAATGCAGCCCTGATTTCCATCACCCTGCTGCGCATGCTGCTCGTCGTGATGCTGTTGCCGGCACTGGCGCACAGCTTCGGCTTCTTCTATGTCGGCGCAGTGTTCGCCGTGCTCGGTCTGGTGGCCGGGGGCACCGTGCCGCTGATCCTGAAAAGCACCAAGCATCTCTACACGGCGGAGCGCATCGGCGTCGGCGCATCGATCAATACGACAGCCGCCGGCATTTTTGCCGGGCTGGCTCAGCCGGCGATCGCCTTTGCCATGGTGACTGCAAGCGGCCTCGACCCCGACATCGGATCAAGCCTGCGCAGTGCCGCCAGCGATTCCGGCTACGCAGCCCTGATCGAGATTCTTCTCCTGATGTCGCTTCCTGGACTCCTTGGGCCGCTGATGATGAGGCGCGAATTGATACTTCGTACTTAAGCATAAGAACAGAGAGGGTCAGTATGTCGCGTTTGTATTTGAGAAGGGACGAAGTCCGATCCGGCCATCAGGCCGGCACCTGGCAGAGCGTCCTGTTTTCGGAATTCGAGGCTCAGATGAGCAGCGAAGCAAGACCCTTTCCGTGCGTATTCGGCGTCGCGGGCTATCGTCACGATCAGCTTCGTTATCTGTTTCTCGACCCCATCGACATCGACGTGCTCGGCCAGCAGCTCGCCTTGTTCGTCTCGGAGAGCCGCTCGCACGGGCCCAACACCTCGCTGGTGCTGTTCACGCGCCCGCGCCCGGTCCAGACCATCGACTCCTACTACAAGAAATTCTGGCACATCCTCGATCAGCTGGCGCGCGTCGACAGCCAGCCGTGGCCCGCCGAAATTCCCGAGACCGTCGATCATCCGATGTGGGAGTTCTCGTTCGCCGGGGAGCCGATCTTCGTCGTCTGCAGCACGCCCGCACATGTGATGCGGCAAAGCCGCCGATCGAGCGCATTCATGCTGACCTTCCAGCCGCGCTGGGTGTTCGAACGGATGCTCGGCACGGACGAGGCGGCGGCCAAGGCCTTCGGCGAGGTGCGCAAACGGCTGGTCCCGTTCGACACGACGGCGCCTTCGCCCCAGCTCGGACGCTACGGCAATCCGGAGGGCCGGGAGTTCAAACAGTACTTCCTCTACGACGACAACCAGCCGCCGCCGGCCTGTCCCTTCCACAAGCTGGCGCAGACCAAGCCATCGTCCATTACAGACAAGGAGCAGGCTGCATGACCCAGATCATCGCTGGAACCAAGACCAGCTTCGCGATCGATCCCGACATCCTGGCGCTGTTGCCGGCGCAGGGCTGCATCGAGCTGCAGCACGATGCAGCCGGCAAGGTTCACGCCTTCCATACCCACCCCGTCGACGAAATCCTCGTCGTGATCAAGGGACGGCTCACGTTTCGTTGGGAAGGCGGCGAGCGCATCTGTACCGCCGGCGACAAGATCCTGCTGCCGGCCGGGACGCTGCACGAATCGGAAGCGCTGGATGATGCAATCTACGCGATCGCCACGCAACCACCCGCAACCATTGCATGCAATCGGGAGGGATGAGGTCAGGACAGAGGGCGGTCGGTCTCCGAAAGGGCGTCTGCGGTCAACCGCTCGACTATCTCGATCACCTCGATGCGCTGGCCCGGAGCCAGCTTCAGGAACGCCTTCAGCAGACGAAGGCTTTCCACGGCTTCGCTCGATGGGGCTCCGAGCTTCGTGTGCAGCTCCGCGATGAATGTTGAATTCTTCATCTCGCACCTTTGGCAGGAAACGGTAATGCCAGTCCTTAGCAAACGTGAAGGCCTTGCACGCAAGGTAGATACTGCAGCAATCGAGGCTGAAAGTCTCGGTCTGACGACTGCGACCCTGATCCTCAGGATGGCCCGCCTGGAAATCGACCGTGCGGAACCCGATGAGGTTGAAAGTATGCCAGGGAACAACTCTCGCAGCAAGCCGAACTGACCGGTGGGTTGATTTCGGCGTCACAATTTGGGTCTTCTGGCAGTTTCTGGCTGACGATACCAGTGGAAACGGTCGTTTACCGAACAATGCGCGGGGATTACGGCAGCGGTAAGCTTGTCCTCCACATTAGAGGTCTTCTATAGTTTGCTTTGGGGGAAGAATGGGTTGCGGATCCCGCTCGGGCTCCGTGCCCACTCCCGCCACACAGCGGCTGCAGGAAGACCATGCGCACTTATTATTTCGATATGAAGGATGGCATTCCGACCAGAGACCGGACCGGCCTGGAATTTGCGACGAGTGCGGGGGCGATCGAGCACAGCCGGGATTTGGCCCGGCGACTCCGGCACGACCCGCGCATCACCGACCGCAGGCTGTCCATCGTCGTCGTCGACGAATCTGGCGCGGAGGTTCACCGTGAGCCGGTTTATCCGGCTGCAGTGAAGGCCAGCCTGTCCTGATTTTTTCATAGGCGTGCCAGCAGAGACTGCGCGCTGACTATTTTTTCTACTTTTCGTAGAGGAAACGAAAAGCCGAACAACCCTTGAGTGTGTATGTTGGGCGCGCGATCAGGCCGCTTCGGCATCAAGAGCGCCCTGAGTGTCAGCCCCCCGCCGCTCCGCTCGACCGGCTCTCCCCTTCCCTCGGTCGCCAACGAACGCCACCGCTGCGCCACCGACGGCCTATTGCTGCTTCTCCCAGAACGAGAGCAGGCCCTGCGAGGCCGAGCCGCCGATCACGCAGGGGATGCCGACGGCGACCTGCCCCAGCGCCGCAGCCGAGACGCAGCCGAGCGCAAGGGCACCGACGCCGAGCTGTCCCCAGAAATCCATGTTGCGCCGGGCGTCAGAGCCCTTGGTCTTCAGCTCCTCGACCGCGGCGACGGCATCCTTGCGGACGGCGCCGAGCTGCACCGTATCGGCGGCCTCAACCACCTCCCTGAGCGGCTCCTTGACCGGTCCCGACTGCCGCGCCAGCTCCTCCCGGAGATAGTCGCGCAGGCTGGCATCGCGCACCGAGTAGCTGGCAAGCGTATAGCGCGCCATGCTACCGATGGTCAGCTTGTCGATCGTGTCGCGGCTCTTCGACCATGGCAGCATCTGCACGATGCGCTGGATCGGCACGCGCGAGCCGGTCGCGAAGTAATAACCCCAGAGGATGTCGAGCAGATCCTGGTGGGTCGCGTAGCTGAGCCGCGTGTCGAGCTTGCGTTCCTCCTTCTTGAACGGATTCTGCGTCAATGCGCCACGCAGCTTGTCCATCACGCCAGGCTTCGATTCCTCCAATGGGATGTCCATCAAGGTCGGCTGTGCGCCGCTGAGATAACCGTCGATCATCACGCGGCGGCCCGGCATCTTCGGCGCGACCTTGCGCATGAGATTGCGCCAGTCCGGCAGACCCGAATAGGCGATGGCCCGCACGACCACCCACTCCTCCTCGGGAGGCACGGGAAAGAAGCTGTTGACCAGTTGTTCCGCCTTGGCCGGATTGGAGCCGATCGCCCCCGCAATGAAGCCGAGATAGATGCCCGCGTTCTCCGGCTCCTTGAACGTCTGCGAGTGAAACAGCACCCGCACCGCCGCCGGCACATGGGCGTAGTCGGGTTTGGTGCGATAGTTGTAGATCCAATTCTGGACGACACCGAGCGACGCGCGTGGGTCGATCTCTGGGACGACCGCAGCAGCAAGGGCTGATTGAACGAAAGTGCAAGCGATGAGGGCCAAGGCGATCGCGCGCATGGTCTGCTCCCGACAAACGTTCGCCGCATCAGCATCTGCTGGCGCGTACGGATGAGGACGATGCTGCACGCCGTTTGAATCGACTCTGCGTCGATTCTGCGGCCGCGCTCGATTCCCTGCCGGTCGCCCTTCGCAGGCGTGATCGCAGGCCGCCAAGTCTCCACGGCTTCGACATGATTTGGCCGCCCACCGGCTCTTGCATCCCGGCATGACGAGCAGGCAGATGCGCGCATGTTGACCGCCCGAGACAGCCGTCACCGTGGAGACAGCAGATCGCGACATGTCGCATTGATCGTTGCGACGCTGTTAGTGGTGACGTCCGCGCCGCCGGCCGTGGCGGCCGAAGCCCTTGCAGTACAGGGCAATCGGCGCGTCGATGCCGACACCGTGCGATCCTATTTCCACACTGACGCCAACGGGCGCTACGACGCCGCCGCGCTCGACGCCGGCCTGAAGGCGCTGGTTGCGACCGGGCTGTTCGACGACGTGAAGATCAGCCGCGCCGACGGACGGACCGTGGTCCGCGTCTCGGAAGCAAAAGTGCTCGATCGCGTCGCCTTCGAAGGTAACAAGAAGGTGAAGGATGCGGAGCTCACGGGCGCGGTGCTATCAAAGCCGCGAGCCGGCCTGCAGCGCGCAACCGTTCAGGGCGACGTCGCCCGCATCATCCAGACGTACCATCGCGCTGGACGCGACGACATCCGCGTCGTCCCGGAGATCATCGATCGCGGCAACGACCGCGTCGATCTCGTCTTCACCATCACCGAAGGCAAGAAGACGCCGGTCAGGGCGATCAACTTCACAGGCAATCGCGCCTATGGCGCCCGACAATTGCACGCGGTGATCAAGACCTCGGCCACCAACGTGCTGAGCTTCGTGACCGGCGGCAACGTCTACGACGCAGACCGCGTCAACGAGGACCGCGAGCTGCTGCGACAATATTATCGCAACCACGGCTACGCCGATGCCGAGGTTTCCAATGTGAGCGTCGACTATGACGCGGCAAATAGCGGCTACAACCTCACCTTTGCGATCGAGGAAGGCGGACTCTATAAATTCGCCGCAGTCGACGTCTCCTGCAACGTGCAGGGGCTGGCGTGCGACCGCCTGCGCACATCCTTGCTGGTGCAGCAGGGCGACACGTTCGACCAGAGCAAGATCGACAAGATCTCGGACGCCCTGGCGGCTGAACTTGGCAAGCTCGGCTTTCCGTTTGCGCAGGTCGAGCCCGGGATCAATCGGCATGCGCAGGATCGGCTGGCCGACGTCACCTTCCAGATCGAGCAGGGACGACGCAGCTATGTCGAGCGCATCGAGATCCACGGCAACACGCGCACGCACGACGACGTGATCCGGCGCGAGTTCGACGTCAGCGAAGGCGATGCCTACAACAGGACGCTGATCGACCGCGCCGAACGTCGCCTGCGCAACCTCAACTACTTCAAGACCGTCAAGATCTCGACGCGGCCGGGCTCGGCCAGGGATCGCGTGGTGGTGGATGTCGAGGCAGTCGATCAGGCGACCGGCGACTTCAACGTCTCGGGCGGCTATTCGTCCACGGACGGATTGCTCGCCGAGGTGAAGATCGGTGACCGCAACGTGCTCGGCACCGGCAACACTGCGCAGGCCACCTTCACCTACGGCCAGTTCGCGCGCGGCGCCAGCCTGTCCTTCACCTCGCCCTACGCCCTCGGTCGAACGACACCTGGCATGGAGCTGTTCGCTCGACAGAGCATGGTCAGCACATTCCAATCGTTCGGCAGCAACACCTATGGCGGTGCCCTCACCCTGGGCATGCCGGTCAGCGAGCAGACTGCCATGCTGTGGCGCTATTCGCTCTACGACCAAAAGGTGGTGCTCGCGCCGGGGATCTCGCCGGCGGCGGTGTCCCTGCCGGTTCGCCAGGCGATTGCAGCCGGACGGCAGACGGTGTCCTCGCTCGGCAATACCGTCACCTACAGCACCCTCGACAACAACAAGGTGCCGACCAGCGGCATTCGTTCACAGTTGACGCAGGATCTCGCCGGTCTCGGCGGCGACGTTCGCTTTTTGCGGACCACGGGCGACGTCCGCTACTATCGGTCCATCAACAGCGACCTGACCGGCATGGTGCGCGCGCAAGGCGGCTATATCACCGGATGGGGTGGCCAGCAGGCGCCGCTGCTCAACAGCTTCTTCGGCGGTCCCACCATGGTGCGCGGCTTCGCGCCGGGCGGCTTTGGGCCGCGCGATCTGACGCCAGGATCGACGATGGACAATGTCGGCGGCAGCCTGTTTTGGGCGACCACGGCGGAGCTGCAGGGCAACATTCCTGGATTGCCGCAGGAATACGGCCTGCGTGCATCGGCCTTCGTCGACGCAGGAACCGTGTTCGGCTATCGCGGCCCGACCCAGAATGTCCAGGTGGCAAACAGGAACGTGCTGCGCTCCTCGGTCGGCGTCGGCATGACCTGGGCATCGCCATTCGGACCGCTCACGGTCGACTATGCGGTCCCGATCAGCAAGGCGGCGTACGACGTCGTGCAGCCGCTCCGTTTCAGCGCCGGCGGCTTCTGAGCCGACACCGCAACATCGACGGAGCGCCGCGTCACGTCAGTACGGACTGTAGTAGTAACCGGGCGGGCCGTAGTACGGGCGAACATAATATGGCCGCGGTGCGTAGTACACCCGCGGCGGCCCGTAATAGCCGGGTCCGGGATAATAGCCGGGCCCATAGTAATAGTAGTCGTCGTGCTGATGCGCGGCGATTGCGCCGATGGTGCCGATCATTGCACCCATGATGGCCAAGCCGGCGGCTGGATTGCCCCTGTAGACGCGGCGATAGCGCCGGCGAGCGCTGAGATCGGTCAAATCGCCGGCTGTCGCCGTCGCGACCGCCGACTTGTTGGCCGGACTCGCCGGCCGCGCATGGGCTGGCGCCGGCGCGCTCGCCACCACGGCGATGGCCGCGACGGCCGCAATCGCGATTTTTCCACCGGCCGAAGGAGATCGATATTTCCCGCTGAACATGGCATCACCCTTCACTTCACTCGTTCCCAGATACAACATGCCCGGGCGCGCAGCTTGACCTGTGTCAACTCAGGACCAACCCGGCCATCAGGCGGCACGTACGCATCCCGCAATCGCGCTTAGACGCGACGTCACGCCCCCTGGTTCAACCCACCGCCGCATCGATTTCTGCGAACCGATGGCCGCCCGTCGGGAACCAATGGCTGCACACCGACGCCGTCCATCATGCCATCGGCAACAGGAGTCCTCATGCCTTCCAGACTGACACGCCCGATCTTCATCGCCGTCGCCACACTGTCGCTCGCTGCCTCGATGGCGAAGGCCGGCGACAGCGCGACCTCGCTGTTCAAGGTGGTGACCGTCAAGGACGAGATCGTCATCGGTCTCAATAGCGACGAGTTGGCGACGATCGGCGGCAGCGATGCCAGCGCCGTTGCGCGCGCACTGGCGCAGAAAGGCGACCTCGCGGCCTGGCAGTACAATGTTCATCGCGGCCCGAACGGCGAGCTGCAGATGACGCCTTCGGCCAAGATCGGTTTGCTGTCGCATGCCTCGCTGCGCGTCGAGCCCTACAGCACCACTTATGTCGTGACGCCGCATCCCTGAGGGAAAACGATTGTCCGACCGGCGCTCGTACCCCGTCGACGACGGTACGAGCGCCGGTCGTGCCGGCCGTTAGCTCTCGCCCCGACGGCCCGATCGCACGGCCCCATCGCATTTCCTGGCGATCCTGTCGGTGGAAAACCCGTAGACCACGGCCAGCCGGTCCAGGCACTCCTTGAAGCGCCGGGCGAAATAATCATTCCAGCGCTGGCTGGCGAGCCCCCGCTTGTGTCCGACCTGCTCCATGGTCAGGCCGTGCACCAGGACGTCATGGGTGATCGCCGCCCCGTCGGCGCCGAGCTCGCGCTCGGCGCGGTTGAGCCGCAGCACCGCCTGCCTCTGGCCTTCGGTGACCGGCTCGCGCCCACGGGCGCCGTCGACGTGCTCGCGCGAGGGATCGATCGCCTGCGGGCCCCGCTCGGCCCGCTCCCAATCATTCTGGAACGCCCGTCCGGCCCGGTATTGGGCGTCATCCAGCTGCTTGTGCGCGTGCAGCCGGCCGAGCGGGTCGCTGCGGACCGATCGCAACGCGACGATCTTTTCGCCGGGCTCGAGCGCCAGCGGATCGTCGATCTCTACGGGAATCACGTCTGCATTTCGCGGCAGGTCGTGAGCTCTCCGGTCGTGGGTCTTGGACATGCGATGGGGCTTGCTGCGTCTGGGGCGCGCCATGTCTCGTCTCCGGAAAATGGATGGGGTCAGTTCGGGTCGGGTTTGCCGCGCTCTACGCGGCGGCGACCAGCCGCAGGATCAAAGGGCCGGCGGAGCGCACGGCGGTCTCCTCGGGCGGAAGCCGCGTGAGATGGTAATGCGGCGTGCAGTAGCAGGAGCCGGGCTGGCGCGGATGACCGCAGAAGGTGATGGGATCGTCGTCCCGGTCGCCTCCATAGGGGTAGCGGCAATCGTTGCGTTCGAGCTGGTCGAGGGACAGCAGGCGCGGGCTGAGGCCGACGCAGCGCAGCCTGACCGGCGCGGCAGGCTTCGGCGGGGACGGCATCGGCCACGCCGCCGCGTCCGGGCTTCGCCGCCGGGCTCGGGTCGCCGCGGACATCGGCCGGGGCTCGGATCGAGCGGCTTTCGGCCCGCCCGGCGCCACAAGCCCGATCCGCTTGCCGCGGCCAAGCGTCGCGTTCCGCGTATAGGCGGTTCCGAACTGCGCATTGAGGGCGCGCGCGATCTCGGCATAGGACCGCCCCTGGGCATGAAGCTCGCACAGCATTTTGGAATGTTGGTCTGGCCAATCGGTGGATTGCATTCTCGCTCTTCCTTCTGGGTCGGGGCCGCCGGACCCGCCGGCTCACCCGACGGCCAAATCTTCCGATATTCCGAACAAAAAGTCAAGCTTGAGTTCTGATTATTCGAAACATATAATCCCTTCCGAGATTCGCAAAAGAGGTCAAAGCCATGTTGGACGTCGCCATGATCGAGCGTGCACTCGAGAAGCCAGGAAAGACGAAAGGAGGGTTGGCCCGCGCCATGGGCGTGCGGCCGGGGGCGGTCTCCGAGATCCTCGGCGGCCAGCGCCTGATCAAGGCGGCCGAGATTCCGCTCATTACGGAGTATCTCGAGCTCAATTCGGTCCCCGTCATGGGACGGGTCGGCGCCGGCTCGGTGATCGAGCCGGATTACGAGCAGGTGCCGGTCGAGGGCCTCGGCGAGGTCGCCCTGCCCTTCCCGATCTCCGAGGAGACCATCGCCTTCGAGGTCTCCGGTGATTCGATGCTGCCGAAATATGAGAATGGCGACGTGATCGTCGTCTACCGCGAGCAGCGCCACCCGCTGTCGAGCTTCTACGGCGAGGAGGCGGTGGTGCGCCTCAAATCCGGCGAGCGTTACCTGAAGACGATCGAGCGCGGCAAATCGCCGTCCGTGGTCAATCTGAAGAGCTTCAACGCCAAGCCGATCGTCGGGGTCAAGCTGGATTGGATCGGCGAGATCTTCGTCACCCTGCCGCGCGGCCAGATCTCGCGGATCCGCGCCAAGGCGGCCGCCAAGTCGCGCGCCCGCGCGGCGAACAAGTAAGACTCGAGACCGGATGCGGGGGACGCCGAGGCGCTCCCCCTGCATCCCCCCTCCAGGCCCCCTCCAGGGAAGGGTGGGCACCGCGCCTGTTGCGCCGTCGTGATCAACAATTCTGAGCGACATATGGGGATGTGCGTCCATAGCCTCGCGGCGCCCCAGGCGTCCGAGTGATACAGTGGTCTCACCCTCTTCAAACGAGAGGGGGCAGGGAAGGCCGGACCTCGACTGAGGCCCGTGGCCCGCCTGCTCAAAAAATGCAGGCGGCAGGTACCACAGGTCCA